>NZ_LKDU01000002.1:0-312789 GCF_001401855.1 Pseudoalteromonas sp. P1-7a | reverse complement strand
ACGACTTGTTAGTCGAGGGATTTTAAATCCCTTGTGTCTACCAATTCCACCACTCGGGCATCGAGTTTGCTATTTAAAGCATGTGGAGTGTTGAATGGAGGCGGAACCCGGAGTCGAACCGAGGTGGACGGATTTGCAATCCGCTGCATGGCCACTCTGCCATTCCGCCAAACCGTTGGACAACCTAATGAAAACTTGGAGCGGCACACGAGGCTCGAACTCGTGACCTCGACCTTGGCAAGGTCGCGCTCTACCAACTGAGCTAGTGCCGCATTATTATTTAATTATCTGCGTTATTCAACATCTTGCGATGTTTGCGCTGGTAATTAAGTAACTTTGGTTTTCTTTATCTTAGGGGCTATGCCCTCTCAACACGGACGCATTCTACAGAGATTATTAAACGCGTCAACACAAAAAATGCCACTTTTGAACTGTTTGATTATTTTTTATCTAAAACGGTGCGTTATTAGACGTTTACAATCAATTTTTGGTCAATTCACTCCATGCGGCCATTAAATATTGCACCATAGAACTCAGTGTTAAATAGGTAGCTATATACAATAAGGCAAAACTTAAATAGACCATCCACGTGTCAAATTGCCATATCAGGCCAATAATCGCCAGCATTTGCGCTGCGGTTTTTATTTTGCCCATATTTGATACTGCTACATTACCACGTTTACCTTGTTCGGCCATCCATTCGCGTAATGCAGAGATCACTATTTCACGGCTGATGATAATAAGCGCGGGGATTGTCATATACATAGACTGATAATGTTCAGAGAGCGCAACAAGTGCAGCACACACCATAACCTTATCAGCTACCGGGTCTAAAAATGCACCAAAAGGCGTAGATTGCTCTAGCTTTCGCGCTAAATAGCCATCAAGTATATCGGTAATTGATGCCAGCCAAAAAATAAAAGCGGCAGCAAAAAACGCCCAGCTATAAGGCAAGTAAAATATCACCAAAAATATGGGGATAAGAAAAAGTCTAAAGGTTGTGAGTGTGTTTGGAATATTCCACATAACTACTTGGATATGTCTTTTTTTCTATATTCGCATGAAGGGCTAGCCCTTGTCATGCAAATGGTTAAATATCTTCTCAGCCATGTCAGGACTGATCCCAGGAACTTTTTTTAACTGTTCTATATTAGCAGCTTTTACCCCTTGCATGCCCCCTAAATATTTTAATAATGTTTGGCGACGCTTAGAGCCTACTCCGTTGATCTCTTCTAATAATGATTGCGTGCGCTGTTTTTGGCGCTTATTACGGTGCCCTGCAATGGCAAATCGATGCGATTCATCGCGTATATGCTGGATTAAATGAAGCGCTGGCGCATCCGAATCCATAGGAATCGTCTTTCGCCCGCCATCTATTAATAAGGTTTCAAGGCCTGGCTTTCTGCTTGTGCCTTTTGCTACACCCACTAACAGCGGCATTTTAGCATGTGGCCACGTAGCAAAGTATTGCTCAGCACGGCCTAGTTGCCCTTTACCACCGTCAATAAATATAACGTCAGGAATTTTTTCTTCATCTACCACTTTGTTATAGCGCTTGTTAAGGGCAAACTCCATTGCTGCGTAATCATCACCGCCGGTTATACCTGTCACGTTGTAACGCCTGTACTCTTTGTTATTTGGCCCTTGCGAATCAAATACAACACAACTGGCTACTGTGTTCTCTCCCATGGTGTGGCTGATATCAAAACATTCCATTCTGTTTATATCATCTAACCCTAGGGTCGCTTTTAATTGTGCATAACGTTTGTTTATAGAATCTTGCGTACTTTGTTTTACGGTAATACTGTTTAGTGCATTTTTATTAGCAAGCTGAAGGTATTGTGCTCGCTCTCCGCGGGTAACCACTTTAAGGGATACTTTGCGCTCACTAATTTGCGTTAGGGCTTCACTCAATGCACTACTTTCTTCAATCTCAAACGGTAAAATAATTTCTTTTGCTATGCGCCCTGTCGCACCCGGCGCTAAATAATATTGCCCTAAAAACGAAGTGAGTATTTCCTCTTGGCCTGAATCTTTAGGCACCTTAGGGAAGTAGGTTTTACTGCCTAACACTTTATGATCGCGGATCATTAATAAGTGAATCCCATTTAGTCCATTTAAGTGCGCAAAACCCACCACATCCATTTCAGCAAAATTACCTGAAATAGACTGTTGCTCCTGCATTTTGCGAAGCAGCATGATTTGGTCACGCACTTTTGCTGCAAGCTCAAAGTTAAGATCTTTACTCGCCGCTTCCATTTTTTTTATTAAATCGGCTATTACTTCGTGCGACTTGCCAGTTAAAAACTTACGTACATAATCAACTTGTTCGGCGTACTCTTGCTCCGTCACTTTATTAACACACGGTGCGGAGCAACGCTTTAGCTGATACTGCAAACATGGACGGCTTCTGGCACGGTAATAGGCATCTTCGCACTGACGAACCGGAAATATTTTTTGCATTAAACGCAAACTTTCTGACACTGCACCAGCGCTTGGGAAAGGCCCAAAGTACTCGCCTTTTACCTTGCGGCTGCCTCTATGAAAGGCTAAACGCGGATGTTTATGACTGGTCAGTAATATATAGGGGTATGACTTATCATCACGTAGTAAAATGTTATAACGCGGCTGATATTTTTTTATAAGGTTATTTTCAAGCAGTAGCGCTTCGGTTTCGGTGTTTGTAAGCGTCACTTCAATATCGCAAATATTACTCACTAACACACGGGTTTTGCTGTCGGTTAGATTAGATCTAAAGTAGCTACTTACCCGTTTTTTTAAGTTTTTAGCTTTACCGACATAAATAACTTGATGTTCACTATCAAGCATACGGTATACACCCGGCTCACTTGATAGCGTTTTTAAAAATTGGGCGTGATCGAATTCAGACATAAATTAAAAAATTAATGAGATACGTCTATATCAATCATTTTATGGCGAATAGCCAAATGAGTAAGCTCTACGTCGCCTCCTACGTTTAATTTTTCAAACATACGGTAACGGTAGCTATTTACTGTTTTTGAACTTAAATTTAAGCGCTCAGCAATATCTTGTGCTTTTTCACCTTTGGTGATCATTAGCATGATTTGTAGCTCGCGCTCAGATAAGCTTTGAAAAGGGTTTTCGTCGGTACGCCCTGTGACTTGCGCAAGGGCAATTTGCTGTGCAATTTCAGGGGCTATATAACGCTGTCCCGCATGAACAGAACGTATAGCACGAACCATTTCATCAGAACCCGCACCTTTGGTTAAAAAGCCATGCGCGCCAATTTGCATCACTTTTGATGGAAATGGGTCTTCGCAATTAACCGTAAGCACAATAATTTTTACGTCTGGGCAATAGCGACAAATCTTTTTAGTAGCCTCTAAGCCGCCCATACCAGGCATGTTCATATCCATTAATACAATATTAGGTGCGTGCTGGCGACAAAACTGTACCGCAGCCTCTCCATCTTTAGCTTCGCCTACCACTTTAAAACCACGTACGTCATCTAATATACGTTTTATACCAGTTCGTACCAGCTCATGGTCATCAACTAAAAGCACATTAATCAATGTAATACCCTCATTAACCTAACAATACGCGACAAACAATCTAATTTGCCACATTACCACAGTTAAAGCGAAACAATAACTAATATTATTGCTTCGCTTTAGGTGTACTCATCTTTTAGCATTATTTTACTACTGCTAAAAACCAGTACTTTAGTTTTTATGACGCTGCTTTTTCGCTAAAACGGTCTACCCAAAGGGCAATAATACCATCGCCTGTAACATTACACGCTGTACCAAAACTATCTTGCGCAAGGTAAAGAGCAATCATTAATGCAACAGCCCCTTCGTTAAAGCCAAGCATGCTGGTTAATAAGCCCAGCGCCGACATTACTGCTCCGCCAGGTGCACCTGGCGCTGCAATCATGACTACCCCTAACATCATAATAAACGGCAGCATCCCCACTAAAGAGGGAACTTCCATACTTGGCGATAAAAACATAACGGCCATTGCACATGTCACAATCGTAATAGTAGAGCCCGATAAGTGAATGGTAGCGCACAGTGGCACGGTAAAGTTTGCTACATCTTCTTTTACGTTATTTGCTTTACTTGATTGCAACGAAACTGGAATTGTAGCCGCGCTCGACATTGTACCCAACGCTGTAAAATAAGCAGGCAGCATATTTTTAACTAACTCCAACGGGTTACGTTTAAGCAGTAACCCTGTAGAAACATACAATACGGTTAACCACAGCCAATGCATAACAAGTGCTGCAATAAGCACTACACCAAATGTTTGCAGTGTATCTACCACGGTACCAGCTACGGTCATTTCTGCAAATACACCCGCTATATAAAATGGTAACGCTGGAATAATTACTTTAGATAATAATGCATCGATTACATCGCGACCCTGATCAGACACTTTTTTAAGTGCTTCTAACTCAAGTTGGCTCATGCCTATGCCAAATACGAACGCAGTCACAAGGGCTGTCATTACCCCCATCAGCGGTGGGATTTCTAAATCAATAAAACTGCCAATTTCTGTAGCTACTTCGGCTTCAAATGTAATATTTCCACTTAAAAGTGGGATAACCGCACTTACCAGTAAAAATGCAAGCGTACCTGCAATTACTGTAGAGCTATAAGCAAAGCCAACTGTTTTACCTAATAAATGGCCTGACCCTTTAGGCAAGCCAGCAATTCCCGAAGCAATAAAAAATAAAATAATTAATGGGATGGTAAAAGATATGAGTTGGCCAATAAGTTCTTTAATAGTAAATAAAAGCTCAACACCAGTGAGAGGCACATAAAGCCCGACTAAAATACCGGCCACAATACCGGCAATTAATTTTAAGATTAACTTCATTGTGATTGCTTAGTTGAATTGAATATAGATAGTGTGTTTTTAACATGTTTTAGACGCGTTGTGTGATAAAAGTATTCAAGTTATATTCATGTGCACAAATAACACACAAAATCATCTCAATTATTAGCCTATCTCGCGCATTTTTTAACTAAGTGACAAGGTTTACTCTTTAAATTTAAAAATAAGCCCGCATTCTTAATAACTAAAGCAACAATAATAACTAATTTTTATTTCGGCTAGTTATAAGCTCAATAGATATATGTTATAGCCAAACTTTACTTTAGTTTTTTTAAACTCGCAGTAAAGTGTATTTATATAGTTAATAGCAAAGGCTATTAACACATTGATCAGATTGTATCCAAAGGAACATTATGTCTACTATTTTTGAAGATAACTCACTAAGCATTGGTAATACACCACTGGTAAAACTTAATCGCGTAACAGGCGGTAACGTTTACGCTAAAGTAGAATCGCGTAACCCTAGCTTTAGTATTAAATGTCGTATTGGTGCATCAATGATTTGGGAAGCTGAAAAATCAGGTCAGCTTGTTGAAGGTAAAGAACTAATTGAACCTACATCGGGTAATACAGGTATCGCCCTTGCATTTGTTGCAGCAGCACGTGGTTACAAATTAACACTCACCATGCCCAATACAATGAGCTTAGAGCGCCGCAAACTATTAAAAGCATTAGGCGCTAACTTAGTGCTGACAGATGGTGCTAAAGGTATGAATGGCGCAATTGAAAAAGCAAAAGAAATTCAAGCAACCGATCCAGAAAAATACATTTTATTACAACAGTTCGAAAACCCAGCTAACCCTAAAATTCACTTTGAAACAACGGGTCCAGAAATTTTTGAAGCACTTAATGGCAATATCGACTTTTTTGTAGCAGGCGTAGGCACTGGCGGTACTATTACAGGTGTTAGTCGTTACCTTAAAAACGAAAAAGGCCTAGATGTTAAAGCGATTGCAGTTGAGCCAACTAATTCACCTGTTATTAGCCAAACGCTTGCAGGCGAAGAAGTTAAACCAGGTCCACATAAAATACAGGGCATTGGCGCGGGCTTTATTCCTGGTAACCTTGATTTAAGTGTGATTGATGCTGCTGAGCAAGTATCAAACGAAGATGCGATTGCAATGGCTCATGAACTAATGAAAAAAGAAGGTATTTTAGTAGGTATTTCTTCGGGCGCAGCGGTTGTTGCCGCTAAACGCTATGCTGAAAAACCAGAAAACGCGGACAAAAACATTGTGGTAATTTTACCAAGTGCAACGGAGCGTTACTTATCAAGCCCACTTTTTGCAGAAGAATTTAGCGAGCAAGAATTAGTACAGTAAACTTCTCTCCTTGAGATACTAAAAAGGATGCTTATGGCATCCTTTTTTATTATTTATGATTCGATTTTCTATTTATTACGCGGTGCTGCTTTACATCTTGTTTAATTAATCACACACTTTAAAAAATTAATTAAAAAAATACACCATGAAAAAAATAACAACTTATTTAAGTTTTATAGTTTGCATATTTTTAACCGCCTGTGGCGATAACGTGCAAACACTGGGCGACTCACCCGGCGACACAGCCACTGCCTACTTTGATGCGTTATACAATCAAAAAGATTTACAAAAAGCCAGTACAATGGCCACCCCAAATCTCAGCCGCATAATGAAATCTTACGGCACCGCTAAACAATTTGCCCGAAACTTAGTCAACCTACAATACGATGAAGTTGTGATTGAAGTCGATATGACCAATATGAGTGTGCGCGAACAATATGGTGATAACGCCAAAATAAATCTAATTTTTACCGGTTATTTTAATGGTGATAAAATTGACGATATGCGCAGCGTAAAAATGCTTCGTAAAAAAGGGAAATGGTATATAGACAAAATAGTGGCAGACCCTTACGCACGCTAAACGCGAGCTGCAAATACTCAATTATAAAAAAGGCCTCAAATACGAGGCCTTTTGCATTTTAGCTAAATGTGAATTTTATCAAAGCTCACCGGGTTTAAAGTTATCAACGGCAATGGCTTGTTTTCTTAGTTTATTGGTATGGTGCATTGCATCGGCATCAGCTTGCTCTAAAAAGCCTTGCTCTAACGCATAATTAATCGCGCCTTCTATATCCAGTGTCGCAGGTACCTTACCTTTTCGCTGCCATTGTTTTAAGTCTTTAAACTGTGTTTGCATATCGTGCATAGCTAAAAAAGCATTTTCCATCACGCCCGTGCCCGCATTTTCATCTACATAACATAAGTGCGTTAAACGGTTTCTAAACACCCCTGGTTGCGTCATATGCTCGCAAATACTTTGGGCTGTTTCATCACTTGGCTTGTGGTAATGATTCCCCAGCGGAAACACAATGCGTTTAAGTAAAAAGTTAACCACCGGGTTTGAAAAGTTTTTAAAAAAGCCATCAAACGCTTGGCCAATTTCATACAATGAGTTTTCAATTGCGTATTTCACAAACGGTAAGTCAGCTTGCTGACGACCTTCATCTTCAAAGCGCTTTAACACTGTAGACGCTAAATATAAATGACTTAGTACATCACCTAAACGCGCTGAAATCATCTCTTTACGCTTTAGCTCGCCACCAAGTACCAACATGGCTACATCGGTTGTAAAAGCAAGGCCTCGACTCATTCTGCTTAGCTGTTTGTAGTAAACAGCGGTTGCACCACACACGGGCGCTTTAGCAAAACAGCTACGTGTTAAGCCATGCAAAAAAGCCATGCCTGCATTACTGGCTGCAAATAAAATATGCTTCATCAATAAACTATCAAATTGATCAAGTGCTGCATCGTCGTCTTCCATTGCGGCAGCTTCCATTTCTTTTAACACAAACGGATGACAACGGGTGGCACCTTGTCCAAATATCATTAGGTTACGCGTTAAAATATTAGCCCCTTCAACCGTAATAGATACCGGAATGCCCATATAACCATGGGCTAAATAGTTATTAGGGCCCACTTGTATTCCTTTACCTGAGTGAATATCCATTGCATCGTTCATTACCGTACGGCCCATTTCGGTCATATGGTATTTTGCGATGGCGGTCACTACCGAGGGGCTTAATTTTAAATCAATGGCACCGGCAGTCATTAACCGTGCTGACTCAAGTGTATATGTTAATCCGCCAATACGGGCTAGTGCTTCTTGTACACCTTCAAACTGGCCAATAGATACACCAAACTGCTGGCGCACCATGGCGTAAGCAGAGGTCATTTTTGACGCTAAATGCCCTGTTGCCGTACTCAGTGCTGGCAATGAAATACCGCGCCCAGCACTTAAACACTCAACCAGCATACGCCAGCCTCGTCCTGCACCTTGTTGACCACCAATAATCCAATCTAGTGGAATAAATACATCTTTACCGTAAGTAGTCCCGTTCATGAATGCCATATTTAAAGGATAATGGCGCTCGCCGGTTTCTACCCCTTCGTGATCGGTAGGAATTAGTGCGCAGGTAATACCAAGCTCTTTTTCATCACCAAGTAGCCCATCGGGGTCATACATTTTAAAAGCAAGGCCAAGTACAGTTGCAATAGGCGCCAGTGTAATATAGCGCTTAGACCAATTTAAACGCAGGCCTATTACCTCTTCACCATTATGCTGGCCTTTACATACTACGCCAGAGTCAGGGATACTACCTGCATCAGAGCCAGCTTCTGGGCCAGTAAGTGCAAAACACGGCACATCTTTACCGTTAGCAAGTGTTGGTAACCAGCGCTCTTGTTGTTCTTTTGTACCGTAATGTAGTAATAACTCACCTGGGCCTAAGCTGTTAGGCACCATAACCGTCACAGCGGCAGTTAAGCTTTTAGTGGCAATTTTTGACACTATGGTTGAATTAGCAATGGCAGAGAACTCTCTCCCACCAAATTTTTCAGGAATGATCAGCGCAAAAAAGCCTTCTGTTTTTAAGTAATCCCAGACTTCTTTTGGCAGGTCTTTGTCTTTTTGTACAATTTGGTAATCATCTAGCATCGCCAGTAGCGTGTTAACCTGATTATCCATAAAGTCACTTTCTTTAGCACTAAGCTCAGGTTTAGGAAAGTTATGCAGTTTTTGCCAATCTGGGTTACCACTAAATAGCTCACCATCCCACCATACATCGCCGGCTTCCATTGCCTCTCGCTCAGTTTGCGAGAGCGGCGGAAGTACCTTTTTAAACATTTTAAACGTAGGACGGCTGATCAGGTTGAGGCGAATATCTTTGACTGCAAAAATAACCACCACCACGACCAGCAATATTATAAATACCGACATGAGCACATTCCTTTTACATTGAATGAAAATAGTAACTTAATTATGACCCATCTTAGTTTAAATACAATCATTGCGCGATGTGCCACACGCCTTAACGTATTAATTTCATTGTTTTAAACATCGCTGCTATTATCACTCTCTTAATAACAATAAACCAAAGGAATACAATGAACACACCACGCTTTAAATTAAGTATGAGCGCCTTAATAGTCGCAAGCACATTAGCGCTGAGCGCCTGCGAAGCTGAAATAGCCATAGACACTACCGATTCAGCACAATCAGAGTCTCCTCTTACAAAACAAGATGCCAATGCGTTTATTGCCAAAGCCGAGCAAGAACTCAGTGAGCTTTACCTAGAGTCGAGCCGCGCTGAGTGGATTTACGCAAATTTTATAACACACGACACCTCGGCGTTATCTGCCGAGGTTAATCGTAAAATGACCGAGTCGGTCGTACGTTTAGCTAATCAGGCAGCCCAATTTGACGACTTAGCGCTGGATTACGATGCACGCCGCAAGCTTAATAAACTTAAACTTGCGCTTACTTTACCCGCTCCACAGGACACTGAAAAAACAGCTCAGCTTTCAACTATTGTGGCAGAGCTAGGTGGTTTATACGGTAAAGGTAAATATTGTAAAGACGATGGCAGCTGTTTAAGCCTTGGTGATATGACCGCAAAAATGGCCACCAGCCGTGATTACAACGAGCTACTTGATTTATGGCAAGGGTGGCGTCAAATTTCAAAGCCAATGCGCCCACTTTACGAGCAACAAGTAACCCTAACAAACGAAGGGGCTAAAGAGCTAGGTTATGCTGATACCGGCGCAATGTGGCGCAGCAAGTACGATATGCCCGCCGATGACTTTACAACCGAGCTTGACCGCATTTGGGGGCAAGTAAAGCCACTTTATAACTCACTGCATTGCCATGTACGCGCTAAATTAGGCGATAAATACGGCACCGATAAAGTGCCACAAGATGAGCCTATTCCTGCGCATTTATTAGGAAACATGTGGGCACAAGCATGGGGTAACATTTACGATGTAGTCGCACCAGAAAACGCCGATCCGGGTTACGATGTTACCGAGCTATTAGCTAAAAATAATTACGACGAGCTTAAGATGGTAAAAGGGGCTGAAACCTTTTTTACCTCAATGGGATTTGAGCCACTGCCAGAGACCTTTTACGAGCGCTCATTATTTGTAAAACCAAAAGACAGAGACGTGCAGTGTCATGCCTCTGCATGGAATATAGACAGTAAAGACGATTTACGTATTAAAATGTGTATTCAACGCACAGGCGAAGAGTTCTCTGTTATTCATCATGAGCTAGGCCACAATTTTTATCAGCGCGCTTATAATAAACAGCCTTTATTTTATCAAGAAAGTGCCAACGATGGTTTTCATGAAGCGATTGGCGACACCATTGCCCTTTCGGTTACACCAGGCTACTTAAAAGAAATTGGCTTACTAGAGCAAGTACCTGATGAGTCAAAAGACATTGGCTTACTAATGAAAATGGCGCTAGATAAAGTCGCCTTTGTGCCCTTTAGCTTAATGGTTGACCAATGGCGCTGGCAGGTATTTTCGGGCCAAGTAAAGCCACAAGATTATAATAAAGCATGGTGGGAGCTACGTGAAAAATACCAAGGTGTGAAAGCGCCTATCGCACGCAGCGAAGACGACTTTGACCCTGGTGCTAAATACCACGTACCAGGCAACACT
This sequence comes from Pseudoalteromonas sp. P1-7a, assembly GCF_001401855.1. NCBI lineage: Bacteria > Pseudomonadati > Pseudomonadota > Gammaproteobacteria > Alteromonadales > Pseudoalteromonadaceae > Pseudoalteromonas > Pseudoalteromonas sp. P1-7a. The sequence continues at coordinate 301,927 of NZ_LKDU01000002.1, read as the reverse complement.
CCTTATACACGTTACTTTTTAGCGCATATTTTACAGTTTGAATTTCATCGTAGTTTATGTGAAATAGCCGGTAACGATAAAGCCATTCACCGCTGCTCTATTTACAACTCAAAAGAAGCAGGCGAAAAACTAAACGCAATGCTAGAAATGGGCTCTTCTCGTCCATGGCAAGAAGCCCTTGAAACCATCACTGGCAAGCCGCAAATGGATGCAACCGCCATGCTTGATTACTTTGCACCGCTGCAACGCTATTTAGATGAGCAGAACAAAGGCCGTAATTGCGGCTGGTAATATAATTAAGCTCAAACATTAAAAACAACAAAGCCCGCTCAAATGAGCGGGCTTTTTATTCATATTCTAATTTTTAGTTAAATTAGAACTGTAAGCTTAGATTTGCGAAGTAAGCATCGTAATCAGAATCATCCCAGTTATTGCCGTAACCTGCTTCTAAACCAACATTATTATTGAAGAAGTGTTGAGCACCAAAAGTGTAATCATCGTTCTTATTAACTGTCACAAATACTGATGTTGCTTTACTAAAATAGTAGTTAGATGCTAATTCCCAGTTACTTGAACCGCCATCAACATCTTCAAACTTACCTTCAACAGTTAAGTAGTTACCTTGCTGTAAATCAACAAAGTACTTAGCTGCTACTGCACGGTAGTCAAACTCATCATCTGCTGTTACTGTAAAGCCGATATAATCAGTGCTGTTTAGTTCGTGGTTATATGCTAGGTCAAACACAAACTGATTGTCAGCATCTTCTACATCTACAAACGTTGCTTTTAATACAAGGTTTGGGTTAAAAAAGTAACCAGCAGAAAGTTCAATTACATCCGTGCTTGAGCCAAAATCCGTATCGAAATTATTGTACTGTGCACCTAATACGAAATCTTGTACAAAATACTCACCGCCAATGTTAGTAACATCTACAAAATCATTATCGCTGTATGAACCATAAACATTTGTTTGCTTATTGATGTACTCAAATTGATCGTAAGGACCTAATGTCGCTTTTGGAGAGAAATAATAAATTGAGTCAACACTTACAGTGTCATCACCATCTACATCCACGTATCCTACATGGCTGATTGATTGGTAAGTATCCGCAGCCATTGCAGTGGTTGCAGCGCTTGATAATAAAATGCTCGAAATGATAACGGCTAATTTTTTCATTTTTAATTCCCTATAAATCTTTTTGTCTATGCTTAGGCTCTCTAGCCAAAGTCGGGGCGCATCCTAACAGTATAAAATGAACAAAAAATGAATGAGTGAACAAATTAAACTCTATACTGGCCACTCACATTGTTAACAGTTTCGAATAAATGTAAATATAAAATGCACCTTAAATCTATCAAAGAGTTATGTGTCATCATTTAAACCTAAAAAGTAACAATTAAGGTACAAACTATCGCTAAACTGAATCCAACTTAACTATTCGATAAACCTCACCAATGTAGCTTCCTTCAGTTATATTTTTTTCATTTTTCAAAAAATTATTTTTAATTTTAAAAATTAACTTAGATGAGCAGAGCAAAAGCCGTAATTGCACTTCGTAATACTTTTATCACGGTTTATTTAAGTTAAAAACAACAAAGCCCGCTACAGTAGCGGGCTTTTTGCTTTTAATTAAGTAAGGGCTTAATTAAAACTGAAAACGCATGTTTGCAAAGTATGCATCGTTATCAGAGTCATCTGCATTGTTCTCGTAACCTACTTTAAGACCAATGTTTTTATTGATGAAGTGCTGAGCACCAAAGCTGTATGTATCTTGCTTGTTGTAGTTAGCAAATACCGAGGTTGCTTTTGAGAAGTAGTAGTTAGTTTCTGCTACCCACTGGTTTTCTGCATCTTCAATGCTCTCGTATTTACCTTCAAACGTTAAAAAATTACCTTGTTGTAAGTCTATAAAGTATTTAGCTGCAACGGCGCGGTAATCAAAATCGTCATCTGCGGTAAGTGTTACACCTACGTAGTCTGTGCTGTTTAGCATGTGATTGTATGCTAAATCAAACAAAGCAAAGTCATCACCGTCTTTGTTTTCAACAAGCGTTACTTTTGCTAATAAATCAGGGTTAAAGAAGTAGCCACCAGTTAGCTTGTAAAGCTCACCGTTAGAGCCCGAATCTGGGTCAAGATTTTCGTAAGAAGCACCTACTAAAAATTCATTAATGAAGTACTCACCACCAACATTCGTTAAATCGCCAAAGTCGTCATCAGCGTAGCTGCCGTATACGTTAGTTTGCTTATTGATGTATTCAAACTGATCGTACGGACCTAATGTTTTTTTAGGAGATAGGTAATAAATAGAGTCTACAGCAACAGTGTCGTTGTTATCGCTATCTTTGTAGCTTAAATTACTGATTGAATTGTAGCTGTCTGCAGCAGCCGCAGTGCTAGATAATAAAATGCTTGAAATAATAACTGCTAATTTTTTCATTGTAAGACTTCCCTTTGTGCATTGCTTTTTATGCTTTAGCTCATTGACTAAAGTGGGGACATGCTAACGCTGGGAAACTGAATGAAAACTTAATTAAGCAATTGTATTTATTAAGTTAATTGTAAGTAGGTGTAAGAAACTGTAAATTTAAAGTAGTTGCAACATGTAGTCAACAACTACTTAAAACATGTTCAGCAAATTAAAGCGCATGCTGACTTATTACACGATAAACTTCGTTAATATTATCGCCCGATTTAAATTCTTTACTAATAGGCGTTGGATCTGACCCTATCCAAATTTTAAGCTCGGCGTCTAAGTCAAAGTGCCCTGCACTTTCTTTACTAAACTTAGTAATTTTAGAGTAAGCAATACTCACCATTTCCATTTTAGAGCCGGTCATACCTTGCTTATCAATTAAAATTAAACGCTTATTAGTAAAAATAAACATATCGCGAATCACCTTATAGGCTTTTTCTACTTGCTCGCCATCTATTAGCGTATTGGCAAGCACTTTTTCTAAATCAGAATCATCTACTTCGCTTGCGTTACCCATTAAACCACTGAGTAGTCCCATTATACTTTCTCCTGTGTAAATATTTGATTTTCTAATGTGTGGCCATTTACCAACTGCCTATATTGCCAATTTTGCTGATGGCAAAAGTTTAATAAAGCAATATCAAGTGGCTCACCGATTGGTTGGTACTCAATCACGTATTCTTTATGTTGGCTCATATACACACGGCTTACACCTGCTAACGCCTGCAGTTGCTGCTCCACATTTTGATACGCCTCGTTGAGCATTAAGGTATAAAAGTGAGTATGCATATTGTTGTCTTTTGTTTGGTGCTCGCTCAAAATGCCCTTATCTAGGTGGAGCACTTGGGAGCATAATCGCTCAAGTTCGGTTAAATCGTGCGAGCTTAAAATAAAGGTGGCCTCGCTACTTAAGCTCGATACCAGCTCGCGCACCTCTCTGGCATGAATAGGATCAAGCCCTGCTGTGGCCTCATCAAGCATCACTATTTTCGGCGAGCCAATCAGCGCTTGCGCTATCGTTACCCGTTTTCGCATACCATGAGATAAATCGCCCGCACGCTGTTTAGCGACTTCTTTTAAGCCAACTAAATCGAGTACGCGCAGCGCTTCATTGTGGCTTTGTTTAGCACCCATACCTTGCAACTTGCCATAAAACGCCAGTTGCTTATCTATATTAAAACGTGGATCTAACTGCGCATCTTGTGGCAAAGCACTCACTTGGTTAAACAATGCAGCGCTTCCAGGCTTATGTCCTAAAATACTCAGCTCACCATGGCTTGGGTTAATATAGCCGCACAATAAACTAAATAATGTGGTTTTACCGGCACCATTGGGGCCCACTAGCGCAACTGGCGCACCTTTACTAATTTCAAAGTTCACATTATTAAGTGCTTGCTTTGCGCCATACGATTTACTCAAGCCGCTGGCTTTTATTAATACGCTCATAGCGAACTCCTTGTAAATAATTTATGTGCAATAGCGATAAATACAGCGCTTTGTATAAGTGGTACACCTAATGCGCTTAATAAAGGTAAGTTTTGTCCTGCTAATAACTCAGAGTTAACACCTGGGAATATATAATCGAGCGCATTTAAAGCCGGTACCTGCCATGCCAATATTCCTACAACAATGCCGCCTCCAGCAAAATATAAAATAGCCAATACAATGGCTAAACGTGATGAGCGAGCAAAGGTATTTATTAAACACATTAGTGCGATAAATGGGCTAAGCACTATTACCATGACCATAAAAATAGAAAGTGCGCGAATAAAGCCGCCCATTAACAAGCTGGGATCTCTATAACCAAGCACACCTAGTGTGGCAACAAGGGTTATAGCTAATAAACACGCCAATACACCAAGTTGCCCTAAAAAACGGCCAAATAAAATTTCAAAGCGCGTAGCGCGCAGCGATATAAACCTTAGCGTGCCACGCTCTCTATCGCCAACGGTTTGATCGCTTGATATAAAAATAGCAAACAGCGGAAAGCTATACAAAGCAACCAGCCAGTACATAGCAAATTCGGCTTCAGGCCAATCAAGTAACTTACTTAGGCCAATGCTGCCTGAAATATCGCGCACCATTTGTTCAAAATCAGGTGCACTAATAATGCTAACTGCTTGCCCTATTGGGTAGCGCAATATTAATAACCAAACTAGCGCAAAAGCGGCCATAGCAATTAAGCCGCGTTTAGTTAAAAACATACGTACTAGCTCAAAGCCCGCTATTTGGGTTAATCGCCCTATGTTTAGTAATGATGATGTTGCCATTGGCTTTCCTTAATGACGTTGCTCATGCTTTAAAATTAAGCGTAATATAACCACAGTAAGTGTAAACACCTTGAATTACCAGCAAAAAAAAGCTCACCTTAAGTGAGCTTTGTAACAAACCATTTAAATGTAACAGGCCAAACTCCGTTTATTTTGGCCAAATTTTATAAATGCTGCTGATATACTTTAAGCGCTTGGCTTAAGTCGTTAATTAAATCATCAACGTCTTCAAGGCCAATATGTAAGCGGATCACCGGGCCTAAATCCCAACCGGTTTTAGAGCGAAGCCCTTTCATGGTTAAATTAGCCGTCACTAGGCTTTCAAAACCGCCCCACGAAAAGCCCATTTTAATATGCTCAAGGCTATCTAAAAATGCATCTATAGCTTTTTGGTTACCGGTTTTCATTACAAATGAGAACAACCCATTGCTGCCATCAAAGTCGCGCTTAAAAAAGTCATGCCCAGGGCAGGTTTCAAATGCAGGGTGGCGAATATGATCAACTAACTCATGTTGCTCAAGCCATTTTGCCACCTCTATAGCCGCCTTTTCGTGTTGGTTTAAACGCACCGCCATTGTACGTAAACCTCTAAGCGCTAAATACGCATCATCGGCACTAGTGCACTGCCCTAATAAATACGACTGTTCACGCAGAGTTGGCCAGTACTTTTTATTTGCCACTGCGACCCCCATCATTACATCAGAATGGCCAACAATGTACTTAGTTGCTGCTTGAATACTAATATCCACGCCGTGCTCAAGTGGGCGGTAATGCAAGCCATTGCCGTAGGTGTTATCTAGCATGGTCATAATATTATGCTCATTGGCTACCTTTACCATAGCAGGCACATCTTGTATTTCCATGGTAATAGAACCTGGCGATTCTAAAAATAGCACCTTTGTGTTTGGCTGAATATACTCTTTAATACCCGCGCCTATTGTCGGGGGGTAATACGTGGTTGTTATTCCAAGGCCTGCTAAAATTTTATCGCAAAAATCACGCGTTGGTTCATACACGTTATCAACCATTAATATGTGATCGCCCGCTTTTACAAACGACAATAACGCTTGGCTTATTGCCGCTGCACCGCATGGGTAAAGCGCGCAGCCTTCGCCGCCCTCAAGCTCAGTAATCGCTTCTTGCAGGGCAAAATGCGTACTTGTGCCACGCCGACCATAAAATAAAGTTTTATCGCCGCGGGTTTTAGCCGCGTTTTTTAAATCGGCCACGCTATCAAATACAATCGTAGAGGCACGTTGCACCACAGGATTTACTACACCATGGGTATAGGCTTTTTTACGCCCTGATGACACTAACTGCGTGTTTTTATTTTTGCTCGACATTATTAATCCTTAAACCTTATTTGTAAGCCATTGTTCAATTAAAAAGCGCGAAATTGAATCGACCCGCGGGAGTTTATAATGATCGCCTTCATCGCCCATATTGCCAAACGCCCTCACTTCTTCGCGAGTAAACCATTTAGCATCGTCTAATTCGTCTTTATCTACGTTTATTTGCTCAGTTTTAGCCTCTGCAATAAAACCTAGCATAATAGATGAAGGAAAAGGCCATGGCTGAGAAGCAATGTAACGTACATTTTCAACATCAACGCCCGCCTCTTCTTTTACTTCACGCGCTACAGCTTGCTCTAGTGTTTCACCTGGGTCTACAAAACCCGCCAATGACGAATACATGCCTTGTTGCCATATTGCTTGGCGACCCAATAAACAGCGCTCTACGCCATCTTCAAATACTTTAGTAACCACCATTATTACGGCCGGATCGGTTCGTGGAAATGTAGGGTGCTTACAGTGCTCGTTTTCACATAGGCGTGAGTGCCCTGCCTCTACTAATGTATTTTTACTGCCACAACGCCCACAAAAACTATGCGTTGCATGCCAATAGCATAAACCGCGGGCTAAAGCGGCTATAGAGCCATCTTGTATATCAAGCAGAGGGCCATATTGACGTATATCAATAAACTGTGCGTCGCCTATAACGTGATTGAGTTCGTCGTCGTGTATAGCTGAAACATCTAATGCAAACACACCTTGTTGCTCGGTATTTGAGCCTAAATAAATAGCGTTTGATAAATCTAAATGGGCAATTTGCTGATACGTTAAGTAGCACACATGAGCGGGGTCTTTATAAAGCAAAGTGTGGTTATTATTCACCAAAAGCCACTTACTTTGTGCCGACATTTGTGCGTTTAACCACGCAGCGTTTTTACGAAAATTAGACCCGCGGTCCAATGGCATGTCGCTGTAATAAAGCATGTGAGTCCTCAATAACATGGTATGTCGTAAAATTACCACAACCGCTAAGTAAACCCAATTTATTACAGTAATAAAAAAAGCCTATATTAGCTTTATAGGCTCTTTATTAAAAACTCTCATGTTGCAGGCACTTAGCTGCTATATTTCACGCTTTAAAGTAGCAAATTGTCATCAATTAAGTGAAACTGCTCAGCACTTTGTTTAAGCACCTCAGCGGTTAACTTATCGGCGCCGTACACATCGCATGGTACATTGTATTGATTTTTTAAATGCCCTAGCAATAAAGCAAAGTCGCCATCACCAGAGAGCAAAATAACTTTATCGAGGTTTTTACCTTGTTCTAGCATATCTATGGTTATGCCTACATCCCAATCCCCTTTTGCGCTGCCGTCACGGCGCTGAATAAACGGCTTTAGTTTTACCTCAAAGCCAATAGCACGCAAAATATTTTGAAACTGGTTTTGTTTTTCGTCACCACGGTGAATGGCATACGCGAACGCGCACTCTATTGAGTATTGCTGTTTCATAAGCGCCCAGAATGCATTGTAATCAAAGTTTTTACGGTAACTTTCGCGGCACGTGTAATAAATGTTTTGTACATCAACAAAAATACCGACTCGTGGCTTACTAGTTTGCTGATCGTTTTGTAAAGTCATTTGTTTCCTTAAGTACTCACAATTCAGCGTAGCTGAAATAAATAGCTATAAACGAGTGAGCCTTGCAATTTTGTTTTAAGTAACCTAAATTGGTTACTTAATTAAATGTAACCAAATTTGGTTACCTGATTTTATGTAACTGCATTAAGTTACTTTTTGGATTTTTATGATTGGTGTGATCAGCGGCGATATAATTAAATCGCAAAAAATACCTAAGCAACAATACGATGCCATGCTTTATCAGTTAGCGCAAAGTTTGCGTGCAAATTGTGACAAATCATCATTGTGGACCATGTACCGAGGCGATGCCTTTCAGCTACAAATAAACCAAAGTGAGCAATTAATAAAAACCGCTATTATTATTTATTTGCATTTAAAGTCGGCAGGTTATGAGCTGCGCCAAAGCATGGCCTTAGGCGAGATAGATAACCCACGCAGTGATATAAAAACAGCCACCGGCTCGGCCTTTGTGCTCTCTGGGCAAGGCCTTGATAAAATAGCCAACCAGCGCTTTACCTTACAGGTAGCAAAGCACAGCCTAGATGAAAGCTTTAGCCTTAATCTTGCCTTTGTAGATACTTTGCTTAGCAAAATAACGCAAAAACAAGCTAATGCGCTATACGTGTATTTAACTCAAGCCGATAACAGCCATGCAGCTTTAGCAAAAGAGCTCAATACCAGTCGCGAAAACGTGACTAAGTTATTAAACCTAGCAAATTATCAGCTAATAGAACGCTTTATAATACATGCTAAGCAGGTCATAACCACGATTTCAAAAGGAAGTGAGTAATGGGGTTTTCGTTATTATTAGTGGCATTAATTATAGGCCACCTAGTCAGTGACTTTTTTTTACAACCAATGAGCTGGGTAAACGATAGAAACACCCATCACTTTAAAGCTAAAAAACTTTACCTGCATGTATTAGTGCACGGTGTGGTGAGCGCTATTATTTTAGCGTTTTGGGAGTATAGCTATGGCTGGCAACAACTAAGCACCGTGTTACTTTCTACAGCGGCAATTATGCTTAGCCACTACCTAATAGATATTACTAAGTCGTACTCAAATAAAGGGGTTGTGCCCTTTTTACTCGACCAAATAGCGCATATAGCCGTAATAATAGCACTATGTATTTATATAACTGATAACCAAAGTTTAATCGCGTACGCAAGCGCACTTGCCACTGACCCGAAAGTACTTTGGGTTGTATGCGGATATTTAATTATATTAAGCCCAAGTGCCGTATTTATAAGAATGATGCTTGAAAGGCTCACCGCTAACTTTTCAAGTGAGGGCAGCTTACCTCTGGCCGGACAAAGCATTGGCATGCTAGAGCGCGTATTAATGCTGAGCTTTATATTACTTGATCAATTTGCGGGGCTTGGTTTTTTGCTTGCAGCCAAGTCGGTCTTTAGGTTTGGTGATTTAAGTGCCAGTAAGGATAAAAAGCTCACCGAGTACGTTATGCTTGGCACCTTATTAAGTGTAAGTGTTACCTTGTTTGTAGGTTTAGCCGTTAATTCGTGGATTAGGTAAGTGTAAATTTCAGATAATAAAAAACGCGCTACTTCTATTAAAAAGGTAGCGCGTTTTTTATTGGTGTTTAATTAAAGGCCAATACAATCATTAATAATGATTAATCGTTATTATTTGCACGACGACGGCGTTGGCCATTGCCACCCACCGATTGACGCTTTGCCCATGGGTTTTGTGCATTATCATCGGTTCTAGCCGTTGGTTTTTTAGAGCCACCACGGCGAGGGCCTGTACCGTTGCCGCCATTGTTAGGCTTTTTACTGCTTGGCTTATCAGACTTAGGTTTGTTAAACGGCTGCTTTGCTTTTTTAGGCTTTTTAGGTTTAATTGGGCGCGCATCTAATGCGCGCTCAGGTACGGGGCTAGTTGGTTCAAACCCAGGCTCTTCAGCGCGAGGGATAAGCTCACCAATAAAACGTTCAATACCGTATAAATCAGCAGCGTCATCGGCAGTTACAAACGAAATAGCATGCCCTGATGCACCAGCACGGCCTGTACGACCAATACGGTGCACGTAATCTTCGTATACATTTGGTAAGTCGTAGTTAACCACATGCGGTAGTTCAACAATATCTAGACCACGTGCCACTATATCGGTCGCTACAAGTACACGTACTTCACCGCTTTTAAAGCCATCTAATGCTTTAACACGGGCACCTTGTGATTTATTACCATGAATAGCGGCGCCTGCAATGTCATCACGCTCGAGTTGTTTAACTAAACGGTTAGCACCGTGCTTGGTACGGCTAAACACTAATACTTGTTGCCAATCGTTGCTACGAATTAAATGGCTAAGTAATGCGGTTTTACGCGATTTATCAACCGCATAAACGCTTTGTGTTACGCTTTTAGCCGTGGTGTTTTTTGCCGCAACTGATATTTCAACAGGGTCATTAATTAGCCCTTTTGCTAACGCACGAATATCATCTGAAAACGTGGCCGAAAACATTAAGTTTTGGCGTTTAGGTGGCATTTTAGCAATCAGGCGTTTAATGTCGTGAATAAACCCCATATCAAGCATGCGGTCAGCTTCATCAAGTACCAGTACTTCAACGCTATCAAACTTAACTGCGTTTTGATTATGTAAATCAATTAAACGCCCTGGCGTTGCCACTAAAATATCAACCCCTTTACGAAGGCGCTGCATTTGTGGGTTTATTTTTACGCCGCCGTACACTACAAACGAACTTACATCAGAGTGCTTAGCGTATTCTTCAACGTTTTCGCTTACCTGCAAAGCCAGCTCGCGCGTAGGCGCTAAAATAAGGGCACGTACGTTATTGCTTTTTGCTTTATTGCCTTTAGATAACAGCTCAATTAGCGGTAACGTAAAACCGGCGGTTTTACCTGTACCTGTTTGTGCGGCCGCCATTACATCGCGACGTTCAATAATTGCAGGAATTGCTTGAGCCTGAATAGGCGTTGGCGTTTCATAGCCCTTTTCTAAAACCGCGTTAACTAAAGACTGTGATAAACCTAAACCATCAAAACTCATAAAATCTCTCAATAAAATAAAGGCCAAACCGGCCAAGGGCGCATTATACGCAACTAACTTAGAAATGCATGGAAATATTCACTTTGCCAAATAAGCTCCCATCGCAAAAAAGCAAATAGCAATACAAAACAGCACGATGGCATTAAAGCAGGCACGTTTTTATTAAATCAAAATATGTACTACCTAGGGGCGATTAAATCGCAGCGGGGGGATAACCCAATGGGTTATGTAAAACAACAAAAGCGGCTAAAAAGCCGCTTTTGAATAGATGCTATTTAAAAAGCAGCTATTATTTAACGCCTAGCTCGCGTAAACGCTCTTGTAGGTAGCTGTCTGCAGTGTAGCGCTCAGAAAGCACAACATCAGGACGTGGGTGTAAAAACAGCGGTAAAGAAATACGCGACTTAGTCGACGCTTTACCCGTTGGGTTAATTACACGGTGAATAGTCGATGGGAAATACCCGCCCGACGCTTCTTGTAACATGTCACCAATATTAATAATTAAGCTACCAAAGTCACATGGCACATCTAACCAACCGCCATCAGTTTTTTGAACTTGCAGGCCTGGCTCGTTTGATGCCGGTAGCACTGTTAATAAGTTAATGTCACCATGTGCTGCAGCGCGAATTGCACCTGGCTCTTCATCACCTGTCATTGGCGGGTAATGTAAAATACGTAACAATGTTTGCTCAGAATCAGCAATCATGTCTTTTAAATCGATAGAAAACTTAGCACGTACATCGGCTGGTGCCTCTGCTTGAACCCAGCTTAAAAGCGTTGCTGCAAATTCGTTAGCTAAGTGGTAGTACTCACGTACGTCGGCTTCAAGCTCTGCAGGCACGCGACCTTTAGGGTAAACATGAAAGTACTCTTTAATGTCTTTAACTGTAAAGCCTTTAGCTACCTCAGAGACAGAAGGCGGGAAATAACCGTCTTGTGTTTCTTTAGAAAATAAAAAGTCGTGCTTTTGCTCTGAATTAAAAAAGTCTTGCCATTTTTCGTAAATAGACTCAACTAAAGATTGCGGGATTGGGTGATTTTTTAATACACCAAAACCGGTGTTTCTTAACGATTCAACAAATTGAGCAGCCGCATCGGGAGCTTTATAATCAACAGTAGGTAATTGCATTGTACGTTCCAGTGAATAGGTTGTAAGAACAGTGCCGCTTTAAATATAGCTAATATGCCAAAATAAAGTAGCAAAGCCTTAATTATAGCGCTGTGCGAGGATAGACAAACCACCCCAAAAACATAAGGACAAATGTCCGCAAGGTGAATTAGTGAACAACTTACTTGATCGAGATCAAAGTATAAAAAATATTGAAATTGGACTCATTAGTGCTTATATCTTATCTATTATTGTAACGTATTTTCATGAAACACTAAGGCTCTTCTATGCGACAAAAAGTATCTTTTAAAAGCGGCGATTTAGAACTGGCAGGCCAGCTTGAGCGCCCAGCAGGAGATGTAAAGTTTTATGCTTTATTTGCACACTGCTTTACCTGTGGTAAAGATATTGCTGCCGCTACACGAATAAGCCGCGCCCTTACCCAACAAGGTATAGCCGTACTGCGCTTTGATTTTACCGGTCTTGGTAATAGTGACGGCGACTTCGCAAATAGTAACTTTTCATCCAATATTCAAGATTTAGTGGCCGCAGCCGATCACTTGCGCACACACTTTGACGCACCACAACTGTTAATTGGCCACAGCTTAGGCGGCGCTGCCGTACTGGCTGCTGCAGAGCATATTCCTGAAGTATCGGCTATTACAACCATTGGCGCCCCTTCAGATGCAAAACATGTTGCACATAACTTTGAAGCCCACTTAGATGAAATAAACGCTGCAGGCGAGGCAAAAGTGAGCTTAGCTGGGCGCGAATTTACCATAAAAAAACAGTTTGTAGAGGATATAGCAAAGTACGACCGTAGCCACATAGGAAAATTAAAACGCGCGCTTTTAGTTATGCACTCCCCTGTTGATACCACGGTTAATATTTCAGAAGCCGAGAAAATTTACGCATCAGCCAAGCACCCTAAAAGCTTTATCAGCCTCGATAACGCCGACCACCTGTTAAGCAATAAAGACGATGCCGAGTACGCAGCCACGCTCATTGCTAATTGGGCAAACCGCTACGTTAAGTATGAGCAAAGTAACTACAGCGCAAAATTAGAAAACGGCAAAGTACTGGTTGAAGAAAAAGACCATATATTTACTCAGCACGTAAGTACTAAAGATCATACATGGCTTGCCGATGAGCCATTAAAGGTAGGAGGCAGTAATTTAGGCCCCGATCCATACGACCATATACTCGCAGGCCTAGGCGCATGCACCTCAATGACACTGCGTATGTATGCAACCTTAAAAAAGCTGCCGCTTGACCATGTAAAAGTAGAACTTGAACACACCCGCGACTACTACCAAGATTGCGACAATGGCGAGTGCACACAAAACCTAGAGGCCATTACTCGTAAAATTACCCTACGCGGCGACTTAACTGAAGCACAGCGCCAACGCCTGCTAGAAATAGCCGATAAATGCCCAGTGCATAAAACCCTGCATAACAGCCCTATTGTAGTAAGTGAACTAGTTGAGTAACGAAAACAAAAATAGCGCAGCTATGGCTGCGCTATTTACTAGGGCCTGTTTACCTTTCGAGGTTGAATTTGCAGCAGTCTGCCTGGTATCTAGGCAAGGCAGAGCCTATGTAGTGTGGTTGTTCCCCATAAATAGGCGATAACGACGTATAAATGCCAAACAGGCGCTGCCCAAAGGGTTCTGCCTAGGGGCCATTTACTCTTTGTTGCCTACATGGATGTAGGTAAGGGCGTGAGCAGGACGCGGAAGCTTTACTCGGTTTTTACTTAGCCCACTAGGTTACAAACCTCGCGCCGTGATTAAATGGCCCCTAGATTGAACAAACTATAACCCTGAAAGGTCAACAGGCCCTAACATAAAGCTATACAATTTTTTGTTAATTTAAAAACGCCCCTACTTCTTTACTCATTCTATCCACCAGCCATGTTGGCCCGCCATCATACATATCGTTATGGCGCGATTTTTCAATCATTACTTGGCTAACAGGGAACTTTTTAAGCTCTGTTTCATTTAATAAAACATTCGCATCGGCTGGATAGTCACTACCACGCAGTGTAAGCACGCGTATGTTTTTATTACGTGGGATCAACATGCGGCGGTGGTCGAGGGTAATCATTTGGCTTACTTCATTTGGGTAGATTGCAGCGTATAAAGCGGATATATCGCCGCCGTTTGAGTGCCCAAATAGCGTGAGTTGGGAAAAGTCATACTCAGGGTATTGCGCACTGAGCTGATTAACTAAAAATTTAAGGGTAACCACACCGCGGTGCCAGTTTTCCATGCGGGTGGTTAAATAAGGCTGCTTACGGCTGAGTTTAGGATCGGTGTTAAGCTCATGCGCGACGGCAATGCTTAAATAGCCTTGTGCATTAAATAGCTTACTCGCAAATGAGTAGTTATTGTGGCTAATGCCATAGCCTGCATTTACAAATACTACGGGGCACTTTGCCTGCTCGCTGCATTGATTACTGTTATTTGGAAGCGTGATATTGATAGGTATGGTTCGATTGCGGCTTTGATCCACTATTACATCGTCATCAGCAACGCTTAATGGTGACATTAAACTCGCACTTAGGCTAAATGCGCTTAATGTTAGTAACTTTTTTATTATTTTATGCATGTTTTAAATCGTATAAATTATTGTTTTTAAATAAAAATAACTTTTACTATAAAGGTTAGCGCGCGCCATTGCTAATGTATGCGATAATACAGGTATTATTTTTAGTTAATTTAGAAAAGCACCCCATGAAATCATACAGCACTATTGAACAACGTATCGACATTTTGCAAAGTCGAATAGAAGCCTATAAAGAAGAAATCGCCGTCTTACAGGCCGAGCCAAAAAGTAACAACGAGCGTATTATTTTTAAATTTATTGAAACGGGCAGCACAGGTAAAACAAAAGACTTTGTTCGCGAGCTTGGCATTAAGTCGCCGCGCGATAGCTTATATTCATCAGGTGATGTAACTAAGCTAATTAAAGACGGCGCTGATGACATTACCCCTGCACTGCTTGAAATTGCCCGCACACTTGCTAGCGCACGTAACAAAAATGGCCCTAGCTGTTAATTAGTTAGCTACTGGTCACTAACTTATTTAGAAGCTCGTAATTTGCAGCTTCTAAATAACCTCAATCATCGGATAATTAGTTACAGAGCTCTATATCAAGGCTTGTAAGCAAGTTAAGTGCTTCAAAGCGCTCGAACTTTGCCCCCGCTAATATATTATTGTTCAAATCAATATTAAACTCAGTTGCGCCAACAAAGTCACACTTAGTTAAATTGGTTTGAAAAAACTCACTATCGCGAAAATTACTCCCTGTAAATGTACTTTGCTTTAAATTGGCATGTCTAAAATCAACATTTTTTGCAAAGCAATGAATTAATTTGAGTGAATTTAACGTTAAGTCAAAAAAAGAGCTGTTACTAAGCTCACAGCTATTAAAGCTCACCGGCGCATGTATACTTAGCGCTCCCCAATCTGCATCGCCCCATTGCACGCTGTTTAACTTACAATGGCTAAAGCTTACACTTTCAAGGGAGCTATAGTCCCACTTGAGTGACGACAAATTACAATTTTTAAAACTGCACTCTATAAATCGACACGTTTTAAATTGCGCCTGTGAGAAATCACACTCAGTAAACGTACACGCTTCAAATTCTGTGTTTTCGATTGTATTTTTTGCTAGCTGTAAGGCACTAAATTGCTGATCGCAATAATAGTTATTATTTGAAATTGGCACTGTGACTACGTGTCCGTATTTAGGGTTGTTTAATGGGCATAAGGGCTGGTTTTTGGCAAATCTTGTTTAAGCGCTAATAAGGCGATAAAAATTAGGCCAAAGAGTGGAAATATCGCTAAGCATCCACCTACAAAGGCTAACACGCCCGGCATGGTGCTTTTACGTTTACCTATTTTGTAGCTAATAAGCGCAAAAATTGGAATGCAAAATAAAATAAAAAACGCTAAAAATTCACCAAATAATGTGAGATTAAACGACATAAGAACTCCCTCTCTATTGGATACTACCAATCTGCTTAAGTTACTAACCATTTATAGCGACAAATAAATAGAATGATAAAAGGCTAAATATTTAAATCGATTAGTATAATATTTAAACTACTTTAAATTTAACCATAAAAAAACCCCTAGGCATACTCCTAAGGGCTTTTAAATCTAGCGAGGCGCATCTACTGCGCGCGATATTACTCTTCGCTAGGTATTGCTTTTTCTACCACACTGATCGCAAGCTCAGTTAACGAGTCGCTATTCGCTTTGCTAGGTGCATCGGTTAATAAGCACGATGCTTGAGTGGTTTTAGGGAACGCAATAACGTCACGAATGTTATCAGTGCCACATAAAAGCATAACTAAACGGTCAAGACCAAAGGCTAAACCAGCATGTGGCGGTGTGCCGTATTTAAGGGCATCAAGTAAAAAGCCAAACTTGTCTTGTTGCTCTTGTGCTTCAATACCTAAAATTCTAAATGCGGCTTCTTGCATATCTGCATTATGAATACGTACCGAACCACCACCTACTTCGTAGCCGTTTAATACCATGTCGTAGGCATCTGAAATAGCCGCTGCTGGGTTTGCTTCAAGCTCTTCTGCGCTGATATCTTTAGGTGCAGTAAATGGATGATGCACAGCATGTAACGTGCCTTCGTCATCTTCTTCAAACATTGGGAAATCAACAACCCAAAGTGGCGCCCAGCTATCAAGGTTAGTGATTTCTAAATCAACACCAATCTTCAAGCGAAGCGCGCCCATTGCTTCGTTTACAACGTTGCGTTTATCGGCACCGAATAAAATAATGTCGCCCGTTTGTGCGTTAGTACGCTCAAGTAACTGAGTAATTACCTCTTCGTTTAAAAACTTAGCCACTGGAGATTGAACGCCTTCAGCGCCTGCATCGCGGTCGTTTACTTTCATCCACGCCATGCCTTTAGCGCCGTAAATGCCAATAAACTTAGTGTAATCGTCAAGCTGCTTACGCGAAAGTTTAGCGCCACCTGGTACTGTTAATACAGCAACACGGCCTTTTTCGTCGTTAGCTGGGCCAGAGAAAACATTAAACTCTACATCTTTTACTAAATCTGCAACATCAACTAATTTCATTGGGTTACGTAAATCTGGCTTATCAGAACCGTATAGGCTCATTGCCTCAGAGTAAGGCATAATTGGGAAATCGCCTAAATCAACATTTAATAATGATTGCCACATCTCACGGACCATTTTTTCGGTCATAGCACGTACTTGATCAGAGCTCATGAACGAGGTTTCTAAATCTATTTGGGTAAATTCAGGTTGGCGATCGGCACGTAAATCTTCATCACGAAAACATTTAACAATTTGGTAGTAACGGTCAAAACCCGACATCATCAACAATTGCTTAAACAACTGTGGTGACTGTGGTAATGCATAAAAGCTACCTTTATGAACACGACTCGGTACTAAGTAATCGCGTGCACCTTCTGGTGTTGCTTTGGTAAGTACAGGTGTTTCAATGTCTAAAAAGCCATTGTCATCTAAAAAGCGACGAACAAAGCTGCTTGCTTTAGCGCGCAGTTTAATACGGTCGCTCATTTCAAGGCGACGTAAATCTAAGTAGCGGTATTTTAAGCGACGCTCTTCTGAATTGGTCTGGTTAAAATCAAGCGGAAGCGGCTCAGAGCGGTTAATAATAGTTAGCTCAGTACCTAAAATTTCTACTTCGCCTGTTGCCATGTCTTTGTTTACTTGGCTTTCTGGGCGCGCACGTACAACCCCTTTTAACTGCACACAAAACTCTTGACGAAGTTTGTTAGCGGTATCCATTAACCCTTCAACCTCTGGATCGAATACAACTTGTACTAACCCTTCTCTATCGCGTAAATCGACAAAGATAAGTCCACCAAGGTCACGTCGTTTGTTGATCCAGCCACATAGTTCAACTTCTTGATCTACGTGAGTTTTATTTAGCTGTCCGCAATATATAGAGCGCATAGTTTTCCTGTCAGATAAAAGGCTTGAACGGTTAAATTTATTTGTTTTAAGGCGTGTGATTTAAAAAACAGGTCACCACAATACAAATAAAGCCGCTAGCAATCTAAAAATAATCGAATTAAGCACTGCATTATACCCAAGTAGTATCAAGATGCTAGGGCGTGTTGAACTTCGGCGGTTGAATTTACAGCAAGCACGGTAAGTATTTGTTACACTAGCGCCACAAAGTCATTAAGCCACCCTTTTTATGTTATATATTGGATGCCCTCAGTGGTCGAGCAGCGCCTGGAAAGGCAACTTATTTACCCGCCAATGTAAAAATGCCGATATGCTAAGCCAATATGCCCAGCATTTTAACTCAGTTGAAGGCAATACCAGCTTTTACGCAGACCCAGCGCCAAGCACTGTTTTACGCTGGGCTCAAAGCGTACCCGAGAACTTTAAATTTACGTTTAAGTTTCATCGTCGCTTTAGCCACGAGCTTGCGCTTAGTAATGTTCAAACAGAACTTAATGACTGGCTTGCGTTATTTGCCCCAATACTTGAAAAAACAGGACAAATAATGCTGCAATTACCCAAAGCGTTTGGTCCAAGCGATTTACCTAAACTAACGCAATTTATTAGCTTGCTCCCCAAAGAGCTAAATTACGGCGTAGAAGTACGCCATAGTGATTTTTTTAAAAAAGGTGAGGCCGAAATTGCCCTTAATCAGCTATTAATGGCAAATAATATAAACCGTATTTCTATGGATACCCGTGCGCTTTTTTCAGTAAAGCCCACCACCGAGGCGCTAATAGATGCGCAACAAAAAAAGCCCCACTTACCTGTACATGCAATAGCGACTGGCTCGCAGCCCATGGCCCGCTTTGTCATAGCCGATTTACAAAACGACTATAAATCTTTTTACAAGCCGTGGCTTGGTAAAGTAAAACAATGGCTTGATGAGGGTAAAAGCCCGTATGTGTTTTTTCATACTGCCGACAACCAAGAGTCTCCGTTACTTGCTAGGCAGTTTTGTAAAGACCTAGGGTATAATCACCCGGTATTAAACCCATTCAGTGGCGAAAAAGAAGCCCACCAGCCAACGCTTTTTTAAATAGAGAATAAAAATGAGTGAATACGCACGTTACTTTACCGGCTACCCAGCTAACATTGTTGAGCAAGTATTAAGCCTTATAAATAACAACAAGGTGTGTGACTACTTACTAAAAAAGTACCCACACGCGCACACCATCACCACCGATAAACTGCTTTACAGCTACGCTACAGATTTAAAAAAACAGTATTTAAAAAATGCCCCACCGTTTGGCCGCGCTGCATTTAAAAAACAAGGTGATATGATCACCAATGCACTCGGTACACACACCTACCGCATGCAAGGTAAAACCCGTAAGCACGATTTAGCGATTAACAGTGATTTGCTGCGTGCGCCCGAGCCTTTATTAAAAGCATTAGTGGTACACGAGCTCGCACATTTTAAAGAAAAAGATCACAACAAAAGCTTTTATAAACTGTGCTGCCACATGGAGCCGCAGTATCATCAGTTAGAGTTAGATTTACGAATTTTTTGTGTGGTGGTAGCGATGGGAGAGAATCCTTATACTTAATGCTATGTAGACTTTACTTCAAAATAAACAACGTTTAATTAAAAACAAAATGGGATTAATATGCTTCAATTATTGCAAGAATTAGCCGAAAAATACCCACTAATTATTCAACCATTATCTAGCTTTTTAGCTATATTTTTTGCTTTTTTAATCGCATTCTATGTTCAATATAGAATGGATAAAAGGCAACGTAATAGTCATGAGTACGAAAAAGCCGAAAAGCTAAAAGCCGTTGAAAGAGAAAAAATTGAAGCTATTTTTAAATCTGTTGAAACTTATATAAATGATTCTCGTAGTTTAATGTCACTTTTAGGTTCAAATATCGATACTAGATATTTTAATGAAAAGACAGATAAAGATATAAAAATTATCATTATCAGAAATGCCATTAATTTAAACAGTAGCAACAATAACGTTTCAGAAGCAGCTATTATTTCAAAACTTAATTTTAATGAGTTAACTCAAGTCTCTGATGACTTTATCAAGGCGGACTCTAAATTTTATGCCTTCCTAGAGAGTCTTGTACAATTCCAAAAGAATGATTGGAAACTTGAGCTTAAGAAAGAGTTAAATACAGTCCTAACCTCTGTAGTAAATTGGAAGGAAGAAATAAATAAAATGAGTAAGAATAAAGGGTATATAAAATAAAAAACGCGATTTAAAATCGCGTTCTCTATCGTAACTTTTATACTGACCGCTGATAGCTTAAAACTGACAGCTCAAAAGCACGTTGGGTTTCGCTTCGCTGAACCCAACCTACATTACAGCCCTAGTTCAGCCATAAAGTCGTCATCGGCATCATCTTGCTCTGCTTCTTTTGACTTAGCTTTCTCTTTTTGAGCCTTTTGTTTAGCTTCATTTTCAATAATATCATCAGGGTCTATGGCTTCTACAATGTCGAAGTCGTGTAGTTTAATAAACTCCGTTTTATCCATTGCCAGCTCTAGGTAAAAGATATTTTGGTTGCGTGTAGTAAAGGTTACGCGGCGTGCTTGAGGGCGATCCATTGTAGTATCTACCGATATTTGCACTTGCTTGTTGATTGCCATCATTTTTGGCTGGTTTTGTGTAATAGAGGTATGTAATTGCTCGCGCACTTTAGAGGTAAAGTCGCCTACAATTTGGTTCATCAGCTCGCCCATTACATTTGAAACGTCATCGGATAAATGACTGTGGGCAATTTCCTCTTCAGGCATGCCCATATTGCGCATGTAATCGCCGTAAATTTCCATTGCCGCTTGCGCAGTAAAGTTGGTTACAACAAGGCCTGTAAAGCCACCATCAAATAATACAAAACAGCCAATGTCTGGTCGCATACAGGTGCGTGTTATTTTTTGCACCATGGCGGAGTAGCTAATTTCGTTGCCACTGGCTGATGACAGGACCCCAGTCACTGAATGACATAGGGTTGCTAATATATCGTCTGTGCTAATTACCTTACTTTTGCTCATTTAACGTTCTCTTTTATACTTATTATTCATAATTCTAGCCAAGCTACTGAATTTATCACTGACTATCCAGCATAAAATGTTAAAATAGTGCCATTATTTTTAAAGAGACTGCCTTAGTGAGTATAAAAGACAGTATTTACGCCTCTGAGCAACAAGTAAAAGATTTTAGCTTTGACCAAAATGTGGTTGAGGTTTTTCCGGATATGATCCAGCGCTCTGTCCCTGGATACGCCACCATTGTAAGCACTATGGGTAAATTGGCCGGTGAATATGCGCAAAGTAATTCAAACCTTTACGATTTAGGCTGCTCGCTTGGTGCGGTTACCCTAAGCATGCGCCGTAATATTCGCACCGATGACTGCCACATTATTGCTGTAGATAACTCACAAGCTATGGTTGAGCGTTGTAAGGTTCATTTACAAGGCTTTAAGTCAGACGTGCCTGTTACAGTAACTTTAGGCGATATTAACGAGCTTGAGATTCAAAATGCGTCGGTAGTGGCCATGAATTTTACCTTGCAATTTATTCCGCCATTACAGCGCCAAGCCGTGCTTGAAAAAATTTACGCTAACTTAAAACCCGGTGGCGTACTGCTCCTTAGCGAAAAAATTAAAGCCGAAAACGAGCAGTGCGATAATTTATTAATTGATTTGCACCACGACTTTAAACGCCACAATGGCTACTCAGAGCTTGAAATAAGCCAAAAACGTACAGCCATTGAAAACGTGATGCGCCCCGATACACTAAGCACGCACTTTAATCGTTTAAGCGACATTGGTTTTAGCCAAACGCAGGTGTGGTATCAATGTTTTAATTTTTGCTCAATGGTAGCAATTAAATAAAAAGAGTAATGTATGTCTCAATGGTTTAACCAATTTTACGCAGCAATTGCACAAAGCCCGCTTAGCCACTGGCTAGAAACCCTGCCCGGTCAATTAAAACATTGGCAAAACGAGGCAAGCCATGGCGATTTACCAAAATGGCAAAAAGTACTTAAAAATTTGCCTGAAGTAAAAACAACCCACGTTGATATTGCTACTAAAGTAGAAATTGGCGCACCAGGGGAAATGAGCGAAGGCGAGCAAAAACAAGCTACGCATTTATTAAAACGCATGATGCCATGGCGAAAAGGTCCCTTTACTGTACACGGTATTGCAATAAACACAGAGTGGCGCAGCGATTGGAAATGGGACCGTCTGCTTCCTCACATTGAGCCATTAAAAGGCCGTACAGTGTTAGATATAGGCTGCGGCTCTGGCTATCACTTATGGCGCATGCGCGGTGAAGGCGCAAAGTTTGTTGTGGGTATTGACCCGTCTGATTTATTTTTGTGTCAGTTTCAGGCTATTAAACACTACAACCCAGATGAAAACGTGCATTTATTACCGCTAGGTGTAGAGGCCCTCCCTGAGCTTAAAGCCTTTGATACGGTGTTTTCGATGGGGGTGCTTTATCATCGTCGCTCGCCAATTGATTTTTTAGCGCAGTTAAAAGCGCAGCTTCGCCCAGGTGGCGAGTTAGTGCTTGAAACGTTAGTGATTGAAGGCGATGAAAACACCGTATTGGTACCTACTGACCGCTACGCAAAAATGCGTAATGTGTGGTTTATTCCAAGTACTGCTGCACTCAAACTGTGGATGGAGCGCGTTGGCTTTAAAGATGTGCAAATAAGAGATTGCGCAATTACCACGCTTGATGAGCAACGCAAGACCGACTGGATGGAAAACGAATCGTTAGTTGATTTTTTAGACCCAAACGATACTAGCATAACCATTGAAGGTTACCCTGCTCCACTTAGAGCTATTTTAACTGCAAAAGCATAGCTGTTAATTTAACGCCTTTAATTACTAAAAAAACGCCTACGGGCGTTTTTTTTGTTTATTTAAACAACAGGCAGCGGACAAGTGTCCTTGTTAATTATTTCAAAACTATATTTGAGCTAGCCGCGCAGTTGCAATTGTTGTAAAATACGCGCGTTTCTAAGCTATCGAAAAGCAACCCCAAGCAATTATTTGAGGAAAACCTGTGAGCGAACAAAAACAGTCATTAAGCTATAAAGACGCGGGCGTAGATATCGACGCTGGTAATGCACTTGTTGAGCGTATTAAAGGCGTAGTTAAAAAAACGCGTCGTCCAGAAGTAATGGGCGGAATTGGTGGTTTTGGCGCTCTTTGCGAAATTCCAGAAGGTTACAAACAGCCAGTACTAGTAGCAGGTACTGACGGTGTAGGTACTAAACTACGTTTAGCTATCGACTTAAAAAAACACGACACTGTAGGTATTGATTTAGTTGCAATGTGTGTAAACGATTTAATAGTACAAGGCGCTGAACCCCTGTTTTTTCTAGATTACTATGCAACAGGTAAACTAGATGTAGACACAGCGGCCGATGTAGTAACCGGTATTGGTAAAGGCTGTGAGATTTCTGGCTGTGCCCTGATTGGCGGCGAAACAGCAGAAATGCCGGGTATGTACGATGGTGAAGACTACGACATGGCCGGCTTTTGTACCGGTGTGGTAGAAAAATCTAAAATTATTGATGGCACAAAGGTAGCAGCTGGCGATCAACTTATTGCGCTTGCCTCTAGCGGTCCGCACTCAAATGGCTTTTCTTTAATTCGTAAAGTACTTGAAGTATCAAACGCCGATACTAACCAAACTATTGACGGTAAAACTTTAGGCGAGCACTTATTAGAACCTACACGTATTTACGTTAAACCTTTACTGGAGTTATTTAAGCAAGTTGACGTGCATGCCCTTTCGCACATTACTGGTGGCGGCTTTTGGGAAAACATTCCGCGCGTATTACCCGATTCTGCAAAAGCAGTGGTTAAAGGTGATAGCTGGCAGTGGCCAACCGTTTTTAACTGGTTACAAGAAAACGGCAACATTACTACCCACGAAATGTACCGTACATTTAACTGTGGTGTAGGCATGGTATTAGTAGTACCAGCCGATGCGCTTGAGCAAAGCTTATCAATATTAAAAGATTTAGGCGAAAACGCATGGCACCTAGGTGAAATACATGACGCGTCGCCTGGTGAAGAGCAAGTTGAAATTGTAGGTGGTGCTAAGTAATGGCACCCATTCGCTTAGTGGTATTAATATCGGGTAGTGGTTCTAATTTACAAGCCATTATTGATGCCTGCGAGCGCGGCGAAATAAACGGGCACATAGCAGCTGTTATCAGCAACAAAGCAGACGCTTACGGCCTAGAGCGTGCAAAACAAGCAGGCATTGCTACAAAAGTGCTCAGTCATAAAGATTTTGACTCGCGCGAGGCCTATGATGCGCAATTAATGAATGTAATTGACTCTTTTATGCCAAATCTAGTTGTATTAGCTGGGTTTATGCGTATTCTTACTCCTAGCTTAGTGCAAAAATATGTTGGAAAAATGTTGAACATTCATCCATCTTTGTTGCCTAAGTATCAGGGGCTGAATACCCACCAAAGAGCAATTGATGCAAAAGACGATGTTCATGGCGTAAGTGTTCACTTTGTAACTGAAGAATTAGACGGCGGTCCGGTTATTCTTCAGGCGCAAATACCTGTACTCAAGGATGATACAGCAGAGACATTAGCTAAACGCGTGCACGAACAAGAGCATATAATCTATCCTTTGGTGGTCAAATGGTTCAGTGAACACAGACTTACGATGGAAGCAGATTATGCAGTTCTTGACGAAAAACAACTTCCTGCACACGGCGCGCACTACCCACAATAAAAAAATAAGTGCCCTGCTGTTATGTGTGGGCGCTTTACTTCCTACTAGCCTAATTGCAGGCGAACTAACAGAATATCAAGCCAGCTACGATATTTTACGTAAAGGTAAAAATCATGGCGAGGCTGTACGCGAACTTAAAAAAGTTGGTGAGCAAACATATCAACTTACTTATCACAGCAATATTGAGTGGATGATTTTCTCTGACAAGCGAGAAGAAACCTCTGTATTTACTTTTTTAGATAACAAAGTCACGCCACATCATTACAACATGGTACGTACCGGCACCGGCCCAGATAAAGATTATAAAATAGACTTCGATACACAAAATAAAGTGGTCACCAGCAGCACTAGCAAATACCCGCTAAAATGCGAATGGACTGACGAATTTCAAGATGCTATTTCGTACCAAGTACAAGTACGCGAAGGTTTAAAAAAAGGCGAAACATATTTTTCGTTTCCGCTTATTGATAAAAAAGGCAATCGCCGCGACTACAACTTTGAAGTGGTTGGCAAAGAAATGATTTCGCTGCCAATTGGCAACGTAGAAGCTATAAAAGTAAAGCGTTTATACGATAACGATAAACGCCAAGCCCTTGCTTGGTTTGCGCCAGAAATGGACTACATGCTAGTACGTATGTGGAAAGGCGAAAAAGGCATGGAGCAGTTTGAAGTACAAATGAATTCATTTACGGTTACCCAACCTGTTTCTACTCCAGCCACTGGTAGCAGTGAAGTTAGGTCAGAAGCGCCGTAAACACGGTGATAGCAAACATAAAAAACGCGATTTTATAATCGCGTTTTTTTGTTTAATTAGAGGCTGTTTAACTAAATTAGTTCGCCCATTTTAAATAACGCAAACTCCCCTGGCTCCATTTTTTGCCAGCGCTCGTCGTTAGTAAGCGGCCTTGTTGCAATGACAGTTACCACATCGTTTGGGGTTGTCTCTTTTTGAAAGTCTACCACCATATCAGCATCAATTAATGTCGCTTTACCAAATGGCGCACGGCGCGTTATGTAATGTAAGTTATTTGTGCAGTAAGCTAAAACAAATACACCATCGGTCAACAGCATATTAAATACACCCTTTTCACGTAGCGTATTTGAAAGCTTTGCCGCGTATCTAAAAACAGCGGCCATATTAGAGGGGCGTTTTGGGTACTTTTCGCGAATTTTGTCAAGCAACCAACAAAATGCCAGCTCGCTGTCGGTGTTACCCACTGGGCGATAATACTCTGGCTTTAAATCATGATAGTTAGATAACTGGCCATTATGTGCATAGGTGATCTCCCTCCCCCAAAGCTCACGGGTAAACGGATGGGTATTTTCAAGGCACACTCGGCCACGGTTTCCTTGGCGAATATGGCTAATTACCGACACACTTTTAATGGGGTAGGCTTTTACCAGTTTGGCAATTTCTGATTGATAACTTGGTTCAGGATCTTTAAAGGTTCTACACCCTTTGCCCTCGTAAAATGTAATACCCCAACCATCTTTATGCGGGCCAGTATTACCACCACGCTCTAATAGGCCTGAAAAACTAAAACAAATATCCGTAGGTACGTTGGCTGACATGCCAAGTAATTCACACATTAATAAACTAACCTTTAAAAAATACGTATAAATAGCGCTTTAATTTACTGTGCACTACAACAAACATACTTACTTAAAAAAACTTTTTTGGCTAGCTGATTTACTGATTTTTAGCGCTTAAATAAGCGTTGTGATTGAATTAAACACAGCAGTGGTGCATGCTCGTACCTCATAAAGGGAATTGTGATAAGCAAAATAGCAAGTTTGTCGTTAATTTAACACTGTAATGTACTTGAAACTTACGCTCACTAGCGCTACTCTAACTGAGGTGGTCTGACCTCTATTAAGGAATAAGCAATGACACTCATATTTACACTCGGTTTAATCGCACTGCTCAGCATCGCGGTTTACCACAGAGCGAGTTGGAACACAGCACTTGGTGTTTCTGCCGCAACTTTATTAATTGGTACCTTTGCTGGTGCTTTTGGTTTAATTAGCTGGTTGATCTTTTTGATCATCGCGGTACCTCTTTCTGTTACTGGCATTCGTCAGCAATATATAATCAAGCCGATTTTTACTACCTTTAAAAAAGTAACGCCAAGCATGTCTGATACTGAAAAGTCAGCAATCGATGCAGGTACTACGTGGTGGGAAGCTGATTTATTTTGTGGTAACCCAGATTGGAAAAAGCTACACCAATACCCAGTACCTAAACTCACTATTGAAGAGCAAGCCTTTATTGATGGCCCTGTCGAAGTAGTTTGTAGCATGCTAGATGATTGGGAAGCAACACACGAGCTTACCGATTTACCGCAAGATGTATGGCAATATCTAAAAGATAATAAATTCTTTGCCATGATCATCAAAAAAGAATACGGCGGTTTAGAGTTTTCTGCATTTGCACAATCATGTGTTCTGCAAAAACTAACCAGTAAGTCTACCCTGCTTTCTTCAATTGTAGGTGTACCAAACTCATTAGGTCCGGGTGAATTACTACAGCACTACGGTACTGAAGATCAAAAAAATCATTATTTGCCACGCTTAGCGCAAGGCCAAGAGATCCCATGTTTTGCATTAACCTCTCCAGAAGCAGGCTCTGACGCAAGCTCAATTCCAGACTACGGTGTAGTGTGTAAAGGGCAATGGAACGGCGAAGAAGTGGTAGGTATTAGCCTTACCTGGAACAAGCGTTACATTACCCTTGCCCCTGTGGCCACTGTACTTGGTCTTGCCTTTAAACTGCAAGATCCAGATGGTTTACTAAGCGACAACAAAGAGCCAGGCATTACCTGTGCACTTATTCCAACTAACACACCAGGTGTTGAGATTGGTCGTCGCCACTTCCCGCTTAACGTACCATTTCAAAATGGCCCGACCCGCGGTAAAGACATATTTGTTCCTCTTGATTACATTATTGGTGGCCCAGAAATGGCTGGCCAGGGCTGGCGCATGCTGGTTGAATGTTTATCGGTGGGCCGTGCAATTACGTTGCCGTCAAACTCTGCCGGCGGCATTAAAACAATCGCAACAGCAACAGGTGCATACAGCCGTATTCGTCGTCAGTTCCGCTTACCAATTGGTAAAATGGAAGGTGTTGAAGAATCGCTGGCTAAACTTGCAGGTTACGCTTACAGCTCTGATGCAGCAGTTAGCATGTCGACTGGTGCGGTAGATTTAGGTGAAAAGCCATCTGTTGTATCAGCTATTATTAAATACCACCTTACTGAACAAATGCGCGAGTCGACCATTCATGCAATGGATGTACTTGGCGGTAAAGGGATTATGCTTGGGCCAAATAACTATTTAGGTCGTGGCTATCAAGGTGCCCCTATTGCTATTACAGTAGAAGGTGCCAACATCTTGACCCGTAATATGATTATTTATGGTCAAGGTGCAATTCGTTGTCATCCATTTGTACTTACAGAGCTTGGTGCCTGTGAAATTGAAGACCGCGAAGAAGCGCTTAACGTATTTGATAAAGCGCTAATGGGCCACATTGGCTTTACTATGTCGAACCTTGTACGTACTAAGTGGCTTGCCCTTACCGGTGCACGTTTTACCAGCGTACCTTACAAAGACGACACAGCAGAGTTTTACCGTATAGCATCACGCTTTAGTGCATCACTTGCCCTAATGTCTGACATTAGCATGGCAGTATTTGGTGGCTCGCTTAAACGTAAAGAACGTATTTCGGCACGTTTAGGTGACTTACTAAGCTACTTATACTTAGTATCTGCAACGCTTAAACGTTACAACGATGAAGGCCGTAAGCAAGAAGATTTAGCCCTAGTAAAATGGAGCTGTCAGGATCATCTTTACCACTGCCAACGTGCTCTAGCTGATTTGATTAATAACATGCCGTCTGCTCCATTACGTGGCGTATTAAAAGTATTGTTATTCCCGTTTGGTCGCCCGGTTCGTAAACCTACCGACAAGCTTGAACATAAACTAGCACAGATTCTACAAGTACCAAGCGAAACGCGTAACCGTTTAGCAAGTTATGTTTACTTAAAAGATGAGCCACTAAATCTAGTTGGCCGTCAAGAACAAACACTTAAAGATGTACTCGCTGTAGAGCCGTTATTTGAAAGAGTATGTAAAGAAAAAGGCGTTAAACTGCCATTCTTCCAACTTGATAAAGTAGCGCAAATGGGCCTTGAAGCTGGCATATTAAGCCAAGCAGAAGCTGATAAATTAGCTGCTGTAGAAAAAGCCCGTTTAGATGTAATTAACGTAGATGACTTTGACCCCGCTGATTTATTAGCAGGCAAAGCCGCACGTAAAAGTGAAGACAGCAAAGCAGATGCAGCTTAACCGTTAGGTTAACGCCGTCAACAGTCCGCCTGTTGTGATCACCCAAACCAGCGCGTAATGCGCTGGTTTTTTTTGTGCGATAACTTGTTGCAATAAGCACCAAATAATACCTATTAACACCAATACGCTATTTGTCAGATTGAATAAGATCATATACCCAATAAGTGCGGGCAATAACATAACTAAACTTGGGATAAATTGGCTAGCATAAAAGGCTGTTTGCTTGTTCTGCATTTTAAAAAACACACTGTATTGTTGATGTATATGACTACAATCAAAGTGCAATGAGCTACTAAACAACACCAAATAGGCAAGTGAAACAATACTGAAAATAGTAACTAAATCAGCTCGCTGTTGTAGCAACACCTGCGATACAACAAAGACGCACAGCAATAGAGCCCCTCGCCAAACTAAAGTCCAACTATTTTGCATAAAAAACATAAGCCAAAAGCCGGTAAGTGAGCTTAGCTCTAATTTAGCCGTAAAATTAAAAGGTACCATTAAGCTACTTAAGGCAAATAACAACACAAACCCACACTGATAAATCATTGGACTTACATCAAACGGTAACATTAACCACATTGCGGATAACAAAAATCCATAAACAAGTGCTATTGGTTTGTATAAACATAAAATGCCGAGCGTAAATTGTAATAGTAAAAACACCAAAAAATGCGGCACTTGAAGCCACTGGTTTATGCTTAGATCGATTGCGATAACAAGGCTTGCAATCAACCAGCCATTACTTAACAGCAAAAGCTTTATATCTATTAAGACTAGCCAATATCGCTTTACCAACGTCTGTTGAAACGCTCGCTGGGGGGAGTTCTTTATTGCAGACTTCATTGCGCTTAACATGACACTTTGTAGCAACAAATACAGCCAGGCCATTTGCGCACCATATTGAGGTGCATCACTACTATCAATAATTTTTCCAAGCCCTAAAAGTAGTAGTAATACTAAACCTAATACTGATGAGCCTAACACCACTAAAAATAACAACCCAAAGCTTTTCAGTTGTAAAAATAATTGTGTAAGCTCGGCCTTGTATGCCCCAATACGATAATCCATAAAAAAGCGGTATTGGCCAATTGAGTGTTTTAAATTTGCAATCATAAAGGCATACACTCAAAGCCATGTTTTACAAAAGCAGCTGGCTCGTGACAGGTAATAATTATTTGACCCTGTGGCTTATGTACTAAATATTCATCAAGTAAAGTTAATAAATACGCAATACTCGCTTGATCAAGCGCTGCACTGGGTTCATCTAACAGTAAATACGGTGCATCGCGCATAAGCGCTAAAATTAACTGACATTTCTTTTGATTACCTGATGATAGAGCGTCAAAGCGTGTATTTAGAAATTCATTAAAATGAAATCCATCAACTATAGCTGTTGGCCAACGACAGCCAAATGTATTTGAGGATAAGTTAATTACTTGCTTTGCTGTTAAGAAGTCAGGTAAAGCAATACAATCTGAGGCTATAGCAACTTGCTTATGTGGTTCGGTTAATGTGTTTCCAGAAAACAAAAGCTCACCACTTTCGTAAGTTTCAAGCCCGGCTAGCATCATTAATAGCGTGGTTTTCCCTTGGCCATTAGGTGCTTCTATGCATAAGTTAGGTGCTAAAAATTCTCTATTATAATTTTCATACAAAATACTATGACCAAACTGCTTATGTAATCCTTTAATTTGTATCATTGTTCACTCTATTTTTCAGACCCTTGTAGCAACATATCAAAAAGCACTATTCATTGTGATGTAACACTATACTTCTACACTCCCAGAGCGATATGTTGGGTCAAGTTGACGTGTTTTGCAATCCGCACCAATGAAAAAGCCGCCTTAATAAATTAAAGCGGCTTAGTTGACGAAAAGTTTATTTACTTATATTCGCCCTGCTAAGTTTTAACTTTGCGTCTAGGTACTAAACGCTGCCAGGCTAAAACAATACCAGTGTAAACCAGTAAACAGCACAAAAGTGAAGCAATACCAGCAATTGTTTGCCCAATGACACCAAAATATTCACCTGTATGTAAAAACCGCGCGGTGCCCCATGCTTGATCGCCAGG
Organism: Pseudoalteromonas sp. P1-7a; assembly: GCF_001401855.1. NCBI lineage: Bacteria > Pseudomonadati > Pseudomonadota > Gammaproteobacteria > Alteromonadales > Pseudoalteromonadaceae > Pseudoalteromonas > Pseudoalteromonas sp. P1-7a. The sequence continues at coordinate 270,937 of NZ_LKDU01000002.1, read as the reverse complement.
CGACCAATCCGATTTTCTTAAGGTTCTTATCTGATCTCCAGTTTGAGTATCTAAGTACAATGAATATGCTAGCTCCTGTCGATGACCAATACTGGTATCGATATAAAACCTAGCTACATGCTTTTTATTGCCCAGCTCTATCCAGATTGAATACCAATCAGCTGCACCATTATTATGTGCATGCGCTTTAGCCTGTTGCAGTAACACTTCATAAGGCTGAGTATCGGCCGATAAATCTGATACTGGCGGATGCCTCTCTCTTACTGGTACATCTTGAGAAAATGCGCCATACAACGCTTTATTGGCCCAATCAAAGTGAAACAAGGTTGCTGTCAACGACAAAACCAACAAGATAGGCAAACACCAAAAGCCAAACACAAAATGCCATTGCCGATCTCGTTGTTGAGTATGTTTATATTTTTTTGCGAGCAATAAACGGCCTTTCAGTGCCGATCGATTAAATCGTTTCGGGATCCAAAGATAGGCTCCTGATAGCAATAAGAAAATAAACAATAAATTGGCATAACCATTGATATTTTTTCCCACAGTTTGGGCTGGACCATGCAACAATAAATACCGATGCAGGTCTGTAACAACATGGAAAAAGTCTGCTGCAACCCCTTCACCCTCACGTAACACAGCACCAGAGTATGGATGTAATAAATAACTATGTTTACCAGCCCATGCTGGAATAGCGGCCCCTTCCCTATTTACCCAACGAATGTAAATATGTGGTTCATCTGGGTGCATTTTTTGCAAAATAGCCACAACCTCATCGGTTGATAAGGTGTGTTGTTGGTCAACCTTATCCACCGTAAAGCGCATTTCACTGAGCTCTACGATTTGTCGTTCATAAGTTAAAATAGCCCCCGTAAAAGCCATTATAAAAATAAATAAGCCCGCTAAAACACCAATAACTAAGTGGGTCCAAAAGACCCACTTTTTAAATAATTTTAAGAACATAATATTAAAACTATGTCTTAAAATTGATATGAGACAGATAAGCGAATATCACGTCCAGCTTCATAAGGGCCAACAACGGTAGGGAAAACTTCACTATAGTCACCTACGCTTGAATGATCGATATAAAGCGAGTCAAATAAATTCGTAATTGCCACATTTAATAACAGCTCACTAGTAACATGCCACTGAGAATAAATATCAACGGTGGTGTAACTTGGCTTATTTAATGTATAAATTGAATCAGTCCAGCCTAAATCAACCGCTTGATGTAATGTATCTAAATCCAGCGACTCAACGTTAGTTACACTTAAACCAACCTTTGCATCGGTATTAATTGTATAATCAACGCCAGCTACCCAAGTATTGCCTCGGCTATTACCTAAGCCAACAAATTCGTAACCATTAATATCAATTGCATCATAGTTTACAGAATATATGCCATCACGTGGTTCAAGTTCAGTATCAGTAGCAGAAAAGCCCAAGAAGAAATCAAATGCCTGTACTCGATAAGCTAGGTCAAACTCAACCCCTTTGGTATTAAGCGTACCAATATTATTGTATACCGAGTTACCTTCATACCCTTCAAAAATTACATCATCTAAGGCTGAATTATAAATACTGGCTTTAGCTGATAAGTTTTCACTTGAGTAAGAGATTGAAGCTTCAATATTTGTTACCGTCTCAGGAACCAGGCTTTCAGATACAACCGGCGCATCCGAGCCATCATATAAATACCCGTCAAGGGTGAAACCATCACCTATTTGTTTTCCTCTTGCAGCTTCTGCATAGCCTAAGCCGAACGTCCACGCTTCATTTATATCGTAGGCTAAGCCCACATTGAAGCTCACTTCACTGTCATCTAAACTTGATGCACTTTCTGTGATAGGCGTGCCATAGTATTCATCTAATAAAATGTGTTGTTGGAATTTGTAGCTGTCGTAGCGTACCCCGTAGCTCAGTAATAACTGGGGTGTAATATCGCTATAACCTTGAGCATATACACCTAAAACACTGCCTTGCTCAGCATTCTCTTTTGCTCCAGAGGCAGGGCCACTGCTGACTTCATCATCACGATAATCAACACCATAGATAAATTTATGTTCATCAATAATGCTGGTATTTCTAATATCAAAGCCATAGGTATCAATATCGGCAAGCCATGCAAAACGTCCACCTTCAAAAGATGATTCTGTTTTATATGCACTCAGTTCTAAATGTAATAACTGGCTATGTGAGAAGGTATAATTTGCAACATAAGTATCGCGTTGGGCTTCACTTGGGTATAACGCTCCGCCTTCTTGTACAGCCCAGTTAGGGCGAGCCGAAAACTCACCCTCTTCATCACGCTGCTCTACACTAAGCGACAGGTAGTGGTTATTAGCAAGCTCTCCGCTGGCTTTAATAAATAACATATCTTGATCTGCTGCAGTGCCATAAATGGTATCTCCATCGCCATCTTCCATGTTATTGCGCTCAACAGTGCTAAAGTAGCCTAAAACACCCCAGGTATCACTTAGCTTGCCATAGGCACTACCACTAAAACGAGTACCATCGTTTGAAAAGTAACTGGCTTTAACACGTCCGCCAAACTGTTCGTCTTCTTGTAATAAATCCTGTGCGTTTTTTGTTTTAAATCGAATTGAGCCACCTATTGCACCTGGACCGCTGGTTGCTTCGCCAGCACCGGCCTGCACATCAATCTGTTGTAATAAATCAGGGTCAATTGTTACACGGCCAATATGGTGAAATAGTGTTGACGTTTGCTGGGCGCCATCCACTGTAATGTTTAGCAAGGAATCCTCAACACCACGAATGTATATTTTTTGTGCTACCCCAACTGAGCCGCCTACGCTTACAGAAGGAGAGTAGCGGAAGATATCTGCTAAGTCATTAGCTTGATATTGCTCAATTTCTTCGGCTGAAACAGTGAGGTTAGTGGCAGAGCCCACAACCGTAATTTGTTCAACAGACGTTTTTGTTGTTTCGTTTTGTTGTTCAGCAACTGCAGATAAGCTAAATACACCAGCAATAGCGCTGGCTAGGGCTAACTTTTTCAAGGTAAGTATCCTTTTTTGTAAATAAAAAGAATTATCATTACCTTTAATGACTGTGTATAGCAATTTTACATTTGTTACATTTTAAACATAAAAAAATGCGCCTCTGCCAGTCTATTTTTTGGGTACCCATAGTGTCATGCTCAAGCCCCCTGTTGCGTTGTTATTTGCCACCACCTCTGCTGCAATCGCATGTAATTGACGTTGAGCTAAAGCTAGCCCTAAACCAAAGCTATCACTGTTACACGAACGAGAAGAGTCAACACGAAAGAAGGGTCTAAAAATAGTATTTAAATAATGCTCAGGAACCCCAGGGCCTTGATCGGTAATAATAATCCGGTATTTATTGCCACTATCGTGACAACTAATATCAACTTGTTTATTTTTTGGAGTATAGCGCAGTGCATTTCTTAATATATTTTCAATGGCTTGGCCAAGCGCCCTATGATTACTATTTTCAATAAGCGCTTGACTGGGTAACTGGGCTATTATTCGCTTATCAGGGTATTCAAAACGCGCATCTTCAATTAATATTTCAAGCAAGTCTACAATATCAAGCGACTCTACTCGTAACTGAGGTGATTCGTTGTCGAGCCAAGATAAAGTTAAGGTATCTTCAACCAGCTTACGAATATGTAACGACTCTTTATGAATGCGCTCTAATTTCGCTTGATTTGCGTGAGAAAATTCGTGCTGTTTGGCTAATAAGTTGTCTGTAGCAATATCTAGGCGTGTCAGTGGTGTACGCAGTTCGTGGGATAAATCGGTTAACAGCACTCTTTGATGCATAATTTGCTCGCTGATCCGCTCAGCCATTAAATCAAAAGTAGCTGCCAACTGGGTTAACTCATCTTTGCGAGAGCCAAACTGTTTTCTTACCCTCACACTATAGTCTCCCGAACTAAATGCGCGAGTGGCACTGTCCATTTCCCTAATGGGGTGCATAATATGGCGATATAACACAATGGATAAACACACTAAAATCAACATAGGTAAAAAAACCTGTAATGATAGGCGTGTAGCATTCCACAATGAACCAGGGCGCATACGCTCAGGCAGCTGCACTACTAAACTTGCTTCGTTATGAGTAAACGGTAATTGCATCACTGGGGCGTGATCAAAATACAGGTGAATTTTCCAATCAATACTACGACCCAAGTTATAACCGGTATATTCATAACGATGGTTTCGATTGCCAGCCAACTCAACTACATCTGCTCGGGCAATCACAGCCCAAATATTCTCTTGTTGTTGTAAGTTACTAACCCACTGTTCAAGCGCTTCAATATCGCCTTGGTGTAAAATATCTTCTGCTTGCTTTTGCCATTTAAGTAATTGCGCACGACTTGAGTCTGAGAGCATGCTCATATCGTTTTCAAAGTGAGTGACCGCAACATTGATTAAATAAAACATGGCCACCACACCGGTGCCAATAATTAAACATAGCTTCCAAAATAAACGACGGGTCATTTAATGCAATACCCCTTGCCGTGTACCGTTTGCAAACGCGTTCCGTCCCAGCCCGCATTATTAAGCTTTTTTCGTATTCGGCTCATATGCATATCTAGGCTACGATCATATTGACTAAAACGTTTATTCAATACCACTTGATATAAAAAAGGCTTTAGCAATATCTGCCCCTGATTTTTAATCAAAATATGTAATAAACCAAATTCAATAGGCGTAAAGGAAACTACTGCGCCATGTAAGCTCACCTGTTGATGTAAACTATCAACTTCGAGTCCTTCAATATTGGTAACATAAGGTGCTTTACCGTCTTGTTTAAAGGCGCGCCTTAACACAGAGTCGACTCGTAAAAGCAGCTCTTGGCTGTTAAATGGTTTGGCAAGATAATCATCAGCCCCTGCAGATAACCCCTTAATTCGCTCTTCTTCCGCATGTTTTGCCGAGACAATAATTACCGGGGTGTTATTACAACTGCGCAAGATATTTAACATCGTTAAACCATCTTTTCCCGGTAACATCACATCTAATAAGATCAGGTTAAAGCTTTGAGTTACCGCAAGGTGCAACGCATCATCACCGTCAAAACACGACGTTACAGCATAACCTTGAGCGGTTAGTAACTCACTCATTTGCTCATTGAGCAAGTTATCATCTTCAACGACTAAAATTTTAAATTCGAGGGTTGTGTGCTGAAAAGCGAAAGAGTTTGGCATATCAAACCAAGTTAGTTATCGAATGCAAAGAAACTAAAACAAATAGTAATACAAATCAATATCAAATACGTTAAATTAACTATTGTTCGTTATCTAATAAATTCAATAGTTGTATAAAAAATAAGCGTGACAGATAGCTTAAACACTAACGTTTTAAGGCTAAAAAACTTGAACAAATAATTTCTAGTGATGATTATTTAAATAAGGTTTTTATAAGCTTGCTATTGAGGAAATAACAAGTGGCGGAGTGGACGGGACTCGAACCCGCGACCCCCGGCGTGACAGGCCGGTATTCTAACCAACTGAACTACCACTCCGCAGTGGCATGTGCATGGGGTAATGCACTTACTAATTTTGTTACGATATCAAATGGCGGAGTGGACGGGACTCGAACCCGCGACCCCCGGCGTGACAGGCCGGTATTCTAACCAACTGAACTACCACTCCGCAGAGATATCATATTACTTGTCATTACTAAATTTGTTGGCGGAGTGGACGGGACTCGAACCCGCGACCCCCGGCGTGACAGGCCGGTATTCTAACCAACTGAACTACCACTCCAGCATACAAATTTTGTAATATAACAGTGTTTAAATAGTGGCGGAGTGGACGGGACTCGAACCCGCGACCCCCGGCGTGACAGGCCGGTATTCTAACCAACTGAACTACCACTCCAGCGCATATTTAAACTGCTATTTTTTCTTATTGGCGGAGTGGACGGGACTCGAACCCGCGACCCCCGGCGTGACAGGCCGGTATTCTAACCAACTGAACTACCACTCCATAATAAGAATATGTTTTACAACCATATGTTGTGTAAGTGTTGGCGGAGTGGACGGGACTCGAACCCGCGACCCCCGGCGTGACAGGCCGGTATTCTAACCAACTGAACTACCACTCCAGCGTCTACTTACAAATTGTCGAAAATTGGCGGAGTGGACGGGACTCGAACCCGCGACCCCCGGCGTGACAGGCCGGTATTCTAACCAACTGAACTACCACTCCGCATTTTCGTTTCTGCTTAGGTCTCCCTTTGCAGCGGCGTGAATAATACGAATCAGCCCCTACTTCGTCAAGGGCTTTTTTGTTTTTTTACAGGTTTTTTAGTCATCTGACATCGAAAGGTTTAAAATTTCACCTGATTTGTCACTTTTTGAGCCATTTTTGCCGACTTGATTTTTTTCTGCCTCGGCATCGTGCTGACCGCCTACTTCCTTTTTGTTTAAAAAAGGGAGTTTAAAGTTAAATTTGATTGGCTTTTTCTGTACAAAAATACGAATTGCTAACCAGCCTAACAATAAAATGAGCAAATTACAGCCCGCGATTAAAATCACTAAAGTAGAAGTGGCCATTTTTTCTTCAACGGGCTCGGTTTCTAAAGGGAGGTTTTGATCAATCAGCGTAGTTGGGTCTATTTCGGGCACTGCTTCTATGGGTCTTTCTATCTCAAACTTGTACGTTGGTATTGTGGCCATAAACTCACGCCCGTTTATATTAGTACCAAAAACAGACAGTTCAACGCTGTATCTTCCCCAATCATAGTTTTTAATTGCCAGTTGTCGTGTATCACCCGCTTGCGCGTCAATCGTAAACATCTGCTCTTCGTTGTTAGGGTAATAAATTTTCCCCTGTACAATAACGGTGTCGGGTTTAACTATGTTGCTATCTATATTAATAGTTAGCAAGTGCTCATCGGTATCAAGCTCTGCTAACGCTATTTCAGATTTAAATGGCGGTTCATGCACAATAATAGGGTCTTGCACAATACGTCGTTGTAGTAAAGGAGTGGCTATGTAGAGCTCAGGCGTCCACTGCCCTGCTGGAAAGTCTAATTTAAATTCGCCAGTAAACACCCCATCTTTAGGACGCTCGTCAAAGCCGCGCCCATCGTCTTTAAATTCGGCAACTTCTTGAATGCCGGCACCAAAGTTTGCGTAGCTTTCATCGTTGGTGCTTACAAAGTCAACGTTAAGGCTTACCACATCTTTAAATAAGTTTGCATCGATAGGCTCATCATCATTTAAAATTTCGCCCGTTATTTTTATTGTCTCACCTCTAAACAACATAGGGGGTAACGGCTGTGCTTTTAAAGACACCTCCCCCAAAACCACAATGCGGCTGTCGGGCAAAATACGGCCAATAACTTGCCATGGGCCCGCCATCGGTTTTTTTATGGTGATTAAATCGTAACTAAGCTCATCAAACCAATCGAGATTAGGATCTTTAACGGCGTTGGTGGCAAAGTATTTGCTGCCATCGGGCCTAACTAAAATAACCGCAGGCGACCCTGGCTTTCTAAAAAATAGTAAGGTTATTTCGTCTAATTGGCTGTCTATACGAAAACGGTTATCTAGCAGCGGTATTTCATTTTGTTGGCCGTCGCGTTTGAGCAGCTCTACTTGCTTAACGGCAAACGCACTGGCGCTAAAAAGCGAGGCGGCGCATAGTGCAGTTATAAAATACATCGTTTTCATAGTTGGCCTTATTCAGCGCGCCATAAACAGTGGCCGCCTTCTTTGTTTACAAGATCGAGTCGTGCTTCGTGTGCGCTTTGCTCTGCGTCATTTGCGCGCAATACAACCAAAGGTGCTCGGTCACTACTTAAGCGCCTTATGCCGCCAGCTTGTTGCTCGCTGCCGTCGTCTTTATTTTGGTTTAAGTTTAGCTTGGTTTGCCCACCAGTCATGGCAAGGTAAACATCGGCTAAAATTTCAGAATCCAGTAACGCGCCGTGTAAGGTCCGTTTGGCGTTGTCTATATCATAACGACGGCACAAAGCATCGAGGTTATTCTTTTGACCAGGATGCAAGTCACGCGCCATTTTAAGGGTGTCGAGAACTTGGCAGTACTCGTGCGTATTTGGATAGCCTTGGTTAAGCAGCGCAAACTCGTTATCCATGTGGCCCACATCGAACGGGGCGTTATGTATTACAAGCTCTGCACCTTTAATGTAATCAAAAAACTCTTGCGCTATATCGCGATAAAGTGGTTTGTCACGTAAAAACTCATTGGTAATACCGTGAACATCTATTGCTTCTTCTTCAATACTACGTTGTGGATTTATATAAACGTGAAAATTGTTGCCGGTTAAGCGCCTGTTTACTAACTCTACACACCCAATTTCTATAATGCGGTGCCCCTGTTTGGGGTCGATGCCGGTGGTTTCTGTATCTAAAACTATTTGTCTACGTGCCATATCGAATTTAGCCTGACTCTGGTATCTTTCTATAATCACTTTATTGTACATAATATCAAGGTAAAACAGTGCAAAAAACCGTAGAGATTTACACCGATGGCTCATGCTTAGGTAATCCAGGCCCGGGTGGTTATGGTATTTTTATGATTTATAACGGCCACGAAAAAAAATTAAGCCAAGGGTATAAGCTCACCACGAACAATCGCATGGAAATGCTCGCAGCCATTGTTGCCCTTGAATCACTTACCCGCCCTTGCACAGTTAACCTCACTACAGATAGCCAATATGTTAAGCAAGGCATTGAATCGTGGATTGCAAATTGGAAAAAGCGATGCTGGCAAACATCAGCAAAAAAACCGGTTAAAAATGTCGATTTATGGAAACGCCTTGATAGCGCTTGTAGCGAGCACACGGTTACATGGAAATGGGTCAAGGGGCATAGCGGGCATAAATATAACGAAATAGTTGACGATTTAGCACGTGAAGCAGCAAGCAGTAGCAATCTACTTGATGATGAAGGCTATCAGCCTTAACCCGTTAAAGCTTACGCACTTTTTAATGTCATGAATGTTAGGTTTATCGAGCCAATAAAAAAGTGCGTCTTACTTTCTTTAACTATTATTATTTTTTTGCTCACACTGCTTAAAGTGCTGTTTTGAGGTTTGCCTAAGCCCAGCCCCTTTTACGGGTGAAAACTGCGGCCTTGCATGCCACTTAGGTTTTATAGGCGTAAGCGGAGCTACGCGTTTTCGCGCCACCAGCATGTACACACTCCCCATAGGTTTTAAATACTGTTTGGCAAAACTGCGCCAAAATGCAAACCGCGAAAGCCTGTTACCACGCGCAAGAGATGAGTAAATAAAGCGCTCATCGCTAATAATTTCAAACCCCAATAAATTAAGCCAATCTTTTACCCGCGCAGGCGTAAAAAAACGCCCCGTCCACGGCAGTTTTTGGCCGCTAAAAGGCAACATTTGCGCCAATCCACATAAGCTAAACGGATTAAATCCGGTAATAACAATGTAACCACCGGGTATTAGCGTGCGGTGCGCCTCGCGTAATATGTGATGAGGGTCTGAGTGATACTCTAAGCAGTGGCTTAAAATACATGCATCCACACTGTGCTCATAAAAGGGCAACTCGTCTATATCGGCTATCACACCTGTGTAAGGCCCCTCTTCGGCAACACATACTTGGTGCTTTATAGTGCTTACACTGGTATTAAGCTCGCCACTTAAATTCCCCAATTTAAGCATATGGTAGCCAAACATACGTGGCAGCCATTGATCCATTTTTTGTTCAATGTCAGCACGTAAATAGTCCCCATGAGGGAACTGCTGCCATGACAGCGGTTTGGGTCCTTCTTGAAAACTAAGGGCTGGTTTCATTTTTATAGCTCGTTATACTAGGTGTTATCTGTCACTTTATAGAGCAAATTAATATGGTGCAAGTTAAAGCAATTAAAGCCTTTTCTGACAATTACATTTGGTGTTTAACTACCCATAATAGCGACCTAGCATGGGTGGTTGACCCTGGCGACGCTCAGCCCGTTATAGCACATTTAGCAGAGCATAATTTACAACTTGGTGGTATTTTAATTACCCATCATCATAGCGATCATACCGGTGGCGTAGGCGAACTTGTAAAACAGTTTCCAAGTATTGCCGTGTACGGCCCTATAAACAGTCCCTTTGCGGGAGTCACCAACACTCTGGTTGATGGCGATAGCATTGAGGTATTGGGTGTGCGCTTTAATATTATTACTACCCCAGGCCATACGCTTGATCACATTTGTTATACTCATGAAGAGTTGGCCTTTACAGGCGATACGCTTTTTAGCGGTGGCTGTGGGCGATTATTTGAAGGCACGCCAGAGCAAATGTGGCACTCATTTAATAAGCTGCGTGAGCTACCTAAAACCTGCAAAGTGTATTGCACCCATGAATACACACAAGCTAATTTAGCATTTGCAAAAGCCGTAGAGCCGCGTAACCCTGAACTACTCCAATACAGCGATAAAGTAGATGCACAGCGCGCTAACAACGAAATTACACTGCCAAGTACAATAGGCCAAGAGCTAAAAGTTAATCCGTTTATGCGCAGCGACCTACCGACAATTACAGAGTTAATTCCAAAAGAGTTTGTGTTGGTTACAAAAAACAATGAACCCTGGGAAAACTTTGCCAGTCTGAGACGATTCAAAGACAACTTTTAGTTAGGATATGTTGACCTGCTGTTATTAATTTTGCAGCATCGTGGTTAGGTATGACCTAGATAAAGTTGGTCGTTAAGTGGCAATGTTGACTCATAACGGGTAGTATTCGCCGAGTTTTTTTACCTGATGTATTGGTATATATGAATAAATCTCCTCTATTAATTGCCTTGGCGGTTGCGCTAAGTGGTTGTCAAACATTAACAACCGTAGATTCAGACGCACAAGCTGCTACCCAAGCAAATAAGCGCTTAGAAGGTGCAAGCCCTAACGATATTAACAATGCATTGATGGTAAACGCACAATATCAACACGTTGAACAGAGCGAAGACGCCCCCGTTTTTGACGATGTGTGGGAGCGTATTCGCTACCAACTGTCTATTGATGTACCGCAAAACCGCCCTGTTGTTACTGAGCGCAATTACTATGCACGTCATCAAGCTTATTTAGATCGCATTTCAAAACGCGCAGAACCTTACTTACACTTTATTGTTGAAGAAGTAGAAAAGCGCGAAATGCCTATCGAAATCGCGCTTTTACCTATTGTAGAGAGCGCGTTTGACCCATTTGGCTACTCTAATCGCAGTGCTTCGGGTATTTGGCAATTTATGCCAGCCACAGGCGAGCGTTTTGATTTAAAACAAAACTGGTGGTACGACGGCCGACGCGACATAGTGCAATCTACGCGTGCTGCCCTTGATTACTTATCGTATTTACACAAAACCCTTGAGGGCGATTGGTTAAACGCCATTGCGGCTTATAATTCAGGCGAAGGGCGTTTAATGCGTGCGATTAAGAAAAACCGTAAAAAGCATTTACCCACCGACTTTTGGTCTTTGGATTTACCTAGCGAGACCACCGCGTACGTACCAAAACTTTTAGCCCTTGCCGATTTATTAAAACGCGCTGATGAGTTTAATGTAAAGTGGAAGCCGGTAATCAACGCGCAAGTTGTAGAAGTGGTTGATGTAGGCTCACAGATAGACTTAGCACTGGCCGCTGATATGGCCGATATGACCCTGACTGAGCTATACAGGTTAAACCCTGGCTTTAATCGCTGGGCGACCGATCCTAACGGCCCGCACTTTTTATTGTTACCCAGCGATAAAGCTGAGCAATTTAGCCAAAAGCTGGCACAAACCGATGTGAAAGACCGTTTACGTTGGCAACAATACACTGTGGCGCGCGGTGATAGCCTATCGGTTATTGCTAAAAAGTTTACCACCAGCACCAGTGCTATTCGCTCGCTTAATAAATTAAAGTCAAACACCATACGTATTGGCCAACAGTTATTGGTCCCCTTAACCGATGGGGCAATTAATAGCGAACATTTACCTAAGCAAATGCGTTTAGCCGCTAATAAAGCCACCCGTAAAAAGCTGTCGCACACGGTTAAAAGTGGCGACACCCTGTGGGACATTAGTCGTGAATACGATGTCACCATGGATGAGCTGGCCGCGTGGAATAAACTGAAGAAAAACGCAGTGTTGCGCTTAAATCAAAAGCTCACTGTGTATAAATCAGCGAGTAAACCACAAGCAACTGCAAGTACTAATCGCACCATTACTTACAAAGTACGCCGTGGTGACTCGCTCGCACGTATTGCGTCTAAATTTAATTTAACCGTAAACGAAATTATTAAGTGGAATAACTTAGCCGGCCAAAAGTATTTACAACCAGGCCAAAAGTTAAAGCTTAAGGTTGATGTAAGAAGTAGTTAACCAACGGTTTAATATTTAAAAAAGGAGCGCATGCGCTCCTTTTTTGTTTTGTGCATATAATACCAATACGCAATAATACTTAATCATTTTCAGGGACTAAACGTGTCACTATCTGCGTTTAAAAAATCTCATTTACGACTGCATGGATGCAGAAGGTAGAGCAATGCAGGAGCAATTGCCGAGAACAACTAAATCGCGAATTTTTTGCCTTGCTATCAACACGTTTATCCATCCTCAAAATAGATCACTTAATTATGCGCATTGGTATAAAGCAGTTTACTAAGCTGGTAACTTTTCAAGCCATGCTTTTAACCACGGCTCTGCTACAGGCCATGGCTCAAAGTCTTCACAGGCATCTATTTCTAAACGGTTTCCTATCGGCTTAGCTTGCAAGTCACGTAGTAGCTCATCAAAGCTGCGCCCTGCACCGCAAAACGTATCGCCGTAGCATCTATCGCCCATAGCAATAACACCAAATGGCTTATCGGTTAGCATCGGAAATGTGCTGTTCATAGCAAAGTAGAGCCCCGCTAAATTGCTAGGTACATCGCCCTGCCCTGTGGTTGAGGTAACAATTAATATATGTGATGCGTTTTTTATATCATCAAGTGAGGCCTCATTAATAACGCTCGCAGTGTGCCCCGCTTTTTCTATTGTATTTGCAACGTCGTAGCTTAAACGTTCTGCGCCGCCGTTAACGCTGCCTACAAAAATACTAATATGTGCCATTAATAATCCTTTTCTTGCTGTGGCCAACCTAGTTGCTTACATATACTAAGCATGTCTTCACCTAGTGGCGCTTTAATTACGATGGGTTTATGCGTATAAGGGTGCACAAAGCTAAGCTGCGTTGCAAATAACATTAACCGCCTAAGTGCAAAATGCTCCCTAAAAAATTGATTATGCTGATTATCACCATGATTTACATCACCAATAATAGGTATTGATAAATGATTAAGGTGGCGCCTAATCTGATGCTTTCGCCCAGTTTTTGGAAAACACTCTACGAGCGAGTAACGTACCGTGGGGTATTTACCGATAGGGATGGGTAGCGTGGCTTGATGCAGACAATTAAATTGCGTTTGCGCCGCTTGTGGCGCTTTATTTTGCGTAGCAAATTTGTCAGCTATTTTATCAAGCTCTTCTTTTAATGGTTTATCTAAAAATACCGATTCAGGTGCAAAACCACGTACAAGCGCTAAATAACGTTTTGTAATCGTGCCTTCAATAAAAAGCGTGTTCATGTCTCGGGCGGCTTCTGAGCTTAGCGCAAATAACAGCACACCTGATGTTGGTCTATCTAGCCTGTGCACCGGAAATACATGTTGCCCTAGTTGGTCGCGCAGCATCTGCATTGCAAACTGCGTTTCGTGTTTATCTAAAAAAGAGCGATGAACCAATAAGCCTGCGGGCTTATCTATGGCAACAAAGTAGTCGTCATGGTAAAGAATATTAAGCTCGCCGTACGCTATAGGTTCTCTCTTTTCAGTCATGGGGGTTACCTAAAAAAGCATCAAGCTCACTAAGTAACGCTATAATTTCGCCGCTGCCGGTTTTACCCACTAACGCCATTTCAGCCATGGGCGCAATAGCAAAATTTTGTGGTAATGGTTGGTTAAGCGTTATTAATTGCTGCATTTTTTCAATAAATACAAACTGTAACCACTGCTCAAATGCCATAGTATCGTGACAAAACGGCACTTGAGATTGTAATCTATTTGCCTCTATTGGCGTAATTTGCCACAGCTTATGTTTTTTTAAAAGTGTGCTTAATTGGTTTAAATAAGCCTGCGTTTGTTGATACATAACCACTCTTCTTTTTACGTTATGGGGCAATTATACCCTGTTCCCTCAATGCCTGCTATGGCGTATAATTGAGGTAATTTTGCAGTAAAAACAATTGAGATAACGATGAGCGAACACATAACGACACTTGGCCAACTTTTAGATGGCGCCGGTACACAATGGCGTGCTTTTGATATTGGCAGGCATATTACTAAGCTTGATAAAAAACAGTTTTTAGCTATCGAGCAAGCGCAAGTTCCTTATCCTTATCCGCTTGCAGGGCATGCATGGCTGGCTATTCAATTTTGGGATAGCAAAGCAAGTAAAGAACCTTATGTGTGGTTTTTAAAATTTCCACTTGATGAGCAAAGTAAATTAGTGAGCGCGAGCCGCGATCATTTCGCTAATATGGTTATTGAGGCCCTAGGCAGCGAAATTACCGGCGAGCAAGCCGATGGTAAGCTAGATAATAACCCTTATGTGTTTACCCCTAATGCAAATAAATTAGCGGCTTTTAACGCCCAACTTAAAGTATTGTTAAAGCAGCCAGCCTCTAAATATTACGAGCATACGCAGCTGTACTTTAGTGGTGATTTAGGTTTTGATGATTGGCAAAGCGTTGCGCTACAAGGTATTGCGGATTTTGCACTGCGCCTAAATCACGACAACAACTTAGCAAACTTGCAAAATGCTTGGCCGCATTTACCACTTGAAGTATTACAGCCTCTGAGCGCTATGCTTGAACATGTAGAAATACCGCCATCACTCAGTCAGCTTTTAGTGGCCTATGGCCACACAGCCATTGAAAATAACGATACTATTGCACTGACTGCCGCACTGCGCTCACTTTCAAAAGGCCAAGCGCAAGGGCTGTGTACACAACTAGTAGATGCTGCATTAAGCTCATCTCTTAGTACTGATTCAGATGTACTTTTAACAATTGCAGGGCGTTGTTTTGCTCAACTAGAAGAGCCTGAGCGCTTACATATTTTTATGGATAATTGTGCGCACCACCAGCAAATTGCCGAGCTATTTCCCAGTATATTTGCTGATTTAGTTGCAATACCCACTATACGCCCACACTTATTAGGCTTATTACGTAAAGAAAATCGCAGCGAAACGCTCGCTCGCGCAATTGGAAGGTTGTTCTCTTAATGGCTACTTTGTGGACGTTTATCGCTATTGGCGCTGTAATATACTTATTTTGGCTAAACCGAAAAGTAGCAGAAGCTGCTAACAGTCATGCTGCGCGCCAAGCTGAACAATTACAGGTTCAGTTAATGAGCGTAGCGTGCACAAAGCGCCGCTTTGGCGTTTTAAAAAATGGCAAACCGGGGATCAAAAGCGAATTTATGTTTGAGTTTTCAAGTGATGGCGAAAATGCCTATCAAGGTATTTTAATTATGGAAAATGAAATGCTAAAAAGTGTTGTTGTGCCCCCACACAAAATTTAACGCTAATCGTTAAAACCAGTGGGGTTAAAGTGAAACCACTAAAATAAGTTAATACATAAAACTAAGGCGTAACAAAAGTTACGCCTCACTCTTACAGCATCCTGCTTGTTATCCTTGACCCAAAATCCGTATTATCATCCCCTGAACGAGTAAACAACCCTATTTACCCTCAACATTGCATCCTGCAAAATCCATAACCATCCTGGCTAACCCGCGTAAACTAACGCTTGGCTACTTACTGTAGCATCATCCTTGGTCATCCTTTTAAGTAGCTCCTGCCACTTTAAATGCATCCTGCACTTTCCACTTGCCGCCTTGGCCATCCTGCGTAAACTAACGCTCCTGCTACTTCCTGTAGCCTCATCCGTAAATATCCTTAAGTAGTTCCAACTACTAAGCGCTTCATGCACTTCCTCGTTCGTCCTTGCGTCCTTTTTAATTTGTCCTTTATGCTTCCTGCTGGCATCTGCTATGTTGCCTATTCCGTATCCTTGGCAGTAGCTTAGTCATTAAGCTATGTCGTCTTGACACGTTAAATACTACGCGAGTTTGGGTTTCATCCTACTAGGTAAACAAAATTAATTTTTCGTAATATATATGAAAAAATATGAAACCCCATACAAAACAAAACCTTACCCTATTAAAGCTGCATTTGTGAACGACCGTAACTGATAATGCGCACGTCAATGTAAGATATATCTCACGGGCATATGTCCGTAATGGCGCTTATCGCTTACCTGCCTATTTTGCATAAGATTTAAAAAGAAGCTCTCCAGATACTTTATTAAAGGCAAGTGCTTTATAGGTGCTAAATCCTTCTGATTTAAAAAACGTATTATGCTCTTGGCGTGTAACAAAAACGGCAAGCCCTTTAGCTCCTGTGTTTTTAGTTGCTAAATCATCCAAGCCTCGTAACAGGTAACGCCCAAGGCCGTGGCCTTGCACGTGCGGGTCTACCGCAATAAACGCTAAATAGTAGTAATCGCCAATCTCATTAAGCGCAGCGCGTATTGTTTGCTCTTTTTCTATTAGTTGGTTGGTTTGCAAATACCCTGCACTGAGCATTAACTTTAAGCGCCAATGCCAATAACGCTCTGGTTGTAATTGGCTGCTTGACTCAAATACACACGCGACCGCCTTTAATTTATCATCGCGGTACAAGCCTATTAATGGCAGCTTTTCTTGCCAAAAAGCACTGAGTTCTTCGCGTATCACTGAGCGTAATTTTTTCTCGTAGGCAGCCATATTATGTTGATCATAACCTAATAAATTTTGCAGTAGCGGATCATCATGATAGGCCTGATAGATTAAACTCCCTGCCGTGCTTATATCTTCAGGGGCGAGGTATTGTACGCTTAATATGTGCTCATTAGAGGTGACTGTCATTGTGTATCCTTTTTGCTTTTCTACCCTCAACGTTGCCAGTTGTTTACCACATGTAAGATGGTTGGTAATTGTATGGCGAAAATGTTTATCTATACTACACGTTAACTATATACCTAAAGCAAAAATACCGTCAATTCAGCGAGAGTTTAACTAGCAAAGCCTATAGTCTGGCTCTAAGCTTGGTTCAATTTAATCAGATGGAGTAATAATATGGATACGACAAAACATGATATGAAAACGTTGTTTGCACAATTGGGTTTACCTAGCTCAGAGCAACAGATTGACGATTTTATTGCTTCTCACTCACTAGAAGACACAACGCTTTTACAACACGCTCCTTTTTGGGATGAAGCACAGCAGCATTTTTTAGCAGAATCGCTAGCAGAAGATGGCGCGTGGAGCGAAGTAATTGATGAACTTGATGTGAGGCTTCGCCAAGAAGGTAAGTAATCCCCCCCTCTACTTATACCAAGGCTTTATGCGCCTTGGTATTGTTGCTACTATAGCACCCGCGCAACAAACACTTGCTGCGCATATATATTAAAGAGTTACAAATCTAATGAATGCAGTTGTATTTGATGCAATTAAAGTCCTTCTTGATGAAGGCAAAACCCCTACTGTTGCCCTAACTAAAAGCCGTTTAGCACAACCTGTGCCTATGCCGGTTATTATTGCCGCAGTAAGCCAATATAAAAATAATCCTGATTCAATTCATAATTTAATGAAAAACCCTGAGCAGAGCATCGTTGAGCCTAAAACATCTCAACTCGATCGCATTGAGAAAAAACTCGATAGGTTGCTAGCCCTGTTAGAGCAAAAATAATTTGAGACTATAAATGTTCGTTGTTGATTTAACGTTTGACTGCTACCAAGACACTACCCTAGAACACGCCGAGCAAGCCATTAACCGGTTAGTTAATGCACTGCGTTTTAATGGCCAAATTATGGGGGAAGAATTCCCAACTGTATTAAAAGATGGCTATTTTATTACCCGGGTCATGTGCCCAACCGAAGACGCCATGCACCCATTAAATAATAGCCCTTTTGTAAAACACAGTATTGAGAAGCTACACAGTGCTGGTTTGCTTGCCCCTAAAATAAAAGTGATTGGCCAAGACATTCACTCAAACGGTGCCGATACCTGTAAATCGCCTTCAAGCTATATTTTATACACAACCTATGTGCATACCTGTAGCCCACTGTATTGTGGTGATGACTTTTTACCTGTGCCATTGTTTACTATTCCCGCCATTGCAAATGGGGACTATAAAACACTCATAAAATGGCAAGAAGATTGGCAAGCCTGCGATCAAATACAAATTAATGGCGCTACGCGGTGCGAATTTCCCGCGCTTGAAGAAATATCAAGCACAAAAAGTGACTTATATCGCCGCGGTAAAGACATTGCTAAACGTATCCGCTTTTTAACTCAAAAACCGGTTTATTATTATTTATACCGTGTAGGTGGTGTCGATAAAGCCTCAGAGCTTGAGCGTAAATGCCCTAGCTGCAATAGTGAGTGGAAACTGCCAGAACCGTGGTTTGGGTTATTTGACTTTAGATGTGAGCCATGCGGGTTGGTATCTAATGTTTCGTGGGATTTTCAGTAACAAACTAATAGGTGCCAGTAGTGAGTTAAGCTGGCACCTACTTTTTACACTGTTAACGCTTTTAAAAATGATTCTATATTGGGTGCAAGTACATGATGCGGCTTTTTACCCACGTACTCTAAACATACCTCACCGGTATTTACCTGCACGGTAACCAGTAGGTCATCTTGCTCAGTTAAACCAATGAATAGGGTTTCTGGCTGCTTTAACTTTCGTTTCATTAAGACATGGCCAGTAATATTTTGTTGCAGCAGGTCAAAATCATCTTTATTCCACGCTTGTAATAACTCAACACGATGGCCTTCTATGCTGGCTAAAATACTGCCGCCATACATGTGCCCATAAAACTCATCAAACCCTGCAGGGAAGCTCAGCTCAAGTGCGTTAGCTAAATCTGATAACGAACCTATGGGAGATTGCAAAGCACTTTTCCATTGAATATTGCCTTGGGCGTCTACTTCGCCAAATTCACACGGGCTAGGCCATTGCTCATCGTGTGCCATAAGCGGGTATTTAGCGGTGTTTTTAACGGTTTTTTCACAAAATTGTGCGTGAAGTTGGGCCATTTGCATTGCAACAGACATACTGCGAAACTCATTTAAATTAGATATAATCCATCTATTGTAACTATTTAAGAGCAAACATGACAGATTACAGCAATTCTCCAGATCTCAAAGGTAGTGTGTTAGGGCAGTCTACTGAATACGTAGATGTATATTCGCCTAGCTTACTTTTTCCTATTGCCCGCAAGTTAAATCGTGATGCTTTAAATATTGACGAAGCCGAGTTGCCCTTTAAAGGCCAAGATATTTGGACAGGTTATGAGCTTTCATGGTTAAACGCTAAAGGTAAACCACAGGTTGCCGTGGCTTTATTTACTTTTGCGTGCCAAAGCAGCCATATTATTGAATCTAAGTCGTTTAAACTTTACTTAAATAGCTTTAATCAAACCCGCTTTGAAAGTATTGAGGTAGTAAGACAGCATTTAATTGAAGACTTATCAAATGCGGTAAATAGCGATGTAGCAGTAACTTTATACGCACCTGATGAGTATAACTGCTTACCTTGCACGCCATTACCTGGGCAATGTATTGACGATTTAGATATTGAAATAGATAACTACGATATTGACGCCTACTCACTTAAATCAAAAAGTGACACCCAAGTAACTGAGACCCTGCATAGCCATTTGCTTAAATCTAACTGCTTAATTACCTCGCAGCCTGATTGGGCCAGTATAATTATTCGCTACACTGGTGAGCAAATATGCCATGAGGCACTCTTGCGCTATTTAATTTCATTTAGAACGCACAATGAATTCCATGAGCAATGTGTAGAGCGTATTTATAGTGATTTAACCACGCAGCTAAATATTAAAGAGCTTGAGGTCTATGCGCGTTATACACGCCGTGGTGGACTAGATATAAATCCGTATCGTTCAACGCACTATAACGATACGCCGTTTGCGGTAAAAATTAATCGCCAGTAATACCAATCGACTTAAATATCACTATAAAAAAAGGAGCCTAAGCTCCTTTTTTTATACACATTATATGCTAATTAATGCGCTTAGTCGGAATAGGCATTGCGCACACATCAACATAGTTATGGGCGTGCACAAACCAAGGTTCGGTACGATTTTTTCGCGCCTCAATCAATTCTCTAAATGATTGTGAGTCTGTGTTCATAACACTAAAGGTGCTTTTATCACTTTTAATATCAGCTAACACCTCAATGTTTGTAATTGGGTTAAATGGCGTATTAGGAACAGGCTTACGCTGTAAACGATTAAAGTGCTGCATACCTTCAAGCACTCTTCCAAACACAGTAATATTATTATCAAGGTAGCGCGGACCTTGCCCAATGGTGACAAAAAATTCCGTGCTTGCACTGTTTATCTCATTGCCACGCGCCATGGCAAACACGCCGTGGCAATGTACCTGCCAAGTTTTTGTATTAGTAGCATTTTGTGCGACGGCAAAACCGTTTAAAAACCCCGTTACAGGCGCGTACCCATCACCTTGCAGCTCTGTAATTTTAAGCGGCTGTGTAGTGGTATGGTAAAACTCCGCTGGCACCGTTTTATTAGCCGTTTTAATTGGTTTGTTGCCTGAGCTGTCGCCACCTTGTGCTACAAACCCTTCAACAAAACGATAAACACGGGTATTTTTGTAAAAACCTTCTCGTGCAAGTTGTTTTATGTGCGCAGTATGTTTAGCTGCAAGCTGCGGGTTAAGCTCAACATAAGCCGGCCCTGTAGGTAGCGTAATTTTTAAAATATTTTGCTTGTCTACATTTCGCCATTCGTGCGCTTTAGCCTGCTTTATTACCTCGCTTGCGCTACGTGTTGGTGTTTGTTGAGTACTCGCGTATTGCTCTGTGTGTTGGGCACAGCCAGTTAATCCTGTTATTAGTGCTGCTAAATATAATCCTTTCATATAATTCTATTTAATCCCAATCAAACTTATAGAGTAAATCAACATTTTGATTTAAACCACTGGTGATCTCTACATAAAATTGCGAAAGCAGCTGATAACGAATAGCGACCTCGCTGAGCGAGTCAAACACCCCTACGCTGTATTTAACTTGTAAGCTAGGCGCTACATAGCCCGATATTTCAAGTTTAGTGTTATCGCCAGAACCCGTTGAGCTTAAGCTTACATCAGATAAACCAATGGTTTCGCCAACTTTAGATACAACGCCTTCACTGCGGCTCACCCCTTGTGAGAGCAATAACTGAGTAAGCATGGCGTCGCTTGAACTGTCACCCTCGCCTAACGGCTGCCCATTGAGTAAATAAGCAAGCGCTTGTGCTTGGTCCATTGCCGGCTCAGAAAACACTTTTAAGGTAGGTTGCTCAACGTTACCAGTAAGCGTAACACCTGCCACAACACCGTTTGCTGTTGTGTCTGGATTACGTATGGCTTCAATATTTAAAAATGGTTGCTCAATCGAGCCACTGAACCCTATTTGCCCAGTACTAATAATTAAATCTTGGCCAAAAGCTAAATACGTTCCATCGATTAAATTGAGCTCGCCGGTGGCAATTATAGGGGCCCCTTGGCTCATTTTGATGGCCAAATCTCCCGCTATTTTAGACTCAAGGCCAAACGATTCTATTTTCACATCGTTTTTAACAATGACTTTTAAATTTACATCGTAGTCAAATGGCACGTTTTCTGATTTTTCCGTTTGCTGATCAACAATAATCTCATCGTCGCTCACTTGAACGGCGCCCTCTGGCAGCTCTTCAATCATTACTCTGCCATAAGGTACAATCACTTCGCCCGACAGCTTTAATGCATTATTTGCCAGTCCAATGGTTAAATCAGGAGATACTTTAAACGTCACGCCTTGCTGTGCACGCACAAAAAACTGCTCGCCATTAACGCTTACGTTTACCTCAGGCTGTGCGCTTTGCCAATCTACATCGCCAGTTAAGTTTATTTTACCACCTTGGCTGTCGTTTAAATTACCTTTAATTGTGGCGGTAGTTTTATCAAATAAAATGTTTATATTAGATTTTTGCAATACTATAGGTAACTGCTCACCTTCTAAATTGATATCACTAACATTTAGCTCACCTTTTAATAGTGGGTCTTGTAATGTGCCAGCAAGTGCCACATTACCGGTTACATCCCCTTTTAATTGCTCAAGGGTCTCTAAAAATGGATGTAAGTCTGATAGCAAAATTTTGTCTATATCGATGTTACCGTTTAATGTTTGCTGATTTTGAATATCATCAATATTAATTTGGGTGGTTATTTTACCCAGCACACTTGAGTCTAAATCTGCTTCTAGTTTACCTGTTTGAGAGTCAGTATAGGCACTGATTTTTAGCGTTTCTATAGGCAACCTAAACAGGTCTTCCTCTGAGGTAAGAACCGCAACAAGTTCGTGCGAATTTAAATTAGCCCGTAGTGTTTTTAAAGCGCCCTCGCTCCAATTTGCAGCAAAGTCGCCGCTTATATCGCCTCGCGTACGCATGTTATCTGGTAAAAAATGTTTTAGCTCTTCAAGCGCTAAATTGCTCAAGCTGGCATTAAATTGGCCCAAGTTTTTGGTTTGCGCAAGAGTGTTAATGCATAGCTCACTTTTGTTTGAGCGCCAACAATGCGCACTCACATCAAAGTCGCTGGTTTGAGTATTAAACATCACTGCAATTTTTTTACTATTACTAAAACTAAGCTTTTTATCACTTAGCGTTATGTTACTGAGCGAGCCATTCCACACGTCATTATTTAGCTTACCGGCTACTTCAAGCTCAGCAGCCCCTTGCTCTGCATCTATAGCGACAACAATTTGGTGATCGGTTTTATCGCCAGAGGCTGTTAGCTCAACGCGATTAATGATCTCATCAGCAACCTTTGCTGAGCCTACGTTTAAGCTCACATCAGTTTGCCAGTCTGCGGCGGTATCGAGCTTTCCTTTGAGGGCGAGTTTGTTAACGTTTATATCGTTATAGATAAAGTTGTCGAGTAATAACGATAAATCAACGGCAGGGGTTAAACGCTGGCCTCTAATCTTTAAATCGGCCTTACCATTTGCTACAAATGGCAGGTTTGTTTGCTCACTTCCTGTGAGTGTTACTTTCCCGTCAACCTGCCAGGTGTCGTCTACTTGCCCGCTCAAGGTTAACTTATTAGGCCCGCTACTCAAATACAGGCTATCTATGTTAGCTTTAAGCGTATTATTAAGTGTAAAGTTTGAGGCAAATTCAAGCGGTGTTTGGTTAAGTGTTCCTGTAAGCTGCGTATTATCCATTTGCAATTGCCAGTTTTGCCCTTCGCTATTAAAGCGCCCCTCTAGCTGACCAGAAATATCACTTGTAACGGTATCTGTTAAATACTGTGCTTTTAAACTATTTAACGAACCAGAAAATTCGGCCTGTATGCCCTTTTGCCAATTAACGTTGCCATTGAATATTGCACTACTGTCGTTTGCTTTTAGGCTTAAAGTGCTTAGCTGTGCTTGGCTAAGCGAGCCGTTTAATTGCGTATTTAATACAACAGCTGGATAGGCACCTAGCTGGCTATCCGCTTTTAAACTTAGCGTATAATCATCTGCATTACCCGAGGCTGATAAATCAACATGACTTACTTTTAGCTCATTACTTTGCGCGTCAATCAGCCACTGCTCAACTTTACCGGTAAGTTCAAATGGATAATTTTTTTGTTTTAAATTAGCCGTTGCCGTTAAATTCAATGGGTATTGGCCGGTTGTATTTAACTTTATATTTAAATCAGATAGATCGCCACTTAATGCCAGATTAGCTTGATGTAAGTCGCTATTTAAGGCTATTTCACCCTTTATCGGCAAGTTCCCAGTAAGTTCACTGCTCAACTGCGTATTTAATTGCCATTGTTGATACTGCGCGCTAAGGGTTTGTAAGTTAACTATTTCATCTTCTACATTTAGTGCAAGCGCTATGTTTTCAACTGTATGTGTTTGCTCACCTAGTTCAATACCCACTTTTTTTACGTCAAACTGCTCTACCCGTAAATTAAGGGGCGATGTAAATTCTATATCTGGTAACGCGGGTAGCGCTGTTAGCGCCTGGCTTTGCTGAACCGTTGCCTGTTTGGATGAGGTGGGTTGCTCTTTAAGCTTTACCAGTACATCGCTAATAGTCAGGCTTTTTACCGCTAAGGTTGCATCTTCGGCTTTCGCTGCAAGGGTAAAGTTATTTACGGTTACATCAGCACTGGAATGATTTAATACAAATTCGTTTATTGCTATATTTTTTACTGCAATATTAAAGGGAAACGTAATTTTAGCTAATGGCTCTGAGGCGCTCTCTTGTGTAGCTTCGGGCGGATTGCCAAGAGCAAGCTTGACTGACCGCGCACTTACATTTTCAATACATAAGCCATCGCACTGCCACCAAAATAAATCTATTTTAAGCTGCTGGGCTTTAAAATCTGTACTTTGGTTTTTAAAGCTCACATTAAACGGGTTGTTATATAAAAAGCGCCCTTTTTTAATCTCAATATGTAAGCCGTCTACCATTTTGTTTGCACTATAAGCAATAAATTGATTACCGGGCGCAGTAAATAACAAACAAAATATAATAACGGCAAGCGTGATTAAAATGCCGATGACAGCGGCGGATATTTTTTTAAATACTGACATTAAATTTCTGGCCCTATGGTAATACTTAAACGTGTGCTTTTACTTTCTTTAGTCAGCCCCCATGCATGATCTACTTTTACGGGGCCTATGGGCGTTAAATAACGAAAGCCAAAGCCTGCGCCCACTTCAAAGTCATCCGAAAAGTCATTTGTGGCGGTACCACCATCTACAAATATGGCTGCGCGCCAGTTTTGCGCAAACTGGTAGTTGTACTCAATCGTACTAGTTAGTAAGTATTTACCACCAATTAAGTCACCGTCTTCATCTTCAGGAGAAATAGACTGATAAGCAAAACCACGTACACTTTGGTCACCACCGGCATAAAAACGCAACGAATAAGGTACGTTTTCAATATTATCGACCAGCATTGCGCCAACGTTTGCTTTTAAAAAAACTAAGTGTTTATCTAAATAAGTTCGTAGCCACGCATGCTGCAATTGCACCCGCACCAAGTTTGTAGTTGAAAGTACATCGTCTAAACCAAACTCTGCCGAAATTAACCACTGCTCCCCCCAATAAGGCGTTGTGCCCCCTTTTGTTTTTTTACGGGCATAGCTAATACCTGGCATTAGCATTTCGGTGCTTTCTTCAGGTTCATCACCAATGCGGTATGTTTCTTGGTCGCGGCGTAAAAATGCCGTGCGTACCCATTTATCTTCAGTTAACCATTGGCGCTGTAATTGTCCGGTCAGTATTTCACTGTAAATATCATCGGCAAGTTCATCTTCTAATTTGTAACCTACTGAAAACCGCCATAAATCGTCGTTCGGGTCATCGACTGGAATGGTGTACGCCATAGAAATATCTTGTTGTTTCTCAGCTACATTTAAATTGCTTTCGAGGTAATGCCCGTCTTCTGTGATCCAGGGTTTACTCCATTTAAAACGCACTTTTGGACCCAGTTCGGTATTGAAGCCGCCACCCACTTCGTAGCTATTAGCGGGTTTGTGCAGCACGTCAATATTAATCGGTACTTGCCCGTTGGCCCTTGCTGGTATATCGGCATAAATACGCACGCTTGAAAAATACGGCGTGCTTGAAAGTTCAAGGTTATAATCAGCAATCTGTGTGGCTTTATAAGCTTGACCTTGGGTAAAAGGCGCAAGTGAGCGAATGTATTTTTCTGCGGGCGTGTCTTTTGCGATGATAATATCGCCATAGGCGTAGCGCACGCCGGTGTCTATACTGAATGTGATAACGGCACTGTTTTTTTGCACTGATACAGCAAGCTTTCGAACTGGCCATTTAGCATCGAAATAGCCTAGTTCTAATAACATCGACTCTATTTTTTTATGGGCTGAGTCGTACTTGCCGTGATTAAGCACATCGCCTTGGGTTAAATTTAAATTTTTAATAACATTTTGTAATTGCGAGTCGCTTTTCCCCTCACCATTGAGCGTTATATTAATTGCTTCAATGCGAGTGGCAGGTCCGCGTTCTATTTGGACGATAAGCTCTTTATCGTCTTTATCAAACTCAATGTCTATCGTTGGATTGTAATACCCCAGCGCTTTAATACTGCTTTGTACTTGCTTTTTGGCGTAGCGACGCAAGGTTCTTGTAGGCTTTTCACCAACTAGTTGCTTTAAATATAGCTCAACGTTACTTTCTAACTCGCCACTGATCCCTTTAATCTCGTAATCTTCAATTACCCTTTGCTCAGCGCTGACTTGAGTGCTTATGAAAAAAACGAAAAAAAACACAAAACGTAATAACTGTTTGAACAAGTAAATATCCTTACTTTTTATTCTTTAAATTTAACCTTGGATGAGTTGCATACTAACATAGCCATAATGAGCAACACATTAACTTAATCGTAATCTTGCACCAAATTTTGCTCGTTTTTAACGTTAAAATTAATACGCTTTAAAGCAATATTTTGGTTACAATAGCCACTACGAATACAAAATTAATTTTAAATGAGTTTTTAATGCAATTCCCTGATGATGATAACGGCCAACTTTTAGCCGAAATAGCCGCTGCTGGCGTTGATTTAAGCAAAATGCACCAAATCGATTTTTTCATTTTATTTGAACAACAAGCTGACGCTGAAAAGTTTGCTAAAGAAATAGTCTCTGATGCATTAGTACAAAGCACTAACGTTGAAAAATGCAAAGACACAGGCGTATGGGAAGTAATTACTCATGTACAAATGGTGCCAGAGCACACATTACTTGGCCAAGCAGAGCAATACCTTGAAAGCATTGCTAATAGCTACAATGGCTATGGCGATGGCTGGGGTTTAATGGACGAAGACGCCGCTTGATAAGGATCAGTTAAGCCTAGCCGCTTAACTGATTCGCTTTTCTAAAGCTGCCTGTGTAATCAAATAATTTATCAGATACCTTCCAGCCATACTTTTTACTTTTACGCGCGATAACAAAGTCAGGGTGCACTAAATCAAACTGTGCCTTAATAACCTGCTCAGCATTTTTAAATTCGACTGGCGCTTGCCCCTGCCCTAGGCGTTTTCCAAACTGTTTATTAAAAATATATTGCCCACCTTTACTGGCAAGGTTATATACCTCATCGCAACTTGCGCCATCTTCATCAAAGTAGGTTATTTTAATTAAATCATCTTTCAGTTTTACCACTGATAACCCGCTGCAGCGTAGTACTAACGCATCCTTTAAGTTAAGTGCGTTGCGTAGCTTGTCATCGGGGTCGGCCATTACAGCGCCGCAATCATGGCATTTACGCGCAGCAATATCGTTTTGAGCGCCACATTGGTCACACTCTTTAAACCTAAACCGATAATCGCATTGCTCTTTATGGCCTTCGTCATCTTCTAATAAACCTTGGCAGCGCCTACCAAAATGCTCAATGACTTTGCCTGCTGAATCGGTTTTTCCCCAAAAAATATTTGCAAACCCACACCCAGGGCAAAGCACTTGAACGGGTTCATTATCGCTGTCACCTTTTTTATCACCCACTTCAGGGTGAAATAAATCAAAGCCGTTGCCTGCGTAATCTATAACTAAGCAATCTGTTTTTCCTTCATTTAGCCTAAGTCCACGGCCAACAATTTGCTGGTATAGGCTAACCGATTCGGTAGGGCGTAAAATAGCGATAAAATCGACATGCGGCGCATCAAATCCGGTAGTTAAAACAGAAATATTAACGAGGTATTTGATGTTTTTTTGTTTAAATTGATTTATTAATTTATCGCGTTCAGCATTTGGGGTATCACCAGTTATAAGGGCACTTTGCTCTGCGGGTAAATAAGTTAAAATTTCTTGCGCGTGCATCACCGTTGCCGCAAATATCATTACGCCTTGGCGGGTTTCGCTGTATTGTATTACCTGCTTTAGTATAGCTTGCGTTGCGCGCTCACTGTTTTTTAAAAGCGCATTCATATCATCAGTCGTATATTGCCCAAACGCATTAGTAGCCAAAGACGAAAAGTCATAATGACTAATTGCCGCGTCCACTTCATTTGGCGGCGTTAAGTAGTTATGTTTGATCATATACCTGAGCGGTAATTCAAATATACAGTTTTTAAATGGGCTTTCTTTATTACCTTTTACAAAACCATGGTAATGATGATGGTATATCCACCCCATTCCTAATCTATAAGGTGTGGCCGTTAAACCCAATACTTTTAACTGAGGGTTATATTGTTTGAGCGTATTTATAACCTTTCCGTATTGGCTTTTTTTATCACCATTTACTCTGTGGCACTCATCAATAATAAGCAAAGAATAATGCTCATTTAATTTATTTAAATTACGCGATAAAGATTGAACACTGGCAAAGGTAACTTGGTGGCTAAGTGATTTTTCTTTTAACCCTGCTGAAAATATACTCGCTTTTAAACCAAAGCTTTTATATTTTTGTGCGTTTTGCTCTACAAGCTCTTTAACATGTGCAAGCACCAGTATTTTTTGTTTAGCTATTCGCGCAAGCTCTGCAATAACAAGGCTTTTACCGGCACCGGTAGGCAGTACAATTACGGCAGGGTCATTTGTTTTTCTAAAATGTAAAACGGTGCGCTCTACGGCCTCTTGCTGATACGGCCTTAATTTATAGCTCATGAAAATAGTAAATAGAATAACCAGAAATGCAGTTTAACAAATACTAAGCGACTGCGGGGAGTTTAAGGTAAGTTTTCGCCAATTAAACCTGACTTGCAAAGCGTAAGCCTAAGGTTTAGTTATTAAGTTATACATCATAAAAAAAGAGAAGCCGTAGCTTCTCTGTTATTTTATTAAGCTAGGTGCTTTTGTAAATCAACACCTTCAAACGCTTTAGGACGACGTCCACGACCGGTCCATTCAACCACCTCGCCATCTACTTCAATGCGATACTTAGCTTTTACTTTAGTTCGCTTATCTGCAGTACCATCTTGTAAATCTTCTAACGTAAGTCCTTTTTCTTTTAAAAGATCCAACACTTCCTGTTTAGCTTGTAGCTGCTCAGTATATTTTGCAATCGCATCAGTGATTAATTGTTGTGCTTTTTCTAGCTCAGTTAATGATGCTGTTTTAATAAAAGATCGAACTTCTTTCATTTATATCTCGCTAAATTATAGGGTTAGATTTTAATTCCTTTTTAGTATAAGCCTAAAATAGAAAATAGGCTACGAGAAGAAAGTATTAGCTATTTTTTTAAAGTTTAAAAAAAAGCCGCGATTAAAATCACGGCTTTGACATTTAATAACTAATTAAAACTTAGTAGTTAAACTTAATTGTAAGTATCTACCAGTTACATCATATGCTTCAGAAACTGTATTAATACCTGTACCACCACTAGAAGAACTTTGGTTAGCAACTGGTGGTTGCTTATCAAATAAGTTACGCACTGTTAATGTCACATTTGTACTATCAGAGAAGCTATAGCCTGCTGAAATATCGTGATAAACAACTGATGGGAATTCGTTATATTTCTCTAAAGGAGTAAAGTCTGTGTAGTTGAAGTTACCTCCATCAACACTATCTTTTGAACGATCCCAGTAACGCATACGCCACGAAAGATTTAAATCTTCTAAGCCGTAGCTTAAGTTAAGATTTGCTCTGTTATCTGGAGTGAATACTTGGCCAGCATATTCAACTGTTTCACCACTCTCGATACCTGTTTCATCATATTTGATTAGATGATTCCAAATCAGATTTGCACCAAATTCACCATGCTCAGTATCAATCTTGTACGCTAACTCAATGTCAAGACCAGCAGTTTCGATATTGTTTTCGTTACTTGTTCCTGAGTTTACTTCAACTAAAGCACCATTTTGGTCACGTAAAGAATTCCCACCACAAGTTGGATCAAAGTCAGCAGCACTTACATCAAAACAACGGTTTAGTACTGTAGTACGGCTTGTCGTTGAAATAGCATCTTCCACAGAGATATCATAGTAATCTACTGTTAAAGCAAACTCTTCAGTTGCTTGCCACACAACACCTAAGCTGTATGTATCTGCAGTTTCTTCTTGAACATCTTCATTACCACCAATAAAACCACCAGTGCTTTGTGCCTCTGTTTGTGTTAATTCAAACGAGCCATTTGCGGCAACACGAGCAGCAATCTCAGGAATTGATAAACAGTTTTGAGCTACATTACCAGTATCTGAAGCAGTCACACCACTACACGGATCTGTTACTGTAGCAAAGGTCTCACCTCGGCCACCAAATAAATCTGCAATGTTTGGTGTACGTATAGCTGTTGCTGCTGAAGCTCTAAATTTCAATGTATCAATTGGTGAGTATTGAATACCCGCATTCCATGTTGTTTGACCACCAACAATTTCATGATCTGAATAGCGAGCAGCTAAATCAAGCTCAAGATTATCTAAAATAGGTAATATTGTTTCTACATAGTAATCGTTAGAGTAGTAACTGCCATCAGTTGGTAATGAGCGGTTAGTACTTGACGCACCAGTTTGAGCTAGATCACCTGGGTTGAAGAAACCACTTTCTAAACGGTGCTCTGCCCCCATAGCTACACCAATTCTTCCGCCTGCTAGTTCAACTGGTAATTCACCAACTAAAGAAGCAGAAACTATAAATTGCTCAGTTTGGCCAGCAATTTTGGCAGGTACTTTAACATAATCAACAGCTTCTGCTGAAACAGAGCCCTCACCAAATAAATTTAATGGCACACAACCTTGTAAAACAGCTAGATCATTTGCACATTGAAGTGAACCATCATCGTTTTGTACTACATCAAAAGCTTGTGCTGCTCTTTCAATGTTAACTTGGCCACCACTGTCTTGACGTTGATCAGTTTTACCCCAAGATACATAAGTATTTAATGACCAGTCATCATTGATCATCCAATCTATGCCTGTCGCAATTCGAACAGTATCACGCTCTAAATCAGTAGAACGAGCACCAAACTCAACCATACGGCGAACTAGCTCGGGAATGTTATCATCTAAGCCATAACCGTCATTAAGAAGATTTTCACGAAGTAACTCCGGAACCATAGGATTACTAAGCTTTATCCCACCTTCTCCACCACGTTCTGGTAAGAATACATCATTAGTAGAAAATGGCGTTGGCTCAATAGTCGAGTTATAAGTTTTAGATGAGTTCCAGTTCATCTCAGCAAAGAATTCCACATCATCATTAATTTCTTGCTTGATGTTTAACGCAGCATACTTTCTTTCAAGTGGGGTAACTAATTGACGATAATCAGCTCTGTTAAATGCATCGCCACCTTCAAGCCCAGTGTAAGGAGTACCGTCAGCATTATACGAGCCGACACGCCCCTGAGGAGTATACGAAGAGAATACCTTCCCTACATACTCGTTACCGTTTTCATCAAGTAGTATCGCTTCATCAAACTCAGAAAACGCACGGTCAGAAGGTTTTAGACCTTTGTCATCATCATAACCAATAGCAACGGTTACATTACCTGAATCCCAACTATTACCAGCGGTTAGATTTAGAGAGTACTTCTCACGATCACCTTCGTCGGAAATACCAGTTTGAGCGTTAACTTCAACACCCTCTACGTTATCACGAGTGATAATATTTACTACACCAGCTACAGCATCTGTACCATAGATGGCAGATGAAGCGCTTTTTAATATTTCGATTCGCTCAATCATTGAGGCTGGGATGGCATTTAAATCAACGGCATAACCACTTGAAGGTGAACGACCAGATACAAAACGACGGCCGTTAACCAATACTAAAGTGCGCGCTTCACCTAAGTTTCTTAATGAGGTTGTGTTTAAACCTACGCCAGAAGTACTGAATGAAGAGTTAGATTGGTCTGCGCCGGCTATAGCAACAGGTGATTGGTTTAAAACGTCAGCTACGTTTAATGCCCCCATTTGCTCTATATCTGTTCTGCCAATGATAGTCACAGGTACTGGTGTTTCTACGTCAGTACGCTTAATACGTGAACCAGTAACTTGAATACGTTCTACTTTTTCAACCCCTTCTTCAGCAGCAAATGTATTTGCTGAAAACGCAGCTGCAGATGCTGCACCAAAAGCAATCGCTAAGCGCACTGCCTTTGAAACTTTATTATTTAACATGTGATTCTCCCTGAAAGAATTTTATTTATATATTTATTATTTTAGCTATTAAATGAATAGCATAAGAAGTGAAAGCATCGCTTCTTTTGTAAATGTTATTACCAATATATAAACATAGTCAACACATTAAAAACCAATAATTCACATCACTTTAAATATAATTAACTAGAGTTTATTTCAATAAAAGGGACAAACAATTAAACTTAAATATACCAAAAATCGGAACGATGTATTTTTAGGTATAAAGTCTAAAACACATTTATTTATTAACATTTTTAAAGGTATTAACAAGATAATTTAAAATTTATAAATGACAATGTGAGTGAAAATGTTGTTTAACAAGTCGCCACAAAGCTAGAAGGGGTGGGCTATGCAGCTCATACGGCCTATGAAATACCATCAAAGCTGCTAGGTTATTAATGCACAGAACGCATTTTAGTGATGAGGCTAGCTATTTGCGTCCCTTGTAAAGCGTTCCGATATATTCATTATTAGCGTCAACTAAAGCCTCTTTAGATATTTTATTGCCTAATAACAACTGGCTAATTTTCTGTGAATTTAACGCCGCTTGCTTTAAGTCATTTAGCCTAAAGGTCAGCCCCTCAAGCTCTTGAGTAAATAATTGATAGGCGCGTTCTAAATCTATTTTTCTATTATTCAAAATAAACTGAAAAAAGTCAGGATACCGTGTTCCATTAACTGCGTGTGGATGTACTTCCCTTTCAAGCTGGATAAGGTTATTTATTGTTTTTATCAAGTTATTGACCTGAGCATTATCACCTTTTGTTAACTCATCAATTAGCTGCTTTAAGGGGGTTAACAAGTCGCTACGTACGCGAACAGCAGACTCCAGTATAAGCACATTTGGTTTAACTATATCTGAGTCTATTTCATGGCAAACAATTTGATAAAACCCACCCGGTTTTAATACTCTAAATAATTCAGGAATACTTTTTGATAGTTCACTGTATTCAATTGCAAATTGAGCCACTATCGCATCAAATTCATTATTTTCAAAAGGTAAGGTCTCTGCACTTACACTTGATAAAATACGCGACTCAGGCACGCCTGTAACACTCTTTGCCACTGTTGCTTTATCGATACCAATAAAATTCAACTGATCTTTACTACTATCGTGTATGAGCTTTATCAGTGCGCCATTGCCAGTCCCTATGTCTAATATCTTACACTGTGGACTAAGCTCGCTAGCAAAACCTGTCCAGCTCTGCTTGAGCTTGCCTGTATAGTTTTTTTTAATATCCTGCCCAAATGAAGTTAAATACCCTTGAGACCAATACTCACTCCAATAATTTTCCATATAAAATCCCCATAAAAAAAGGGCTGAATAAATTCAGCCCTATATACCAACCTGTTTCTAATTAATATTAGAAGCTAATTGAGTAGTTTAGACGGTAATCACGACCAAAGTTGTTGTAAAGGTCTTGGTTATCCCATGTACCAGCTGAAGAAAGAACTGGGTCTTCATCAGTTAAGTTACTTACTGTAAATGTTACAGCGCCGTAAACACCTGCATTGTAGCTGTAAGTTAAGTTATGGATTAACCAGCTGTCTAAGTCACCTGATTGCTCGTAGAAACCATCACCATCTTCATCAACTTCAGTTTCAGACGTACTTGCTGTGTAAGTAGAGTTCCAAGATACTGTGTGATCATCAAGTGACCAAGAAATTGTTGCTACTGACTTAAGATCAGGTTGGCCAGACCAACCAGCAGTGTCTTGTACAACACCACCCACTTCAGAATCGTATGAAAGAGTTACACTGTTAACATTGTTAAAGCGGAAATCACCAAAATCAGTCTCTACGTTTGCATTAATAGTGAAGTCAAAACCTTCAATTTCGAAACCAGCACCGTTAAAGTAAGAAGTACCCGCTTCAAGTAGCGTACCTGAAGCAGAACGCTTAAGGTAGAAAGTTTCGTTAGACGTATCTGTATCAGCACTTACTGCAGTGATTAGGCCAGCTGCCTCATCAGATAATAAGCCCTGTAGAGATTTTGACTGTATAACGTTATCAATAGAAAGTTGGAAGTAATCTAACTTAAAGCTTAAGTTGTCGTTTACATCCCACGCCACACCTAAGTTGATGTAATCTGACTCTTCCGCTTCAAGCTCTGAGTTTGCTGTGTAGTACGTATCGTACTGACGTGATGTAGTAGAGCCTGCAGAGTAATCGATTGCAGATTCAGCTGAGAATGTACGTGCTGCGTTAAGTAAATCTAGGCCTGGCGCGCGGAAAGACTCAGAGTAAGAACCACGAATCACTACGTTATCAGCAACCTGCCAACGAGCAGATACTGCAGGAGCAAGGTTATCACCGAAGTCAGAGTAATCATCGTAACGAGCTTTTAAGTTTACTTCTACTGTATCAGAAACTGGTAGTACTGATTCGAAGAAGATAGCAGTAACATCACGGTCACCCATTGAAGAGTTACCAGCAGAGCCACCGATTAGGCCAGCTTCAGATTGACCATCGTAAATATCTTCGTAAGTTTGTTCAAAGTACTCAACACCTACGTAGTGAGCAACAGCGCCCCCTGGTAGTTCAAATAAGTCAAAACCTAAACCAGCAAAGTATTGGTCAAAAGTAGAAGCAGAGCTTTGTAACGTAGTCGATTTCATGTTGGCAATGCCTTCATCAGAGCCTAAATCGATATCGTTAGCTTCGTTGTATGCTAAACCGCTGTAAGAAAGGTAGTACTCACCCACAGATTTGTTATCTGCTTTGTTGTGGTGGTAGTAAACTTCCCAAGAAGCGTTGTTCCAATCTAAATCACCACGTAAACCAGCTGTTAAATCTTGGTTGTAATCGTCTACGTTACCATCACGTGTACCTATACCTACCCAACGGAATAAACCATATGCACCGTCTTCACCGTATGGGTTGTGTGGGTTATCAGCTGACATGTTTTCCCATGGTGCAGCCGGTGGAGCGTAACGACCAAATGAAGAGTTTTGTACAAACATTGTTTGAGCAAAGAACTCAATGTCGTCTGTTAGCTCGTAGTTAGCACTAACATATAATGTGTTACGGTCGATTGAAGCTGTGTTGTAAGATACGTTAGCGAACGCATACATACAGTACTCAGAGCCTGGACCCCAGCTTTCGTTTGCATCAACGCGACGGAAAGTATCTTCACCGTATTCAGAGATTAAATCGTCACATAAAAGTGAAGCTGATGCTGTAGCAAAATCAGGTGAAAGTACAGTAGCGCCGTAGTAAGACCAACCTACAGTATCTGCAGTGTAAGCCTCAATGTCGCCATCACCGTCTAAATCACCAATTTGCGCTTTAGTGTAGTCACGGTCAGCATCTGAAATGCCTTTACGAGATTGGTGGTCAAAAGAGAATGTAATGTTACCTTTATCGCTAGATACACCACCTGTTACAGAAAACTCTGTAGAAGTAGTACCTTCGTCTTGGTCACGGTGACCTGCACCGATGTTAAACGTTAGGCCTTCAAAGTTTTCTTTTAAAATTACGTTAACAACACCCGCCATTGCATCAGAACCATAAATAGAAGATGCACCTTCAGTCATGATATCGATACGTTCAACAGCAGCCATTGGAATAGCATTAAGGTTAGCAGAAGCACCACCTAATGTTGGTGAACCAGGGAAACGACGACCATTTAAAAGTACTAAAGTACGACGTGAGCCAGCACCACGTAAGTTGATAGTTGCCTGTGATTGAGCTGAGCTACCAGAACGCTCTGAAAACGAACCGAATGAGTTTAATGAACTAGAACGTAGCGCATCTGCAACTGTGTAGTCACCTTCTAGTTTAATATCAGCAGAAGTAATAGATACTACTGGAGAAGCACCCTCTAAATCTGTACGTTTGATACGTGAACCAGTTACTTGGATGCGTTCTACTTTCTCTGCAGACTCTTCTTCTGCAGCAAATGAACTTGACGAAAATGCAGCTGTTGATACTGCACCAAATGCAATCGCTAAGCGAACTGCCTTTGAAACTTTATTATTTAACATTTGATTCTCCCTGGGTCACCACTTGTTAGAAGCGACTATTATTTAATTATTTTTTGTTGTCACAGTTTGTTAACAGCGACTAAACCAAATACTAAACAAAAAATATCTAAAAGCCAACTACTGTTAACCAAATATTAATTAAAAAAGGGGTTTTTATTGGTTTTTAGCTTAAATGAAGAATTGCTGTACAAAAATAGAGCTAAAACGTGGATTATGTAATCAAAAAATGCATTAATGGGTACAAGTTAGAACAATTCGAACTGTTTTAGCTCAAAATTGTTTACGTTAACGTTAACAAACTGTGCAACCATTTCTAATAAAGGTACAATCTGTTTATCTATATACAATGGGTAGTCATAGCTATGCAGCCCCTGATACAGCTCAACACCGTGGGTTGTGTAAACGAATGTAACAAATTCACCTCTTTTTGGCGTAAATTCACTATTTTGTTTCTGAAACTTTTTTA
Source organism: Pseudoalteromonas sp. P1-7a (assembly GCF_001401855.1). Lineage (NCBI taxonomy): Bacteria > Pseudomonadati > Pseudomonadota > Gammaproteobacteria > Alteromonadales > Pseudoalteromonadaceae > Pseudoalteromonas > Pseudoalteromonas sp. P1-7a. The sequence goes on along the minus strand of NZ_LKDU01000002.1, from coordinate 234,288 downwards.
CTGCTTGTACATGGGGTGGGATATTTTTTTGATAATCGGTTAAGTTTTGACCTAAACGTTTTTTAAAAACCAGCAAATGATCAAATTCGCCACGTAAAAGTTTACTAATGTAATCGTTTACAAGGTCACTAATTTGCTCAGGTTGATTAAAAAGGAGGGTAAATAAGTCAAATTGGAACTGTTGAGCCAGTTTAGTCCAGTCACTTCTTACGGTTTCTAAGCCTTTAAAAACCAATTTTGATTCTTCCGGCTTTATCAACTGACCTACATAGCGCTTTTTAGACCCCACACTTTTACCTCTTATGGTGGGTAAAAAAAACGGGCTGTAAAGCGATTCAAACTCTATTTCTAAATGGCTAGTTAAATTATATTTAGCGTGTATGTGTTGCTGCCACAACGTGTTTATGTGTTTAGCTAACTGTTTACCTATTTTATTACACACTTCAACACTTAAATCATCCGTTAATTTTACAAAGGTCGAATCGGTATCGCCGTAAATAACGCTATAACCTTGCTCTTCAATCCACTTTTTAGTTTGCTGCATTATTTCATGGCCACGTAAAGTAATAGAACTTGAGAGTCTAGGGTCATAAAAACGACAGCCTTGTGATCCTAATACACCATATAAGCTGTTCATTATTATTTTAATGGCTTGGGATAGCATTAAATCGTGATTATCTTTAGCTCGTTGACGCTGGAGTGCTAGGCTTTTTATAAGCTTGGGTAAGTGGTGCTGCTCTCGAGAAAACTGTGCGCTATTAAAACCTTCAATACTATTTTCAGGGTTTTCAATCCCTTCTATCAGGCCAAGCGGGTCTATATGAAAGGTTTGCATAATACTGGGGTACAGGCTTTTAAAATCAAGCACGATGACATTTTTATACAGCCCCGGTACCGACTCCATAACATAACCACCTGGACTTTCAAAAGTCAGCCCATGATCGCCCATATTGGGGGCTACATAACCGCTTCTATGTAGTAAAGGCAAATACATGTTTACAAAAGCCGCCACTGAGCCGCCACGCTTTTCGAGCTCAAGGCCGGTTAGCTGTGTGCGAATAACTGCAAAATCGAGAAGCTTTAGCTTATCGAAAATTTTATTAACAAGTATGCAGTCTTGGCGGTTGTAGTTAGCGAGCGCGAGCTTATCTTCATTAAATTGACGAATAATCTCTTGTAAGCCGTTACTGGACTCGATTAATTTAGATTCACCTAAAATCTCTTTTGAAACATTGGCAAGTGAGAAGGTCTCGAAGCTATAAGTGGCATTTTTTAGAGTATCAATACCATCTATTACGCAGCGCCCAGGAATAGACACCCGTGTAAAATGCCCTTTTCGAACATATAAAGGAAGGTTTCCTCTTCCTAGTAATAGTTTTACTCCAAGTGCCACAGAGCGCTCATAAATAACTGCAAAATCAAACTCAATAACATTCCACCCAATAATAATATCTGGGTCGCATTGCTTAATAAGTGTTACAAGCTGATGCAATAGAGCAACCTCGTCTTCGCACCATATAATAGTATAACCAATGTTTGGATCATGATACTCAGGTTCGCCAATCATAATCACGCAGTCTAAACCACAGCCTACTAAGCCAACAGAAAACAGCACTCCACTTTCATTACACTCTATATCAAGTGATAACTTAGAAAGTGTAGGTGTATAGTCTGCGTTAGCTTTTAATTTAGCATCTAAAATTTCAATGTAATGCGCATGATCTACTCGTTTACCCGTAACCCACGCTCCACCTTTAATAAAGCGTTCCATTAAATAGCGCTCAATGGGCCTTATATCATCTTCATAAAGTGTAATACCGCGACTTTTTAACGCTTTGCTCGCACTATAAAAGTGTTTGAGCGAGTAAAAGTAACAGCCACACATTACTTGCTGCTGAAAGTTTTTAAGTGAAAGAGGTTTGATTAAAAAGTTCAGTGATTCGGCAGATAAAATAGCTTGAGCTGCTTTTTCATCTGACTTTTTTATAAAAAATAGCGCGGTTTCATTCTCAGAAATTGTTTTTATAGGTCCATTATCGGTAGCAAACCAAATTTCATATTGTAAACCCTGAGCGCTATCGTGCGCTTGTGCAGAAAGTACAAAGCCAGAAGTTAAATACACTATCAATAAACCTTACTTATATTTTGTTTTTCTACTTTAGGGCCTATAAACATTAAGGGTTGATAATTGTTCAATCTCAAAATATAAACAGACCACAATAGGGAGTAATTTATAAACTTAAAAAATCGCCGCATTAATTTACTAAATTAATTTCATCGTTGCTTGTAGTTACACGGTTATAACTCTAAAATTCCTACACTGTAATTATATACATATTTTAGGTTTATCTCCCCATGCTTTCTGACCAACTAAAAAAAACCATTAGGCAAGTACACCAGCATGTGGCTAATAACCTCATTGATTACCGCCCGCGTAGTAGCCAAAACTACCTAGTTGCCGAAATAGCAAAAACACTGGCTGGCGAATACCATAAAAAGCAGCGCATTTGTGTAATTGAAGCAGGCACAGGTACAGGTAAATCACTTGCCTATTGTTTAGGCGCACTACCGCTTGCCCTTGCACAAAAAAAGAAGCTAGTTATTTCTACGGCTACCGTGGCACTGCAAGAGCAATTAATAGCAAAAGAGCTGCCTTTTTTTAAAAAGCATTCTGGGCTCGACTTTAAGTTTGACCTAGTAAAAGGCAGGCAGCGCTATATATGTGCCCATAAACTACATAACGCAGTTAATGGTGATAGCCAAACGCAAATGGAGTTTATGCCCACACTTACCTCGCCGCTAAGTGTTATGGAAACTAAATGCTTAAAAGGTCTTTACGATGCCTATGTAAATAAAAAGTGGCAAGGTGACAGAGATAGCTGGGCCGACACCATCCCCGATAGGGTATGGAACTTAATCGCTTGCGATAAACACGCATGCCAACGCCAAATGAAAGCCCACCAAACTTGTCCATTTCAGCTTGCTCGTAATCAGCTTATGCAAATGGATGTACTTGTAATTAATCATTCGTTATTACTCGCTGATTTGGATTTAGGGGGTGGTAAAATTTTACCCGAGCCCGATAATACTATTTATGTAATAGATGAAGCGCACCACCTTGCGCATATTACCCGCGACTTTTCATCGGCAGCGGCCACTATTAAAGGCACTATTGATTGGCTCGATAAGCTCACCAAATTTAGCGGCAAAATGTCTAAGGTACTAGTGGGGCAAAAAGCCATTGGGCAAAACTTTAAGCTATGCGATAGCATTAACGATGCTAATAAAGACTTAAAAGTAGTGCGTGATATTCTTGATAATGCCGACTTTGAATATTCAAAAGACGACACATACCGTTTTGAGCATGGCGAAATACCAAAATCATTGCACAACAAAGCTAAAGATATAAGTGATGCCACCCTAGATGCACTGCGTTGTTTAAATAAAATGCACGATACCCTCACGCAAGATGTAAGCGATGGCGATATAAAACCCTACGTTGCCGACCCTGTTTTGGCCGAAAGCGGACACTACATAAACCGCTTAGAGCAATTAAATAAGCTGTGGTATAGCTATGCAAATAAAGGCGAAGGCACACCCCACGCTAGGTGGATAAAGCGTTTAGAATATAAAAACCATCACGATCACCTATTAAGTGATTGTCCTATCGAAGTTGGCTACTACTTAAAAGACAAACTATGGAATGAATGCGCCGGTGCAGTTTTGTGTTCTGCTACTTTAAGTGCTCTCGGTTCGTTTGATCATTTTGCTTATGAAAGTGGCTTAGCAAAAGAAGAAGGTGTTAAGTTTATTAAGGTCCCCTCTCCTTTTGATTACCCTAAACAAGCAACCTTGCGTATTCCGGTAAGTAAAATTGAGCCAACCGACAAAGCCTTTAGCGATCATATAGCGCAAACCTTGCCTGAGTACTTAAACACAAAAAAAGCTAATTTAGTGTTGTTTGCATCGTATTGGCAAATGGACCATGTGGCTAAGTTTCTTAGAACAAAAGGTTTTAACTTATTAGTGCAGGGCGAAATGTCGCGAGAGGCATTATTAAAAAAGCACACTCAAAATATTGATAGTGGTAAAGGTAGTATTTTGTTTGGTACGCAAAGCCTCTCAGAAGGGCTTGATTTGCCTGGTAAATATTTAGAAAACCTAATAATTACAAAAATACCATTTGCCGTACCTACATCACCAATAGAAGAAGCCCAAGCCGAATTTGTACAAAGTAAAGGCGGTAACCCGTTTTTGTCTATCACCGTGCCCGATGCAGCAAAGAAATTGGTACAAAGCTGTGGTAGACTGCTGCGAAAAGAGAGCGATGAAGGCCGTATAACCATTCTCGATAGACGCTTAGTTACCAAGCGCTACGGCAAAGCCATGCTCGACACCTTACCACCTTTTAAAAGACAAATAGATTATTAATGTTTGAACTTGCACTAGATCCCACAACACTGGCCGTTTTATGTGCCGCGGCCCTTGCTGCTGGCTTTATTGATGCAATTGCCGGCGGCGGTGGGTTACTTACCGTACCCGCACTACTCACCGCAGGCTTGCCACCGCATGTAACGCTAGGCACCAATAAACTTGCGGCTAGCTTTGGTTCATTAACGGCCAGCTACACGTATTATAAAAAAAATCTATTTAGTCCTACGTTTTGGGCAAACTCCATTTTTGCTACCGCCATAGGCGCTGTGATTGGTACGTTAATAGTTGATCATTTAAGTATTGAATTTTTAAATAAGCTTTTGCCTATCATTATTATTATGGTGGCCTGTTATAGCTTGTTTGGTAGCTTAAGCACCACACAAGGGGATGATTTACCAAAAGTAACCCCAATACTTAAACTAAAGCAGTGGTTGCAGGGTTTAGCGTTAGGTTTTTTTGATGGCGTAGCAGGCCCAGGCGCTGGTACTTTTTGGACCGCATCTAATAGTTTATTTTATAAAATGAGCTTGCTGCTTAACTGTGGATTAGCCCGTTCAATGAACTTTGTATCTAATTTTATATCGCTTATTACCTTTGTGGCACTTGGTCATGTAAACTTTTTATTAGGCCTAATCATGGGCTTTTTTATAATGTTAGGTGCTTGGATTGGCGCTCACTCAGCCATTCGCTTTGGCGGTAAGTTTATTCGCCCTGTTTTTAACACTATGGTTATACTGCTAGCATTAAAACTGATTTACGAGGCTTATTTGTAAATGCAAACACACGCGTTAGATAAATTACGCCAACAAGTTGCTACGCTTAAACAACAAGCTGAGCAATTTGATAGCGCAAAGTTGTTTTCTAAAAACCGCTATATGCAGGCGCAGCCTAGTTTATTTGACCGCTGCGTATTTAGTACTAAAAGCATGAACTTAACTGACTACGTAACAGAAATTGAAGACGAAATTACCAGCTTACCACCCAGTGAACACCGCCATGCTTATGCTTATGCACTTGAGCGTATAGGTAATCAAGTACACGCTGTATTTAATGTTATTAAATCGACTCCTATTTGGGCAAAAGAAAACAAAAGCCAGTACAAACCTAGGCCAAAAAATACGGTTTATAAGCAAGCCGTAAAAAAAATTATGCAATCATCGCATGAGCTATACGACGAGCTTAAACAAAACCACGAGTTTGAACGACGCTTAGTGTTAATGATTGAAGAGCGTAAACTACAAATGGAAAAAGCCAGCCCAGCGCAAGCACAAAAACTTAATATGGAAATTTTAACCACGCATGCGCGTTTAGGCCGCTGCCGTAAAGCTATTTCGGCCACCGAAGATAAAATTCAACAAGTCGAAAAGCAACAATTACGCTAATGCTGCTTTTTTACCACCCGCTCTACAGTGCTTTAACGCTTCCTGAGCGCCACCGTTTTCCTATTCAAAAATACCAAATGCTAAAAGCAGAAATAGAACGCTTAGGCTTTGGTACTACACAGTTTAATACACCAACCAAAACAACGCCCGAGCAGCTCGCACTGTGCCATAGCCAAGACTACATAAATGATTTTTTAAACGCCACGCTCAGTAATAAAGCAATTAAAAAAATGGGTTTCCCGTATTCACGCGAATTAGTAGAGCGTACGCTGCTTTCAGTTGGGGCAAGTATTCAAGGCAGCGAATACGCCCTAAAACATGGCTTTTGCGCTAATTTAAGTGGTGGTTATCATCATGCATATAGCGATTACGGCAGTGGCTTTTGTATTTTTAACGATTTAGCTGTGGCTGGCGCGCATTTAATCAACACAAACCAAGTCGATACCGTATTAATATATGATTGTGATGTACACCAAGGCGATGGCACGGCTCAAATTACGCAACATAATAACGCTATTATTACTTGCTCTATTCATTGCGAGCAAAACTTTCCGCGCTTAAAGCAGCAATCCGATTACGACTTCGCTCTGCCTGCCAACACCTCAGACACCGAATACTTAACAACGGTACAACAAGCTCTCGAATTTTGCGTGCGTATTCATAACCCCGATATTATTTTATATAACGCAGGGGCTGATATTTACAAAAAAGACGAGCTTGGTCTATTTAATGTATCCCTTGGAGGTGTTTACAAGCGCGATCACTTTATACTCAATTTTTGTAAAGAGAACAATTTACCTGTTATGTGCGCGCTTGGTGGGGGCTATCAACGCAACGTAGAGTCGTTAATAAATGTGCATAAACAACTATTTAAAGCGGCTATCGATTTATTTTAGTGCTTAGTATACACTCAAATAAACGGACCCCATAAAAGGCGCTAGCACGATGCGACTGCACGACGACATACATAACTTTTACGAAAAAATTGTGGTTGAAGAGATCATTAAACGTAAACTAGATAAAGTTTACAGTGAAGATGTAATGGCCGATTTTTGTTGTACGGTGCTCAATCAACTTCCCCCTCGCTATATTCGCTACGATGTAGATATGGCATTTTATTTACCGCAAAGTGAACGTATTCACATGGAAGAGCGCGTACAAACCGCTATTGATGTAGCCATTACTCAAATTTCAAAAAAGAAAGACTTAAATGACCAGCCCACTTGATAACGCCCCTACACATGTAAAACTTGCGGTGGATTTAATTATGCTGCTGGAGCAGCACGAGGTTGCTCCAGAGGATGTGTTAAAAGCACTCGAAATTGTAAAAAGTGACTTTGAGCAAAAACAAGCTACAGCTTAGCATTACTCTTGTGTTTGCACATCGTATTTAGTCACAGTGCCCTCGTGTTTGTTACAGTCTATTTTAATTTCGCCAAACGTGCGTCTTGGGGTAGTCGAGCGACGGCACGTCATTTTTTGTGCTTTACTACCATACTGGCTTATGTACAACGCAACGGTTTCGTCTATTTGTTGCTGTTGCGCCGAAGTAGCCGCGTTAAAAAACGTATTGTATTGCGCCTGCCAACTTTCAACTCCAGCCTCTTTTGCAACCCCTAGCCACCCCATCCCCATGTTAGTGGATTGTGTTAAGTACTGCCCTTTTAAAAACATAAACGACAATGTGTATTGCGCACTTTTATAACCAAGCGCTGCAGGGTCTTTTAGGTACATAAAAGCTTGTTTAAAATCTCCTTTTTTATATGCTTTTATGCCGTTGTACTCATGTTTTTTCATGGTGGTGTCATCGTATAAATTAACAGGCGTAGACCCACAACCACTTAATAAACCCACTCCCATTATTGCTGTGATCAGTAAATACCGGCTCATGACTATTCCTTTTTTATTATTTTTATATGCGAGTACCGAATCTGGCTTACAGTTATTGCCAAGCCTGTTACTCTATAAATTAATTTGTATAATTAAAATACTATCATGAGCTTAGCAAGTTTACTTCGGTTATTTTTTCTGGCTGCAATTTGGGGCGCCTCATTTTTATTTATGCGAATGGCGGCAAATAGCCTAGGCCCAGCGGTGTTAATAGAATTTAGAGTCGGCTTTGCCGCACTCACCCTTTTTATAGTGGCGCTGTATTTAAAACGCCACTTGGCGTTTACTAAGCACACCAAGCACTTTTTTATAATTGGTGCGCTTAATTCTGCCCTTCCCTTTTTACTTTTTGCATACGCAGCGCAAACTATTAGCGCCTCTACTTTATCGATTTTAAATTCAACAACCCCTATTTGGGGCGCAGTGGTAGGTATTATTTGGAGTAAAATCAAACCGACTAAAAGTATGGTTTTAGGTTTGATGCTTGGTTTAATAGGCGTGGCAATTTTAGTTGGGCAAAATCATCTTGTATTAAATACTCATTCACTTATTGCGATTGCAGCAGCGCTAAGCGCTTCACTGTGTTATGCCATTGCATCACATTATACAAAAAATGCCCCTAAGCTTGCCCCGTTCGATAACGCACACGGCTCTATGTGGGCAGCCAGTTTTATAGTACTACCCCTTATACTTTTTATGCCTATTCGCGAAGTACCTAGTACCGACGTTATGCTTGGCGTGTTAGCCCTTGGCGTGGTGTGTACCGCACTTGCTTATATTTTATTTTTTAAACTTATTGACGATATAGGCCCAACTTCAGCTTTAACGGTCACGTTTTTAATTCCGTTATTTGGCATTTTTTGGGGGCATGTAATTTTAGATGAGCAAATAGGGCCAAATACGTTACTCGGCGCATTATTTGTTATTATGGGCACTATGCTGGTTACTGGTTTTTTACCACGAAAAAAGCACTTAGCTAAAACAAGCTAAGTGCTTATATCAAGAACTTTTACCAAACGCTTACTTTTGAGCCTTTTTGCTTAAATTTTCAATTAAGTCTTGAGCGCTATAGCTGTTGTCGCTGGGTTTAATGCCTTTGCCCATTTTAATGTCAATCAGGGTGTGTACTTCTTTGCGTTTATCATTATTGCTCACTTGTACTCCTACGCTATTGCTCGGACGTACACGTGTTTCGCAGGTTAAAAAACCACAGTTTCGCTCATATTGCTGACTGTGTGATGCACTAATAGATGATGCGGGCGCTTGCGATTTAGACTCAACAAAGGTTTCTTTATTTGTTACAACAAACCAGTCGTAGCCTTGTGCTTGGGTAAGCTCAGCCGCGCGCAATAATGCATAGTCACCGGCATCGGCTACGTTGTTTGATACACTTTTAAACTCGACGCGGTATTGATCGTCACTAATTTTTTGCTCGCTATAACCTTGTGAGCCATTATTAGCTGGGCGGTAGTCGGGTTTTGATGCGCAACCCGCCATAAGTAAAATACTGATAATTAAAATAGATGTTTTCATCATTCACCTCGTTTTATAAAAACTATTATTGGTTTAACTGCCACTTTACACTAATTGCTTGCTGCTCTTGCGCTCTATCTAGTGGTACGCCGCTGATCATGCTGTCTATAACAGCATCTAACTCATTGTTGTTAGACGCTGTTTGATATTGCGCGCCGTTATTACTTTGCTGCGCGACTGTTTGCGCTTTAATTTGCCAACCGCTTTGTGTTTTACAAGCAATGCTTGTTTGCGTTGTATTGTTTGAGCTTAGTGCATACTGCCTACAAAGCTCACCTTGCTGATTTTTAAAACTAAGCTGCGCGCTAAATACTGAGCCATCACTTTGCTCATATTTACCACTACTTAGCTGTGTATTAAGGGCTGAAGCTATGTTACTGGCTACTAAATTTTGCGACTCATTGGGTTGTAAGTAACTCGTCATTGCTATCCCAAATACCACGGCAACGCTTGCAGCTATTGCTAAGCTTTTATTAGCCGATTGCTTAACCTTTTGCCAAGGCGTTAACGTTACTACATTGCTATTTAACGTGTTTTTTGTTGTTGCTGTATCAAGCTTTGCAACCGTTTTAGCTAATGAGTCACTAAGGGGGGCGTCATCAATACTTGAAGCGTGCTCTTTCACTAGCATGTCTACTTCGCTTAGCTCTGCAAGTCGCATGACTAGTTCATCATTGGTTTCGAGGGCTTTACGCACTTGCTCCATTTCGTGCTCGCTGAGTTCTGAGTCTAAAAAGGCGCTAAGTGTTTCGTCGTTAATGTTCATACTTGCTCCTTTTTAAAGTCGGGTTTTATTAAATTATAAAGTGTACTGCGTGCGCGCGATAATTTACTCATTACACTGCCTATAGGTATATCGAGCGTTTGTGCGACTTCTTTATAGGCCATGCCCTGCACTGCCACCAGCGATACAATGGCCCGTTGCTCTTCGGGTAATTGCCCAAGTGCTGTATTTACATTTTTAAGCATTTGTTTGTTTTCGAGTGTTTGATGCTCATTACTTGTAATTGGCTCTGGTAATATATCGGCCTGAGCCGTATTTTGCCTTACTTTGCGTGAGCGGTACTCGTCTATCCACACATTACGGCAAATTTTAAACGCCCATTTAGCAGGCTCAACGTCATCTGGAATACCTTTTACTAATAGTTTTTCAATTGTTATTTGCACTACATCGTCTGCATCTGCTTTACTACCCGTTAGCGAATAGGCAAAGCGCCTAAGCATGGGCAATAAGGTTTTTAGAGTTTCGTTCATTGATTTTTACCCCTTTTATAAAGAAGACGATTCAAAAAAACATTTATTCCCAAATAATCAAAATAATTTGAATAATGAAATATTTCTATGTGTTAAACGTTAACTAAGCAGCATGATAAATTTAATAGAAGTAACCCACTATGAATATTAAAAACACACGCGTTAAACACATAATAGCCACTTCGCTTTGCGTATTTAGCGCAACGAGCTCAGCTAATATAGTAAAAGTTGATCAGGTGCTTGGGCAGTTAAACCCTATAGAGCAGCGTATTGAGCAAACTATAGAGCGAGCACAGCACCTGCCGCTTCCAGTGCCTGTACCACAAGTTTCGATTGATGAACTAAAAGCGCAGATAAGTGAGCCTATTAGCAGCTTACCTAATGTGCTTAACATTAATATAAATAGCCAAAACACTGCATTTGTTGAGGTAGAGCTTGAAAACGGCTTTAGAGCAATAGAGCGACAATGGTTATTAATGGCAAATAGCCAACAACTTAATGCCCTAAAGCAGCAAAATGTAACTATTGTGTCGGTAAAAAATTACAACGCACTTAATATGAGCTTAGTGCGCTTTAACGCCCCCCAAGGTCTTAATTCTAAAAGTGAGTTATTAAAAGCACTTAACCTAGATAAGTCTGTAATACTTGACCGAAACCACATTTACCAAGCGCAAACAGGCGAGCCTACCTTAAAAGTAACGCAAAATAAGCCTGTTGCGCCTTACTGCACACAAAGTGTAAAAATTGGCATGATCGACAGCGCCATTAATACCAAACACAGTGCATTTAAAGGCGCAAATATCACTACGCAAAGCTTTTTACCACAAGGATTAAGCTCGCCAAATTTACACGGCACCGCCATTGCAGGGCTAATTACAGGTAAAGGCGCAAAACTTAGCCCGCTTTTAGGCAGTGCCAAGCTTTACAGTGCCGAGGTGTTTTATAGGCAATCTGACTATGCACAAGGGGCTACATTATTTGCCATAGTAGAAGCACTTAACTGGCTAGTTAGTAATAAAATACCCGTAATAAATATGAGCCTAACAGGGCCAAATAACGCAGTTTTAGAAGCAAGTATTACTGCTGCAATAAAACAAAACGTGTTAATTGTAGCTGCTGCAGGTAACCAAGGGCCGGCGTCGCAGCCATTATACCCAGGTGCATATAAAAGCGTGATAGCGGTAAGTGCTATTGATTCACAAAACCAAATTTATAGGTGGTCAAATAAAGGTGATTACATAGACTTTGCAGCCCTTGGTGTAAATGTTGTTACAAGCCAAGGCAATGGAAAATTTGGTAGGGAGTCGGGTACGTCAATGGCGGCGCCGCATGTAAGCGCGGCATTAAGTTGTTTATTGTTAAAGCATGGTAATAATAAAACCAAAGCACTTAACGAGCTTACATCGCTGGCCGTCGATTTAGGCGAGCAAGGCAAAGACACCACCTTTGGTTATGGTGCCATTTACCCACCTAAAAGTGCACTTTAACTGACGCCGATAAAACCGACTGCGTATAGGTATTACTACTAAGCTTTGATTGATAATCGCCATATTCAGCCTCAGCTATGAGTGTTACGTGCTCAAACACAGCTAGGTTATAAAACGCATTAACTACATTTCGATGCTCATCTCGCGACGGTATTTGCTCAAAAAAATCATCCGTAGTTTGCTCATCGTAATCTTTATTTTGATAACGCCAGCCTGCCCCCACTTTGTTAGCCATATTAAAGGCCGTAAATTTGTGCGTAACTTTAGTAGTAAAACCGTAGCCGTTAAAGTCGTATTGGTTGTCGTCGGCGTTTTCTTTATCGGCACTTAGCGCTGCCATTAGCATGGTTTGACCATTATTTATAAAATGATAAAGCGCTACATCGCCGCCTACACCGTCGGCATTACGTGCTTTTGCAGTAGTAAAACGTTTAGCTTTGGTTTTTATGCTCATACGAAAATACGTATACGGGTTTAAAAAATGACCATAATAAACACTGGCTTGATTAAAATGTAAAAATGGTTCGCCATCTACATTTGCTTTTGCACCATCGTAACGACCCCCTACCTCATGGTTATTAAAGCTGTAGCTGCCATCTAGACCATATTGATGCAGGCCTAAATCGTATTGATCAAACTCATCGTAGTCTTGTTGTTCAAACTTATAGCTTGATGTTAATTTAGCGCCTTTGGTTAATTGCCATTTTGCATTAACACCGGCTGCGGTTTTTATGCCGCTGTCGCTTTGCGACGAAATATCGTCAAGTTCCTGGACAGAGAGCGCCGAGTTACTTAATACCCCAACTTCAGCATCTGCGTTTAGCTCAAAGCTACTTTTAAAGGGTTTAGTTTGCTCAGGTGTTTTAACGTGGTTGGTTTGTGCAAGCACCGCTTGGGCACTAAAAACACACAATGTGGCGGTAATAACTGCTTTCATATTTATTCTCCAACAGGCCGAATAGGTTTCCCTATTCGGCATTTTTGCAAACACGTGGCGTATTAAAGGCCTAGGTCTAAATCGTTAGTAATGTTGGTTACTACTTCACTTGCGGTGCTAAGTGCTACATCGTTACTAATTTGATCAGTGACCGCCGCACTCACCTGCCCGCTAACACTTTGCTGTACCGTGCTTTGTAAACTACTAACCGTACTGCCTTGCACACTGGCAATTAAAGATTGCTGAACACTGCTTACTACTTCATTACTGGTATTAATTGCATCACCCACTTGCAGTGCAGAACTCACTGAGTTTGCAGCCGTATTAGTAATTGCTAACTGGTTTGTAAGCTCACCCGCATTAAGCGCATTTGTTGTATCAGCTTGTGTTACTGAATCGCTAGCGCTATTCACATTTGAAAGTAAAGAGGCACCTGTTGATGTATCGGTAGTGCCTTCCTGTGCAGCTTGTTCAGAGGTAACAGAAAGTAATGACGACTGGCTCGCAGCGGCTGTTAAGTTACCCGCCGATGAGGTTAACTGCGCTGTTGTATCAAGCGCTGTATTGACTGTGGTATTGCTTGTGGAATTGGCTGTGGCATTTAAAGACGAGGCCGATGCATTTAATGCATTATTTAAAGATCCGCTTGCAGATGCAACTAATAAATTTGCAGGCTCTACGGCCTCGCTGCTTTCTTGCGTTGGAGTCTGCGTATTATTCGCCGTTGAGTCTGTGTTTTGCGAGTCATTAGCCGTTACTTGTGTATCATTAGATACGTTTGACTCGTTGCTACCACTGGCTGTTAAACCGTTTTGTGAAAGCGCAATAGATGTAGATGTTTGTTGCTGCGCCGACGTTGACTGAGATATTTCAATATCAGCGGCGTGCACTGCACCTGTAAAAGTACACACACCGCTTAACATCATTACGCTTACAATTTTATTTAATTTAGTCATTGTTTTGTCCTCTAGTTTGTCGGATTGACATAAAGAAGACGATTTACAAAAAACCTTTATTCCAAAAATAAATAAAAATTATAATAACGTTAATTAATTACTTAATTTTCATATTCTTAAATATAAGTTACTCGTTTACTGCGTGTGCGTTTCGCTGTTTTGGATCAGCAATAACAGCTCGGCAGTGGCGGTAGCATCGGCCAATGCGCGGTGATGGCTGGTTAAATTTAAATTAAAATGCGCGCTAAGGTTACCTAGCGAATACGACTTTAACCCTTTAAACGCTTTGCGCGATTCAACCACGGTGCACATTTTTGGCATTTTAAAAAAGTGCCCTGCAACCTCGCATTCTTTTTTTATAAAACCGTAATCAAAGTTTACGTTATGGGCTACAAAAATACTGCCTGCGAGTTTATCTAGTAGTGGCTGTGCTATATCGGCAAATACAGGCGCGTTGTAAACCATGCCATCGCTTATGCCGGTTAGTTTAGTAATAAAGCTTGGGATATGGCGCTGCGGATTAATAAGTGTCGTCCAGGTATCTATTACTTTACCGTGCTGCACTTTAACAATGCCAATTTCGGTAATGCGGTTACCGCCTTTTAAGCCGCCCGTGGTTTCTATATCAACCACACTGTAAATACGGTTTGGGTCTACAAACCACTTAACTGCAGCAATATGTACTGTAAAACCTACATTTTTTAAATTATCAATGGTGGTTAATTGGTTGCGCCTAAGCTTATCACCCGGGGCTTTTACCTCTTCAAAATGTACTTGGCCATTATTAATAACCATTAAATCGGGGTAGCCGTCTTTTAACTGTAAATAATGTTTGCTCATGGCCGTTAAGTGCGCAATTAACGCCTCAAGCGGGCTGTTTAAAATAAGCGCCTCTAGTGGCTCTAATAAATTGCTGCGCCACCTAAATAACCCATTGGGCTGCTCAAAGTATTGCGCGGCATGCTTACATACCAAATTAAGCAGCGCCTGATTAGTGCTACAGCTTTTTAAACGTGCGTTAATTTGCGTGCTTTGTGCTTCATAAAAATTACCAAGCTGCAAAACTTGCGGGTAAATATCAAATTCATTACACGGCGGGTATGGCGACTCTATAAATAACTCGTGCCAAAATACTAAACCAAATAAGCTTTGCCATAAGGTGTTTTCGGTATTAAAAACCGTTAACCCTTTTGCGGTGTAATGCTCATTTACGCCTTGCTCTACATCCCCTCGGTAAATTTCGTCAATTTCAAGTACACATTGGGTGTCGGCTAGCATAGTGCTTAAGCGCGAACGCGTTTGTTTATTAAACTTACGCATTAAAAAGTCGTCCGCAAAGTACAGTAGGTCGTCGGTGAGCGGATTTTCTATTATTTGCTCTAGCTGCGCTTTTACCCACTCTTTATTACCTAAACGGTATTGCTCTCTTATTTGAATCTCTTGGGCTTCGGCGTAATCGGTGCAGTCTTCTAGTAGGCTAAAGGCAAGTTCGCTATTGGTATTTTTAAGTTGTTTATACAGCCTAACCAGCAGCTTGTTTTTAATATCGTGCGCTTGTGCACCGTTCGCCGGTTGCGCTAAAACTAAATGCGCAAGCTCGGTGTAAGGTGTTTTATCATCCAAGGTTTCAGCTTTTGTATTACCGGCTGTTTTGCCAATGTTTTTAAACGCTAAACGGTAACGGTTTAAAACATAATTAGATTGCGCCTCAGCGAGTGTATTAAAGCGCGACAAGCTCTCGCTGTGCCCTTCGCGGGTAGCGGTTAACCCTAAATCGCGCATAACAAAGCGGTTTTGATGATTTACATCGCCACTACTTAAGCGCCCTGCAAATAAAAACTCAAAATACTCGTAATAATCTTCTCGGTTATTAATGACATACTGGCTGTATAAAGGGGCTAAATCATCTGCGCGCCCACTAAAAAATTGGCACGCAATAGTGACCAACTCCCCTTTAGCTGCGCTTTTTTTAAAGCTTACTTGCTCACTGTAATTACTGAGCAACTCCACCAGCATGGGCTTAGTTAAATGCGCTATAAGTAGCTTGTAATGCTGCGCGTTTGGCTCATATAAAATACCCGCTGTTTTTAGCGTATAAATAGCCTGATGCGGCGAGGTTATTTCTTCATAATTGAGCGATTGCGCCTGCACTAAATAAGGCTTGCGCGAATACACACGTGCCAACATGCATTGGCTTTGCTCATCAAGCTGGTTAATTTTACTAATAAATTGGCTGTGTTTGGGCTCAAGTAAATGCATACATTTACTTGTTACAAACTCAATAAGCTCTCTAAAATGCGCTAAATAGTATTTTGCTGGTAATTCTTTTTTCATAACATCGTCACAACTGTATATAAAAACAGTATCTAGCATTTGTGCTTATTATTCAATCTTAAACTTGCAACTAAAACACGCTATAGTGATCGTATAAAAGTAAATTCATTAAAAAATAAAGGACTTACCATGAACGCGCACCCATACGATGTTTTATCACTCAATAACGGCGCAAATATTATTTTTACGCCTTGCCCTAGTACAAAAACACAAAACCTAGCGGATTCAATTGCCACATTAAAAGCCGCTGACACTCACATGCTGCTATCGCTTATGCCGCAAAAGGAGCTTGAAAAAAACAACGTAGAAAGCATTAATAGTGAGTGCAAAAAGCACGGTATAACCTGGTTTCATTTACCTATAAATGACGACGAAGCACCCAAACAGCCTTTTACATCAAGCTGGAACACCCACAAAACCGACATACTTCAAGCCATACAGCAAAAACAAACCATTGCCATACATTGTAAAGGCGGCACTGGTCGCACAGGGTTGGTGGCTGCACTTATTTTAAATTCGGCAGGTTACACAAAAGAAGAGGTATATAGCTTAGTACAAAGTATTCGCCCTAAAGCACTGACTATAGAGCTGCAAAAAGAGTACTTTAATAACTTTGAGGTATGAGGGAGAAACTGGGGAATATGTTAACGCTCATTCTTAGTTACCCTTTATAAGCTTAGCCACTTATTAACGGTAACTAATCGTAATTATGTAAACCAAAAAAACACCAAATAGGAATGAGCCAAAACCTGCAGGCCTAAATGTACTTTTAAATTTTTGAGCAGACCACATAGCAAATTGTCGATGACGGCAGTTAAGTACACCTCACTCTCCTTAAAACTAATGCCTGCATAAGGTAGTCGCACTTTACTAAAGTTAGCTAAAGAATCGCGAAAGCTAAGTGCTTTGCGCCTCTTTGATACCAATCAGCTTAATTAAGTGAGCTGTTTTAAGGATTGGTAATACAGTTGCTATTAGACTTGAAAACTCATGTAGTAAAAACGATCGTCTTTTCTATCGACTGCAAATCCGATGCGGCTATATAACTTAAATGCAGGGCTACGCTGAAATACTTTGAGATCTATGAACTTGACACTTTGTTGACGAGCCACATCAACCACTTTAGCAATAACATGAGCACCATAACCTTTGTTTTGATAAGTAGCTGCAATTTGAATGTCGCGAAGCTGGCATCGCCCTTCTTCAAACGATAAGCGTACAACACCTATGTGTTCACCCTTACACAAAATATCAAAATTTTTGAGGTTTTTGGTTGCTTGATAAACGTCTTCTACATCCCAATCTACCGCATACATTTCGTAATAGGGTTTCATATTGTTAAACGTAAAGTGTGCGGCAGCCTTTAAGTCCTTAGTAGCAACAATCTCTAGCATTCACTTAGCCTCCAAAAAGAATTAATACTCAAAAAACTAAGTAGTCACTTTAATTGAATAAGCTCAACTGCGCTATATATTACGAGTGTTAATTGGTTGTTTAGTTTTAGCCAGCTTTCAGGAGATATATTCAACTTTTAATGTATAAGAAAATGGGCAATATCCATATGGCAGCACAGGGCTCACTGCACTTATTTTAAGATCGGCAGGTTATACAAAAGAAGAGGTATACAACCTAGTACAAGACATTCGCCCAAAAGCACTGACTATAGAGCTACAAAAAGAGTACTTTGAGAACTTTGAGGTGTAAGACAGAGGTTGGGGAAGATTTAGCACTATAAATAGTGCCAATAATTCTATTTATAGCCTGTAATGAATTAGCACTGATAAGATTGATCACTTGTTATGTAACTCATTTAAACTTTGCCAAGAAATCATTTTTAATACATGCCTTAATACAGAAACTACTATAATTGTTAAAACGCATTAATTGCCAGATGACACCTTGTCCAAAGTCCAAATAAACTGGTTTTGTTGCTTTAAACCAAACATATCTAGGCCTTTTCCAATCAAAGAGGAAGTGTCCTACATGCGTGGATTTAATTATTCCATCTATTTTATCTGAGCTATGTATTTCTACTAACTCATTCGGACCTCGATACTCAGAAATAAAAGAATAAACGAAATGAGTTTTATGATTACTTGAATGAATAGATATATCTTCCATTGATTCATGCAGAGGATCAGGAAGCATCGCACGTAATTTTATGTTTTTCGCTAGATTACGAACATTAATTACCCAAATCATATCCCCGTAGAAATCCTCTCTTGATTTCAACTCAGCTTCAGACATTGGGGAGTTTTGAAATTCAATTACAATATTCTGCTCATTAACGACATCTGCAATATGCTTTTCACCACTTTTATCAAAGTATACTATTTCTTGATTATGATCTTCCCAATGATTTTTCCAATCTCGATGCCATTGGGATTCATTATCCCACCAAGGATCACAACTACATTTTACCTTGTGCGCCCAATGAACCACACTTTGCTACGGTTGGACTACCACAATATATACATACCCCTTTCATCTTGGGCAGAGGAGCTTGCTTAAATCCGTCAACTAATGAAAATTTCATAAGTACATAACACTCGGTTGTATAATGCCTCTATCAGCCGCTGCTGGATTGGCTTGTTATATTTATTTACCCAATTCAAGAGCTGGTAAGGTTTTTGTAATACTTTTATTTAGCGAATGATTGTCAAATGCTATAGAAACCATTGAAAGTTTCACCACCAATTTTTTCCCTTGAATAAAGCTAAATCCGTTCCTAATTCTGCCCCGTCAAGATCGGAGAGTGGAAAAGTTTTGTCAATCTTTTTCCAGCCAGATAATCCTTTAAGTAGGATTACTTCACTGTCTATTTTGATTTCGTATTGGCGAAAGCTAAGTACCATCCACCAAGCAAAAATAGATGTTGTAACCAAAGCGAGAATTAACGCCAAAAGTTGTTCATTTGGCGATAACGAAGTATTGCTCTCGCTAAGGAATAAAAGAGCGCCAGCATATATTGCAAAGAATCCGATACAGTTAAATAATAGTAAAAACATTGATTTAAAAATGATTTGAAAAACTGAGCTACGAATTACAGACATGGTATCTCTATAGATATGACAATTTAATTTACGACATTTGACGGATTATAAACCGACAAATGTCCCTATTTTATAATCTATTAACCTTAACCACCAAATAACCACATGTAAACAATTGCTAAACCTCATATCAGTTTATGTAATTGCAAAAACACACCAAAAGGGTGAGAGCAGTAATATTGGCTAAACAGGCACTTACTATACAAAGCATAATATTTATTAAAATTCAGCCTGCGCTATTCAAAAAAGGCAGTACTTAAGTTAAAGGTATCCAATCTAACGCCTTTAAGCTAATACCTTTAAATTAAAGCCTTTAAAAACAACTTAATTTATACTCGCCAAACCCTTTATACCTGCACAAATGTATTCAGCCATAGCGCTTTACGATATTATGCTCCTTTATATTCAATTTATATTTCAGGGCATATAATGACAACGCACACACCGCCTTCCCACTCAGCCAACACAGCTGAAAATTCTTCTCTTTTTTACGTAATTTTTATCTCTGCCGTGGCTGCTATTGGTGGCTTTTTATTTGGTTTTGACTCGGGCGTTATTAACGGCACGGTGTCGGCACTCGGTAATGCTTTTAATTCAAGCAGTGTGGCTACGGGGTTTAATGTAGCCTCGGTATTATTAGGCTGCGCCGTGGGGGCACTTGCTGCGGGGCCGCTGGCTGATAAGTTTGGCCGCCGTGCAATTATGATCATCACCGCGATTATTTTTGCTATTAGCGCGTTTGGCTCAGGCATTAGCGAAAGCTCGGCTGAATTTATTTTTTACCGCTTATTTGGTGGGTTAGGTATTGGTGCTGCATCGGTATTGGCGCCAGCTTATATTGCAGAGGTTGCACCACCCGCGCTTCGTGGTCGTTTAGCCACATTACAACAGCTTGCTATTGTATTGGGTTTATTTGCTGCGTTTTTAAGTAACTATTTAATTGCTGATGCAGCTGGCAGCGCGCAAAATATTTTAATGCTTGATATAGCCGCTTGGCGCTGGATGTTTTGGGCTGAGCTGGTGCCTGCAATACTGTTTTTAGTGGGTGTGTTGTTTATTCCTGAGTCGCCTCGTTATTTAGTGGCGCAAGGTAAATTGGACGATGCAAAAACGGTATTTAGTAAAATTTCGAACGACAACCTTGATTCGCAAATAAGTGATGTTAAAGGCTCTTTGCAAAGCGATAAAAAGCCGAGTATTCGCGATTTATTTATTGATGGCAGTAAAAAAGTGCACCCGATTGTATGGGCGGGTGTTGCGCTGAGTGTGTTTCAGCAATTTGTAGGTATTAATGTGGTGTTTTATTACGGCTCTGAGCTTTGGCAAGCCGCTGGGTTTGACGAGTCGCAATCGTTATTTATAAATGTATTAGCGGGTACGACTAATATTGTATCGACCTTTATTGCTATTGCCCTTGTTGACAAAATTGGCCGTAAACCACTGCTATTAGTAGGCAGTATTGGTATGTTTATCAGCTTAAGCGCGCTTACTTATATATTTGGCAGCGCAGGTCTTGATGAAGCAGGCAAACTTGCTCTTAGCGATAACATGGGTACGTTTGCGCTTATAATGGCTAACTTATTTGTGGTATTTTTTGGCTTAAGCTGGGGCCCTGTTGTGTGGGTGTTATTAGGTGAGATGTTTAATAACCGTATTCGCGGCGCAGCGCTTGCTGTTGCAGCAAGCGCACAGTGGATTGCTAACTTTGCCATTACCATGACCTTCCCTATTATGTTGGCTAACATTGGCCTTGCAGGTGCGTACGGCTTTTATGCGTTATCGGCACTTATTAGCATATTTTTTGTGGCTAAATACATTACAGAAACCCGAGGTAAAACACTTGAGTCTATGTAGTCGACTTTAATATTTAATCATTCTAGCGTGCTAAATAGCCTAAAAACTTAACACAATAGGTATCATTCAAAATTTAATTAACTTGAGCTGCACATAAGAAATGGAACTAAATGCCCTTGCGGTGATCAGATCTTTCGACCAAGAAGGTATTGTGATCCCCTTCCCTATTACAGCTATTAACACAGTGCAAGAAGCGGCTAATTTTAATAGCGATAAAAAATAAGCGCGAGATAAGCTCGCGCTTAAATTGCTTTAAAATGTATAGGTTACTTGGCCTACTATTTCACGTGGGCTGCCTGGGAAGTGGCCGTTACGCTCACTAAAGCCACTTACAGCGTATTCTCTATCAAAAATATTATTAAGATTTACGCTTAATAAAACATCGTCAAAGCGAGTAGTCCAGCTCATATCAAATACGGTAAAGGGTTTTACTTTTTGGCCATCTTGGCTTATTTGCTCGCTTACGTAATTAGCACCAAATGCTATAGACGAGTCGATACTATCAAGCGCAAAGCGCGACCATAAACCAGCTTGGTGACGCGGCGCATTAGCAAAGCGAGTACCGTCACCGTAGGTGCTTGAAATGGTATCGCCCGTTACACCTTCAACAACTAGTGTATCGTTGTAGGCGTAGTTTGCGGTGAGTGTCCAGTACTCGGTTAAATCGCCCACCAGCGTTGTTTCAAACCCACGGCTTTCTACTTCACCAATATTTAAAAGCGCTGCAATGCCATCGCCCGCCCCCGTGTCGTCAGGGTTACTCATTACTACGTTTTCTTTATTAATTTGGTAAATAGCAAAGGTGCTCATAATTTTGCCATTAAGCCATTGGTTTTTCATACCAATTTCGGTTTGTTTACCGGTCTCTGGGGTTAAGTCACCCTCGCCTTCTACATCTTCTTGGTCGCCCGACGATGCGGGGTTAAAGCTTTCTGAGTAATTTATGTATACCGATGTATTTTCAACGGGTTGGTATGTAACAGCCACTCGCGGCGTTACATCGTTATCAGAGTAACTGTAACCAGTTTCTTTATTTAGCTCTTTAAAGTAATCGTAACGCAGGCCGGCAATCACGGTCCACTGATCGTTAATGCTTACAACATCTTGTACGTATACGCCAAAACGGTCGGTTTCAACACCATCGCGGTTCATGTCGGTAAGGTTATAAGTACTTGGGTCGGTTTCGCCGTAATTTAAGTCAAATATGTTTAAATTAGCCACGCCGTCTGCTTCATAGCGGGCGCGTAAGTAATCGTACTCGGTATCAACTATGTGGTAGTCGCCGCCAAATAATACTTGGTGTGTTAATTGGTCTTGCTCAAAGCTGTAAACAAAGTCGGTGGTTAAGCTTGTTTCTTCGTTGGCGCGATATTGCTTACGGTATTCGCGTTTAATGGTTTCGTCATCAATGTTTGCTTCACCATCGCCGTTTACATCTACCCAGCTTTGCGACTCATGGTAGGCTTGGTCGCGTTCGTTATCCATGTAACGCAGTGTGCTACTTACAGAAAAATCAGCATTAAAGTAATGCTTTAGCTCAGCTTGCAGCACTAACGCTTCCATGTCTTGGTAATCAAATGCTTCATTTGCGTTGTAACTAGGGTCAACCAAAAAGTTGCCGTTGTCATCTACCGGTACACCACGTAAACGGTTACCGCCTAAGTCTTGTTTGATGTAATCAACAGTGGTGGTGAGCGTGGTTGAATCGGTTAAATCAAATAATAAACCACCGGTAAACTCACTGTTTTTTGAATCTGCATTATTACGAAAGCTGTCTTGCTCTTCGTAATAACCACCTACTCTGTATGCCATGGTGTCGGTTAAACCGCCGGTCATATCGAGTGATGCGCCATGTGTGTTGTAATTGCCAAGCGTTAGTTTTAGCTCTTTACTATGCGTATAACTTGGCTTTTTAGTTACGTAGTTGATCATACCGCCAGGCTCACCGCCACCATATAACGCAGAGGCTGGGCCTTTTAATACTTCTACACGCGCTACATTAAATAATTGCGGTACGCCAAAGCCCGAGTACGGGTCACCACGTACGCCATCGTAAAATACATTGGTATCATCTCTAAAACCACGAAAAGTAACACCCGAATAACTGTACTCGCTTACCCCAGCTATTGAGCGGTATAAATCGGTGATATCGCGCGCGGCTTGGTCAATAATAAGCTGCTCGGTTAATACCTGCGCAGATTGCGGTAATTTAATAAGATCTAAATCCGTTTTAGTCCCAATTTTACTTTCGGTTTCAAGGTAGAACTGCTGAGCGCGCCCTGTTACTTCTATTGTTTCAATTTCGTTATTTTGCTTGGCAAATGCCACATTAGAAAAAGCAGAAAAAGACGCAGCAATACTCAGCGCCAAGTATTTTTGGTTAAACATATTGATCCTGGAAAGAGGTGTATAAAACGCCGCGAATGATAACGACTATCATTACCATGTGCAATGCAAATAATTTCATATTCATCCTTATTTTTCGAATTAATCGCAACTAAAGTAGGTACTTAAAAATGTGTGTGCTGATGTTTTACACAAATCCCCTTTGCGCAGTGTTGAACCAAATAAAGAACTCAGATAGTGTGTATTTTTCATACGCTTTATAAGCCGTTTTTATGAGGAGCAAACTATGTTAAACCGACTAGTTTTAGGTATTATTTTACTATTACCCACATGCGTGGTGAGTGCCAATGACAGCTTAGTGCATTTTCAAAGTAATTATTCTGTAAAGGAAACGGCTAACCGTTTTGAAAAAATAGCCAATAGCAAAGGGATAACCATTTTTGCACGGGTAGACCATCAAAAAAATGCTCAAAATGTTGATATGGAATTGGCGCCAAGTGAAGTGATTCTTTTTGGTAACCCAAAGGTAGGTACACCGCTGATGCAGTGCCAGCAAAGTGTGGCGATAGATTTACCGCAAAAAGTTCATATATCTCAAGATAATAATGGCCAAGTTTGGCTTGCCTATAATAGCCCCACTTATTTGCAAGAACGTCATAATATAAAAGGCTGCGAAGAAACACTTAACAAAATAGCTGTGGTACTTAATAAGCTTTCTATGGCAACGGTGGCCAAATAATCAAAGTGATACCAATGAACAATAATACTTAATTAAGCGAATAAGTATTAATATTAAATAACTTAAAATACACGTAATAAAAAACCCGCTGATAAGTTAGCGGGTTTTATAAAATTTATAACACTCAGCGCCTGAGTTAAGACTCTATAGCCAAAAGCTCTACTTCAAAAATAAGCAGTGATGCGGGTGGAATACTGCCCACTCGCTTTTCACCGTAGGCTAACTGATGCGGTACATAAAATATGTATTTATCGCCTGGGCTCATAAGTTGTAAGCCTTCGGTCCAGCCTTTAATAACCTGATTTAAACCAAAGCTTATTGGCGTTTTACGCTCTACTGAGCTGTCAAATACGGTGCCATCTATTAACGTGCCATGGTAATGCACGTTTACTTTACTAGTAGGGTTAGGTGTATTTTCGCTTTCACCTTTGTGCAGCACTTTGTACTGTAGGCCTGAAGCGGTTTCTATTACGCCCTCTAATTTTGCGTTAGCGACAAGGTAGTCGGCTTCAATTTGCGCGTTAATGCCAGCTTGTTGCTTTGCTTTTTTACTATTTTGAAAAATTAAAAAACAAAATATAGCGATGATCACCGCTAAAATTATATTGATCATTTAGTGTTTGTCCTCATCTTCATCGGCTTCTTTATCTTCTTCGCTATCGCCATTAACTATGTCGGCTATGTCTTTTAAGCGTGCTAAAGCAATACCATTAACAGAACCCTCTGGGTATTGCCCGTCAATAATATCGCCTGCCTCAATATCCATTAATAAGTTAAGTGCTTGGTCTACCGTTTCTACTGCGTAAATATTAAATTTACCACGCTCAACCGCTTCAAGTATTTCATCATCAAGTACTAAGTTAACTTGGTTTGATTTAGGAATAATAACGCCCTGCTCGCCTGTTAAGCCGCGCATTTTACACAGCTTAAAAAAGCCTTCTATTTTTTCGTTTACACCACCAATGGCTTGCACATCACCGTGTTGGTTAATAGAGCCTGTAAGGGCTATAGACTGGCTAATTGGTAAACTGGTAATAGCCGAAATAAGCGCACATAACTCAGCAAGTGAGGCGCTATCGCCATCTATATAACCGTAGCTTTGCTCTATAGCTATATTAGCGCTTAACGTTAAGCTAAAGTGCTGGGCGTATTTGTTACCTAAATAACCGGTAAGTAGCATTACACCTTTTGAGTGAATTGCTTTACCTAGCTCGGCTTCGCGTTCTACATCTATTACACCATCGGCGCCAGCGTATACGGTGGCGGTAATACGCGCGGGTGTACCAAACGATGTATCGCCAATGTGCAGCACTGTTAAGCCGTTAACTTTACCAATGGCTTGGCCTTGTGTGGCTATAAGCGTGTGGCCTTCTTTTATATCGCTTAGCATGTTTTCGCTTATTTGGCCGGTGCGGTACTGCTTACCTTCAATGGCTTCATCAATATGATGCGCATCAATCAGTGTTTGCTTATCTTGCTTGGCGTAAAAGCTGGCCTCAGCTACCAACTCAAGTACATCGGCAAAACGCGCCGATAATTTATTATGGTGCTCTGCTTGGCGGTAGCTAAATTTAAGTAACCGCACCATGGCGGCCTCTGTGGTTGTGCACTTTAACGTTTGCTGGCAGTACTCACTCACTTTAGTAATAAATTGGTACTGAAGTTTATCGCTACTAGGTAAATAGTAATCAAAGTCGGCAAGTACTCTAAACAGCTCTGCAAATTCTCCATCGTACTCACCTATGGTGTAATACAAATCGCGCGAGCCTAATAAAATAATTTTTACATCAAGAGGAATTAATTGCGGGCGCAGCGTAAAACTGCTGCCTACGGAACTGTCTTGATATGGTAGGTCGTTTTTAATTTGGTGAGTTTTAAGCGAAAGCTTTAATCCATCCCACACTTGCGGGTTGGCCATCACTTTTTCGGCATCCATAATTAAGTAGCCGCCATTTGCACGGTGCAATGCACCAGGCTGTATAGAGCGGTAACTAGTTATAAGCGAGCCTTGCGATGTTGAATACTCAATTTTGCCAAATATATTGCCAAAGGTTGGGTTTGGCTCATACACCACAGGTGCGGCATCGTCTTCTTTAAATTCAACTAAAATGTTAGGCGCAAAAAAGTCGGTAAGCATGCCTTTACGATCAAAGTCTTCTTTGCTTTCTTCGCTTTCATCTTCGTCGTCTAGCCATTCAAGTACTGCGTCAATTATTTCTACGCGAATGTCTTTTAAGTAGCGCAGAACACCAATATGTGCAGCGTATTTATGCTCTAAGTCTTTTAATAGCGGCTTAGTTGCTTGCTCGGCTGTGGCTTTTTTAAGGTTACGCTGTTTTTCTTTTGATTCGCGTTTCCAGCGTGGCAGCTCAATTAGCGCTTCAATTAAGGCATCTTCTAGTTTTTCTATTTTTTCAAAAAACTCATCGCGGAGCGCTTCATCTAGAGCGGCAAATTCGTTATCGCTTAACTGCCTACCATCAACTAAAGGTGCAAAACCTACGGCGTTTTTCTCTTCTATTAGCGCTACGCTTTGCTCAAGCGCCATTTCTTCTACTGCGGTGATAGCGCTGTCGTAAGCATCGTTAAACTCGCTCTCGATTGACTTTTTTTTGCGTTGATAAGCTGGGTTATCAAAAGCTGCCGGAAAGGTGTCGAGTACTTCATCTAAAAATGAGTCTATGTCGTCACTTAATTGCTTACTTTGCCCCGCTTGCATAAATAGCGCAATCGGCTCGCGGTGGTCGTCGTAGTTATTAACATACAACCACTCGTTAGGTGTGGGGCGATCTTTTGCGTGTTGTTTAAGTTTGTCTTTTACGAGTGTAAATCGGCCATGGGCGGCCTCACCCATTACATACACATTATAACCGGGTAAATCCATTCCTAATGAAAAGTCGAGGGCACTTTGGGCACGTTGTTGCCCTATAAAGGTAAGTTGCTCTGGGTATGGATTGCTCATACACGTGCTAACGTGATTAGTAGAAATGCTCGGAGCGAGCTGTGAAACAGATAATGGCAGCAGTTTTTTCGTCATTCTAACTTCTTTTTGTACCAACATACTCGCTGGCTTTGGGCGAATTAAGTGGCCTACAAGCCACTTAATACATATATTTAGGGTTGTAATGCCTTACGGCTAAAATAAATACCATCACATTCAATGCACGGTGTAATTTGTGTAGCGTGATAAATATCAAAACTATGGGTGCAATTCTTACATACTAATGTGCCCATGGCTATCCATTCGCCAGCGTGGTACACCCCATTGTGCTTAAAATCTTGGCTAAGAGACTGCCATTCAAGCTGGGTTTTGTCTTCTATGTGCGAAAGTTCATACCATAGCGACTCTTTAAGCTCTTGCCATGCAAGCGAATTATAGTGCGATTCGTTTTCTTGAACGTGTTCTATGTCACGCTGCAAATAACTTTTATAGAGTCCGTATTTTTCTTTTCCTAGGTTTTTAAGTGCTTGCTCAGATTCAACAAATCGGGTCATTGCATCTTTTACTTCGTGATCTTTTACATCTTTTAACCACGTGGTGAGCTCGTTAAGCCATGTTTTATAATCTGCCATTTTATACTCCATCAAAATCAAGGGCGTGTTGGCCTTTAACATAGATAAGTATAGGTTAACCTGCACTGAAAGTGAGATTTTAACAAAACCGTGCTTATACGCTGTGATTAGGCTTTTATTTGGGGTATCCTATCGGCAATTTTTTATTAGTTTGCAAGAAGTCTGGAATCATAGATGCAAGAGCAATATAACCCGCAAGACATAGAGTCAAAAGTCCAAAGTTACTGGGAAGAAAACCAGGTATTTAAAGTCACCGAAGATGAGAGCAAAGAAAAGTATTACTGTCTTTCTATGTTCCCATACCCAAGTGGCCGACTGCATATGGGTCATGTGCGTAATTACACCATTGGTGATGTTGTTTCTCGTTTCCAGCGCCTGCAAGGCAAAAACGTAATGCAACCAATGGGTTGGGATGCGTTTGGTTTACCTGCAGAAAACGCCGCTATCAAAAACAAAACAGCGCCAGCTAAGTGGACATACGAAAACATTAATTACATGCGTAAACAACTTAAGCAACTAGGCTTTGGTTACGACTGGGATCGTGAAATTGCAACCTGTCACCCAGAGTATTACAAGTGGGAACAATGGTTTTTCACTAAGCTTTACGAAAAAGGCCTAGTGTATAAAAAAATGTCGACGGTTAACTGGGATCCGGTTGATCAAACTGTACTTGCTAACGAACAAGTAATAGATGGCCGTGGTTGGCGCTCTGGTGCAGTGGTTGAGCAAAAAGAAATTCCACAGTGGTTTATTAAAATTACCGACTACGCACAAGAGCTTTTAGACGATTTAGACAAGCTAGAAGACTGGCCTGAGCAAGTTAAAACCATGCAGCGCAACTGGATTGGTCGCTCTGAAGGGTTAGACATTGAGTTTACACGTACCGACAACAACGAAAAGTTTAGCGTATACACTACCCGCCCAGATACCTTTATGGGTGTAACTTACCTAGCCGTTGCCGGTGGCCACCCTATTGCACAAGAAGCCGCTAAAAACAGCGATGCAATTGCAATGTTTGTTGAAGAATGCAAAAACACCAAAGTTGCCGAAGCAGACATGGCCACAATGGAGAAAAAAGGCATTGCAACCGGCTTTTACGCGACTCACCCATTAACGGGCGAGCAAGTACCAATTTGGGTTGCTAACTTTGTATTAATGCATTACGGCTCAGGCGCGGTTATGGCAGTACCTGCACACGACCAACGCGACTATGAATTTGCCACAGCATACGGCCTAGACATAAAACAAGTAATTGCACCGGTTGAAGGCTCAGAGCTTGAAGTAAATCTAAAAGAAGAAGCATTCACTGAAAAAGGTGTGTTAGTTAATTCTGGCGAATTTGATGGCCTTGATTTTGAAGGCGCATTTAACGCTATTGCCGACAAACTAGAAGCACTGGGTGTAGGTAAGCGCAAAGTTAACTTCCGCTTACGCGACTGGGGTGTTAGCCGCCAGCGTTACTGGGGCTCACCAATCCCAATGCTGAGCGACGAAAACGGTAACGAATTAGCCGCCACCGAAGAAATGCTGCCAGTACGTTTACCAGAAGATGTAGTTATGAATGGCGTTACTTCGCCAATCAAAGCAGACCCAGAATGGGCAAAAGCAACGGTAAATGGCGTACCAGCAACACACGAAACAGATACCTTTGATACCTTTATGGAGTCGTCTTGGTACTACGCACGTTACTGTAGCCCGCGTCATGACGAAGGCATGCTAGACCCAGCAGCAGCTAACTACTGGCTACCAGTAAACCAATACATAGGTGGTATTGAGCACGCTATTTTACATTTATTGTACTCGCGTTTTTTCCATAAGTTATTACGTGACTTTGGTTTAGTAAATTCAGACGAGCCATTCGATCGCTTACTTTGTCAGGGCATGGTACTTGCCGAAACGTTCTACCGTAAAGATGAAAAAGGCGGTGACGTATGGATTTCGCCAAGCGATGTAAATACCGAAACTGACGAAAAAGGCCGCGTAACGAAAGCATGGCACAAAGAAGATGGTGAACCTGTGTTCTCATCGGGCATGAGCAAAATGTCTAAGTCTAAAAACAACGGTATAGACCCACAAGAAGTAATTGCCCAATACGGTGCAGATACTGTGCGTTTATTTATGATGTTTACCGCACCACCAGAGCAAACGCTTGAATGGTCAGACTCAGGCGTAGAAGGCGCGCACCGCTTCTTAAAACGTATTTGGAAATACGCAGTAGATGTGAAAACAGTTGGCTACCAAGCACTTGATAAATCAGCGCTTAGTAACCCACAAAAAGTACTGCGTCGTGAGCTACATAAAGCCATTGCAAAAGTGAGCGATGA
This sequence comes from Pseudoalteromonas sp. P1-7a, assembly GCF_001401855.1. NCBI lineage: Bacteria > Pseudomonadati > Pseudomonadota > Gammaproteobacteria > Alteromonadales > Pseudoalteromonadaceae > Pseudoalteromonas > Pseudoalteromonas sp. P1-7a. The sequence goes on along the minus strand of NZ_LKDU01000002.1, from coordinate 204,192 downwards.
TATTGAGCGTCGTCAAACGTTTAACACTGCAATTGCTGCCATTATGGAGCTCTCAAATAAGTTATTAAAAGCGCCGTTAAACGATACGCAAGATGTTGCCATTGCTAACGAAGCTTTAGAAGCCCTACTTATTATGCTTGCGCCAATTACACCGCATTTATCACACCAGTTATGGCAAGATCTTGGTAAAGAGGGCGACATTTTAGATGCAGCATGGCCTAAAGTTGATGAGTCTGCCCTTGTTGAAGATGAAAAATTAATCATCGTACAAGTAAATGGCAAACTACGCGCTAAGCTAACTGTAGCCGCCGATGCCACACAAGAGCAGGTAGAGGCACTTGCGTTTGCTGAGTCTAACGTAACTAAATTTACTGATGGTGCAACCATTCGTAAAATTATTTACGTACCGGGTAAACTACTTAATGTGGTAGCTAACTAAATGGTTAGCTTTAACACCCTTAAAAACACATTAGCCTTAGTGCTAATGTGTTTTGTGTTATCTAGCTGTGGCTTTCATTTAAAGAAAGCCTCTAGCCTGCCTGATAACCTTAAAACGCTTACACTTAAAGGTGATGATGAAAAATCATCGTTATTTTTAAACCTTGAAAAAGAGCTTAAAGCCAGTAACGTAGAACTGACGCCTTCGGCTAAAAATGTTGCCCAGCTGTACTTACGCAAAGAAAGCATTGAGCGCCAAACCTTATCGTTGTTTCAAAATGGTCAGGTGGCTGAATACGAGCTTGCCTACGGGGTTAGCTATGTTGTTAAACGCCCGGGCGAGAAAGCCATTGAAAAACGCTTTGAGCTTTATCGTAACTACCAAGACGACCCCGATCATGCGCTTGCAAAAGCAAAAGAGCTTGAGCTGCTTATTAGCGAAATTCGTCAGCAAGCCAGTCGTCGTATTGTTAGAGAGCTGTCGCAACTATAATGCGCTGTTATGCTAATCAGTTACCGAGTGAATTAAATAAAGGTTTAAAACCTTTTTATTTAGTGTTTGGTGAAGAACCGTTTCAAGAAGCGCAATGTGTGCAGCAAATACGCGACACGGCAAAAGCCCAAGGCTTTGATGAGGTAATAAAATTTACCCTAATGCAAGGGTTTGATTGGCAAGAAATTATAGCTCAATATCAAAGCATGTCTTTGTTTAGTGCGCGCACTATTATTGAGCTTGATTTAAACCAACAAAAACCTGGCACCCCAGGTAGTAATGCCTTTAAAAAAATAGTCGATTTAATCAATCCCGACACCATTTTAATTGTAAAAGGGGCTAAAGCCAGCCAAGACGTACAACGTGGCGCCTGGTTTAAAGCGCTCGATAAACACGGTGTATTTGTACCGTGCTACCCGCTTGCAGGAAACCATTTAAAACGCTGGTTAGATGACCAAGTAGCGCGCCTTTCTCTGAATATGCAAAACGAAGCAAAACTGAGCTTAATTAACGCCACCGAAGGCAATTTGTTAGCGTGCTTTCAGGAGCTCGAAAAGCTCTCGCTACTGCATGGTAATGCCTTAATAACCCAGCAACTAGTGATGCAAGGGCTATTAAATCAAGCCAAGTTTGATATTTTTGACTTAAGCGATGCCCTATTAAATGGTCACGCCAAGCAAGCAATTAAAGTACTTAATAAACTGGCCAGCGACAACACCGAAGTGGTGAGTATTTTGTGGGCTATAAATAAAGAGCTCACCAGTTTGCTTACTATTCAGCAAGGGCTTTTAAATGGCGAGCCTATCGCACAGTTATTTAAAAAAAATGGTATTTGGAAAAACCAGCAAGGCCCAGTGAAAAATGCGATTAACCGCTTAAATATTAATACCCTTGAGCAAATAAGCAGTGAGCTTGCACTGTTTGATTCAAGCTACAAACAAGGTAACTTAATTGCGCCTTACCAAGCGCTTGCCCATATTTGTATTAAGTTTTGCCAGCCGCTTGATATTCCAATGCCTTGCCACGCACTTAACTAAAGATTTTTAACATGATTGCAATTTTTGGCGGCACCTTCGACCCTGTGCATTTAGGCCACCTCAATATGGCCTCGCAGTGTGTAAATACATTTAACTTATCTACATTATATTTTATGCCCTGTGCTCTACCCGCGCACAAAGCTGCGCCGGGTATAACTACAGCGCACCGTATTAACATGCTCAATGCCGCTATAGCCCCTTACCCTCATTTTGCACTTGATTTAAGAGAGCTTAATCGTAGTGGGCCCTCGTATTCATTGTTGAGTTTACAAGAACTAAGAGCAGAGCACCCAGATACGCCCATTCTTTTTTTAATGGGCATGGACTCGTTTAATAACCTCGACAAATGGTACGAATGGCAGGCCATTACACAGCTTTGCCATATTGTTGTATACCAACGCCCGGGGCAAACGTGTAACCCAAATAAAGCGCTTAAAAGCTATATCAGCAATGCCCACACTGAAGCGCCACAGCAACTTGCCACACACAACTTTGGTAAGCTTTATTTTTTACCGGGTGAAACCCTTGATGCCGCCTCAAGCACTATTCGAGAGCAATTAAAAAAATCCAATAAAAATAATGAACTATTACCCGAACCTGTCAGTCACTACATTAAGCAACACCAGCTTTATCAAAGTGATGATTAAAACCCCCTAGCATGTTAAAATGCACGCTATTAAATTTAAAATTGAGACAATACCTTGGATTCGAAACAACTACTTGCCTTTGCACTAGACAAAATTGACGATATGAAAGCACGCGACGTGGTACAACTTGACGTACGTGACAGCTCAGACATTACCGATTACATGGTTGTGTGTTCGGGTACTTCTAAGCGTCATGTGCAATCAATTGCTGATAACGTAGCAAAAGAAGCTCGCCATGCTGGCGAAGAACCTTTAGGTTACGAAGGTCAAGACGAAGGCGAATGGGTACTGGTAGATTTAGGTGATGTAGTTGTACACGTGATGCAAGATCACGCACGTAGCTATTACGATCTAGAAAAACTGTGGGGCTAAGCGCCACTCTTTTTTAATTGAGCTTGGAAGTATTACGTGAAAATACAAATGATTGCCGTTGGCACAAAAATGCCAGCGTGGGTGGAAACCGGATTTGCAGAGTACCAACGCCGTTTTCCTAAAGATATGGCGCTTGAGTTAATAGAAATTCCGGCCGGTAAACGCGGTAAAAATGCCGATATTAAACGCATTTTACATACCGAAGGTGAAAAAACCTTAGCCGCTATTCCAAAAGGTAATCGTATTGTTACTCTAGAAGTAACAGGTAAACCACTTGATACCCACCAGCTTGCTAAAAATATGGAAAAATGGCAGCTCGATGGCCGCGACGTTAGTTTGCTTATTGGTGGCCCTGAAGGGTTAGCCCCTGAGTGCATTGCCGCCTCTGAGCAAAAATGGTCGTTATCTAACCTAACGTTGCCGCACCCTTTAGTGCGTATTATTGTTGCCGAAAGCCTATACCGAGGCTGGAGCTTAAATAACAACCATCCTTATCATCGCGAGTAACGCCTTGTTATGATTAAGCAAAGACCCACAATACGCGACCATTCCGCTGAGGCAAACCTATTTGCACGGCGCGCATTTGTGGGTTTTATTTTTGTTTTAGGCTTAGTGGCAATTTTGCTCTCTAACCTCTATACCATTCAGGTAAAAGAACACACCGACTATCAAACCCGCTCTAACGATAACCGTATTAAAGTCATTCCTATTGCGCCGAACCGTGGCCTTATATACGACCGCAACGGTGTACTGCTTGCTGAAAACAAACCCGTTTATAACCTCGAGGTTATTCCTGAAGAGGTCGACGATTTAGCTGAGTCACTCGAGCAAGTTAGCAAAATAATTACGATTACCGAGCAGCAAAAAAAAGACTTTATCGATGATATAAAGCATACACGCCGCTTTAAGTCGCAAGTACTAAAAGCCCGCTTAGATGAAACTGAAGTGGCCAAGTTTGCGGTTAACCAGCATAAATTTCCAGGTTTTAGTATTGAAGCCCGCCTTGCTCGCTTTTACCCGTATGGCGATACACTCACCCATGCACTAGGCTACGTGGCAAAATTAAACCGCAAAGAACTTAATAAACTAGAACAAGAAGACCAAGCCACAAATTACCGTGCTACACATGATATTGGAAAGCTTGGTATAGAAAAGTATTATGAGCAGCTTTTGCATGGCCAAGTAGGCTCTCAACGCGTTGAAGTAAATAATCGCGGTCGGGTTATTCGTACATTAAGTATGACCCCCCCGCAGCCTGGCAGCGATTTAGTACTTACCTTAGATATCGGTTTACAACAAATAGCCCAACATGCGCTTAAAGATATGCGCGGCGCGGTTGTAGTAATGGATGCCAAAGATGGCGGCGTATTGGCACTTTATTCAAACCCAAGTTACGACCCTAATTTATTTGTGCACGGTATTAGCAGTAAAGATTATAAAGCACTGCTAAACCCCGACCGCCCCCTTATTAACCGTGCCACTCAAGGGCGCTATGCACCGGCTTCCACAGTAAAACCCCATATGGCCATACTGGCACTTGAAGAAAACATTGTCAGTGAAAGTACTTCAGTGTGGGACCCTGGTTTTTTTCAAATACCCAATGTTGAACATAAATGGCGCGATTGGAAACGATGGGGCCATGGCCACGTAGATGTTTACAAAGCGATTGAAGAGTCGTGCGACACTTACTTTTACGATGCAGCATACCGCTTAGGCATTACAAAAATTAGTAATTTTATGGCCCGCTTTGGCTTTGGTGACTTATCCGGAATAGACATACACGAAGAAACCACGGCCATATTGCCCTCAAAAGAGTGGAAAGAAGGCCGCTTTAAAGAGTCGTGGTGGCGTGGCGACACGATTTCCGTAGGGATTGGGCAAGGCTACTGGACAGCCACCCCCATTCAAATAGCTAACGCGACTAATATATTGGTTAATAAAGGCATAAACCACCCGCCGCATTTAGCGCAAGTGGCTAAAAAAGAAGACCAAGTGACGCAAATTAATAACGAAGAAAAGCCGCCAGTGGTACTTAATAACCCTGATAACTGGCGTATTGCGCTCGATGCGATGCACAATACCGTGAAAAAAGTAACAGGTACTGCGCACCGTGCATTTAAAGGCGCTAATTATGATCCGGCGGGTAAAACTGGTACCGCGCAAGTAGTGAGTATTGCCCAAGGTGAGCGTTACGATGCCAAGTCATTAAAAGAACGCCAACGCGATAACGCGATTTATATTGGTTTTGCTCCGTATGACGACCCTAAAATTGTGGTTTCGATTGTAGTTGAAAACACCGGTGGCGGCAGCTCGGTGGGTGCCCCAATTGCACGTGAGCTAATGGATTATTATTTTGCAGCTAACCCAATAGAACTTGCTAGGAATACCGCGCAATGACCGTACTTCATAACAAGCGCTCTATATGGATGCGCATGCATCTAGACTTACCGTTACTGATTGCTTTATTACTCATGATGGCTGGCAGTATTACTATCGTATATAGCGCAAGCGGCCAAGATTCAGCCATGATGATCCGCCATATTACCCGTATGGGTGGCGCTATTATAGGCATGATAGTGCTTGCTCAGTTCTCTCCCGCGACACTTAAACGCTTAGTGATCCCCCTTTATTGTGTTGGGTTACTCATGTTGGTCGGCGTATTGCTATTTGGCGTGAGCTCAAAAGGTGCTCAGCGTTGGTTAAATTTAGGCATTACTCGTTTTCAGCCCTCAGAGCTCATGAAACTGGCTGTCCCTATGATGGTGGCTTGGTATATTGGCCGAAATCAACTCCCCCCTCGCCCGTTACACCTAATTATTGGCTTTGTCATAGTGATGATGCCTACCTTATTAATCAAAGAACAGCCCGACTTAGGCACCTCAATTTTAATTGCCAGCTCAGGAATATTTGTGTTGTTTTTATCCGGTTTAAGCTGGCGTTTAATTGGCTTTTTAAGCTCGGTTGTCGCACTGGCTGCATGGCCATTTTGGCACTACGGTATGCACGACTACCAAAAGCAGCGGGTATTAACGTTTTTAGATCCAGAGAGCGATCCGCTTGGCTCGGGGTATCATATTATTCAATCTAAAATAGCTATCGGCTCTGGCGGCATAGAAGGTAAAGGTTGGCTTCAAGGCACGCAATCACAACTCGAATTTTTACCAGAGCGCCATACCGACTTTATTTTTTCGGTATTAAGTGAAGAGTTTGGCTTATTTGGTGTGTGTGTTTTATTGAGCCTGTACTTATTTATTATTGGTCGAGGTTTATACATTGCGGTAAACGCGCAAGATGCGTTTGGCAAATTATTGGCCGGCGCCCTAACCCTCACCTTTTTTGTATATATTTTTGTAAATATAGGCATGGTATCGGGGTTGTTGCCTGTTGTAGGTGTACCTTTACCCCTTATTAGTTATGGCGGCACCTCTATGGTGACGTTAATGGCCGGATTTGGCATTATTATGTCAATTGCGACAGATAAAAGGATGCTTTTAAAATAATGAATAAGCCTACTCAGCTGTTATTTATTTCAGCCTTAATATTTATATTAAGCGCATGTAGTAGCGGCTCTAATAGTCGTTATCATATGGAGCACGATGCCGCACCACTTCGCGCGCCAACCGCACTTGAAATGCAAGATGCCGTTGTGGTGGATGTTAAAAAAAGTGCCAGTGCAAGTCGCCCCTACGAGGTATTAGGCAAGCGTTATACGCCAATGCTTGATGAAAAAGGGTATACAGAAGAAGGGATCGCTTCGTGGTACGGCCGTAAGTTTCATGGTTACCACACCTCAAACGGTGAAATTTACGATATGTTTGCCATGAGCGCTGCGCATAAAACCTTACCCCTGCCAAGCTTTGTACGCGTTACTAATATTGCCAACAATAAATCGGTGATTGTACGTGTAAACGACCGTGGCCCGTTTCATGATGACAGAATAATAGATCTTTCGTACGCTGCTGCTTATAAATTAGGCTATCACACTCACGGTACAGCCAAGGTTAAGCTAGAGGCGATTACGCTCGACAGCAATCCTGCACGTAAAACATATATACAGGTAGCTGCGGGTAGTACGCTTAGCAATATAGAAGCATTAGCTTCTACATTACGCCTGCAATATCAAGTGCCTACTAATATAGTAAAAGCAGACAACATATATCGTTTGCATTTGGGCCCGATTAAAGATGCCCAGCATGCACAAGACGTATTAAAAAAATTAAAACAAAACCAATTTCAAAACGCGTTCTTGCTTTACACTCAGTAAGACTAATAACTAAACCATCCCAAGGTGCAAATTAAGCGTTGCGCAGGGGCTTAAATCTAGGTGTTACTTTTTAAATGGTTGGCCCTTTTAAAAAAACATTACAGAGAGTAGGTGCTAGTAAAACGTGCTTAGTGTTGGTTTAAAAACGTTTAAGATTAGGTTATTGATTTAAACAATGGAGTGACTATTATTGACAATCAATGCCTTGCCTAAGTAATTTTTAATACCAACGATGCTCGCATCTTGGGCTAGTTTGGGTATAAGATGGACATAACGCGAATTTTTAACTTTAACCATTAATGAGTATGATGAAATCAATTAAACATAAAATCCTCAAAGGTGTATGCGGCTTAGTTTGCACAGCCGCCGTATTTTCAGCCAGCGCCCAAATTATTCCGGCACCACCTCAAATTAATGCAAAAGGTTATTTTTTAGTAGACTTTACAACCGGTAAAGTTATTGCTGAAGGCGAAGCTGATACAAAGCTAGCCCCAGCAAGCTTAACTAAAATGATGACCAGTTATGTAATTGGTACTGAAATTAACGCCGGTAACATTGCGCCAACCGATATGGTTACAGTGAGCGAAAAAGCCTGGGCTAAAAACTTTCCTGAATCGTCAAAAATGTTTATTGAAGTCGGCAAGCAAATAAGTGTTGATGAGCTTAACCACGGTATTATTATTCAATCAGGTAATGATGCGTGTGTAGCCATGGCCGAGCACATTGCAGGAAGCGAAAGCGCATTTGCTGATTTAATGAATGCCCATGCTGCTAAATTAGGCATGAGCAACAGCCACTTTATTAATAGCCACGGCCTAGATACAGATGAGCATTACACTACCCCACGTGATATGGCAACGCTCGGCGCTGCACTTATACGTGATGTACCTGATGAATACGCACTTTATAAGCAAAAATCGTTTACGTATAACGGCATTAAGCAATATAACCGCAACTCTTTGTTATGGGATGAAAGCCTAGATGTTGATGGCATTAAAACGGGTCATACATCCGAAGCTGGATACAGCTTAGTAACGTCTGCGACTAAAAACGACATGCGCTTAATTGCGGTAGTTATGGGCACATCAAGCGAACGCGCACGTAAAGTAGAAAGCAAAAAGTTACTTAACTACGGATTTCGCTTTTTTGAAACAATTACACCTTACAAAGCCGGCGACAGCTTTGCAGAACAACGTATTTGGATGGGTAATAAAGAAAATGTATCGTTAGGTATTTTAGAAGATACACCAATTACTATCCCACGTGGTCAACATAAAAACCTTAAAGCTAACTTTGAGCTAGATAATACGCTTGAAGCACCACTAGCTAAAGGCACTAAAGTAGGTACCTTATTCTTACAACTAGAGGGTGAAGACATTGCACAATACCCACTGGTTACACTTGAAGAAGTGGAAGAAGGCAGCTTCTTTAGCAAAATTTACGACTACTTACGTTTACAAATTATGTAAACGTAAAAATAACCCGACAATCGTTGGGTTGTTAAACAAAGCGCCTCTGTTATGAGGCGTTTTTTTTTGCTTGAAAAATGCTAGAATGCGCCCCATATATGCAACACTGCTAATTGCCTATCTGTATTAAGCTTCGTGCTTTGCATAGAGTCCACACTTTTGTATGAGGAGTCACCGTCGTGGTTCAACCTGTTAAAAATACTAAATTTGATGAGTACCTTGAGTACCCATGTCCGTTCACGTTTAAAGTTATGGGTTTAGCAAACGTAAACTTAACGGAGCAAATTTTAGCAAAATTACAACCTATTGCCCCTGGTGACTACGCACCAAAAGTAAAGCCAAGCAGTAAAGGCAATTATGAATCTGTTACCTTAGTGGCTACGGTTACCAGCGGTAAGCATATAGAAGAAATTTACAACGTGATCAGCAGCATTGATGACGTACGCCACATGCTTTAAGCCATAGTTGAGACTTATCGTGAACGAAAATACGTTAATCGTACGCCAACTAGGCCGCCAGCGTTACATGCCAATTTGGCAAAAAATGCAAGCCTATACCGACACCCGTGATGACAGCTCGCCAGATGAAATTTGGCTTGTAGAGCACGAGAGTGTATTTACACAAGGCCAAGCAGGTAAAGATGAGCATTTACTTGCCCCCGGTGATATAGAAGTCATTAAGGTAGACCGTGGCGGGCAAGTTACTTACCACGGCCCTGGCCAACAAATGATGTACGTATTATTTAATTTGCGCCGCTTAAAAATTGGCGTGCGTGAGCTTGTTACGTGGCTTGAAGAGTGCATTATTGATACCCTTAGCGAGTATAATATTAAAGCCTATGCAAAAGCCGATGCACCCGGTGTGTACGTAAACGACAGTAAAATTGCATCGTTAGGATTACGTGTTCGTCGTGGTTGCTCGTTTCATGGATTAGCATTAAATGTTAACATGGACTTAAGCCCGTTTTTACGCATCAACCCATGCGGTTATGCCGGCATGAACATGGTGCAAACGAAAGAATTAAACGGTCCTCAAAACTTAGCACAAGCAGGTGAAGGGCTAGTAAAACACATGATAAAGAAGCTTAATGCAACACAGGTTAAGCATACTGAAGGGTTTGAAAACGAATGAATAAACCAGTCAAAATGGAACCAGGTGTAAAACTACGCGACGCAGAAAAAATGGCGTTGATCCCCGTTAAAGTTTTACCAACAGAAAAAACTGAAATGTTGCGCAAGCCAGAGTGGCTTAAAATCCGCTTACCAAAATCAACAGAGCGTATTGATGGTATTAAACAAGCAATGCGTAAGCACGGCTTGCACTCTGTATGTGAAGAGGCCTCGTGCCCTAACCTTTCTGAGTGTTTTAACCACGGTACTGCTACCTTTATGATTTTAGGGGCTATTTGTACTCGTCGTTGCCCATTTTGTGATGTTGCCCATGGTCGTCCATTAAAACCTGATGCAGCAGAGCCTGAAAAGCTTGCACTAACAATTAAAGACATGAAGCTTAGCTACGTGGTTATTACCTCGGTTGACCGTGATGATTTACGTGATGGCGGCGCACAGCACTTTGCCGATTGTATTCGCGAAATTCGTAAGCACAACCCAACCATTACCATTGAAATTTTAGTACCTGATTTCCGTGGCCGTATGGACCGTGCACTGGAGATTTTAATTGAGACACCACCTGATGTGTTTAACCACAACCTAGAAACAGCGCCGCGTTTATACAAACTTGCGCGCCCAGGTGCCGATTATAAATGGTCATTAGAGTTACTTCGTCGCTTTAAAGAAGCGCATCCAGAAGTTAAAACCAAATCTGGCTTAATGGTTGGTTTAGGTGAAGAAATTAGCGAAATTGAAGAAGTACTGCGCGACTTACGTGCGCATAACGTAGATATGCTTACCGTTGGCCAATACTTACAACCTTCTAAGCATCACTTGCCAGTTAAACGCTACGTGCCACCAGCGGAATTTGACGCATTAAAAGAATACGCTGATGAAATTGGCTTTACGCATGCAGCCTCTGGCCCATTTGTTCGTTCCAGCTATCACGCTGACCAACAAGCTGCAGGTAAAGAAGTAAAATAATTGCTTTTTAAAACGCATTAAAAAAGCCCTTAGCAATTAAATTGCTAAGGGCTTTTTTTCATACTGAATTATAAATCACTGCGCTAAAACGCCTTTTTTAATCACAAAATCAGCAAACCGTACTTGTTCTTCATCAGCGCGAAGGCTATCGGTTTCGACTATTGAACGATAGATACCCCATTTAGGACGGGCAAAGTCATCATCGCTAAAGCCACGCCACATATCTATGTTTTGCTCGCTAATGCTAAATAGCTCTTCGTTGTCACTTAAGCGCCTTAGGGTCATTTCAAATTGCCCCGCTTCACTAAAAGTGGCTTGTACGAATACTGCTACCCATTCATCAGTAATAAGTGACCAGTCAGTTTCGATCAAGTTTTTATCAAGCCCCGTGCTGTTACCGTTTTCGTCAAAGCCTGCGCTATAACGTACTTGCAACTGATCACCTGTACTGTTTTTTTGTGCCCCAGAGAGCGTAATAATAGGCTGGTCGTCGTTGCCATTGGTATTATCGTTGCTGTCATTGCGAGCTTTTATTTGAAAAAAATGACTGAATTTACTACTTAGCTCAAGTTCGCTAGAGACTTTAAACTTCCAATAGTACTGTACTGTTTCGTCTTTAAACGCTAGTGTTTCTGCGGGTGATTTGTCATATGATTTAATTTCGTTGCGCTGGCGGTCGGTTGCGCCTTTGTCTTTATCTTGGTCTTCATCGCGATGCGCTAAAAATACAAAGTGGTTACCTACTATTGAGTCAGTATCTTCAATAATATGCACAACATCTTGATGATTTCCGCTGTACATATCAGGTGATTCTATTGACCCTTCTCCAAACACATTTTCTATTAGTGTATAAGCAGTTAACCCTGTATTTTCGCCATCGGCATTGAGGGTTGTTTCTTGCGTTACTGTAAAATCATCACCCCGTGCAGTGCCTATAATGGTGATAGACACTTTCGCTTCGGTGCCATCTGCCGATGCGACGGTTATTTCATCAAGTAAGGTTTCATTTTCGTTTAGTGCAATCACAGCGGCATGGTCGCTATTAAGCATATATGACCAATTCCCATCCTCAGCTAAGTTAAATAAACCATAAACTGTCGTGGTATTACTTTGTGCTTTAAATACTGCTTCGCTGGCTTGTGCATCGGTTATAGATAACGCTCCTGTTATTGCAATATCACGAGTGTTTTCAATACTTACAGCCATTTCACCACTAATTACTGCAGCGCTTTGTGCGACTACCGATGCATTCACAGGCTCACTTTTTGATCCTGAGCTACCGCACCCTACAGCTAAAATACCCAAAGAACAAACAGAAGAAATAGTTAAAACACGCAAGCCAAATTTCGACATAAACAACCAACCCAAGTTAATGGTAAGTAAATAAAGTAAAATATAACTTACCAATTATTTGTTTTAATAACTAGATCTTTATTACCGGAATAACGAAATCGGTTTTAACTTAATAAGGAGATAACTTGATTTTAGCAGTATACTTGGAAGGGTGGCTTTATTGGACAAGGAAGGTACAAAATGAAAAAGCCGATTATCTACCGGCTTTTATAAGTTAACCTTCACAAGTAGCTAATTTAAAACCACTAACATGTGATGACCTATTTGCAACAGAGTTGCGAGCCCATTCAGCTTTACTTCTAATGTCTTGCAAAATTTTTGCAGATTGACACTCTTTATATGTTTTATGATAACTAATAGCATTTGTTTTATCAGCGTTTAGCAAAACAATAGTATCATTATTTGAACTTGTGGTGGAATTACAAGCTGTTAACAATAAAGCAGAAATACAAACTAGTACTTTTATCATAATCGTCCCTCTTAATTTAAACTTATTTTTAATTTAGTATATTTTTTATGCATTGTAAATATTTGCTCTTTTCTCCCAAATTAAATAAAAGGCTAAATAAAATTAGGTTAAAGGCAAGTTACTTGAGATAATCCACAGCGAACCCCTTATTTAGGTTATATATGAAATTATTAGTTCGTAATTTGTCTCGCGCTACCACAGAGCAAGACCTTCGCACGTTGTTTGCAGCACACGGTAAAGTAACTACCTGTAACTTGGTGCTTGATAAAGAGACTGGTTTATCAAAAGGCTTTGCCTTTGTAGAAATGCCAAATGACATAGAAAGTAGAGGCGCTATTAAAGCTCTTAATCAAACAAGCGTTGATAAAAGCAAAATTCGCGTAAAATACGCAGATGAATAATTAGCTACTTGCTATATATGATTAAAACCAGCTATTTGCTGGTTTTTTACGTTTTAAGGTACGCTATAGGACAGATTAATATTAGCGCGACGCTTTAAAACATTAATCGCCTAGGGTGCCGCTTTTTTTATACTAATTGTACCTAACACTACAAAGGATGCAGCTAAAGCAAAAAACATCGCTTGCTGTGCGAGCAAAGCTGCTGCAAAAAATGCTACACCGCTGCCTATAAACAGGTATCCGCTTTTTTTAGATTGGTTCATTGTGTGTGCTCCATTTATTGTTGTCGATTATTTATACACCCCATACCAAATATTTTCAATTTTTCAAAAATAGAACAGGCAAAGTGATAAATATTCGACTCAAATTAATGCATCCTTTATATTAAAAGCCAATTTTAAAAACTATTCAGAAAACTATGGCATCATCTCTTTTAAAAAGCGCTAGCTTAAGCTTGCTAGTCGCTCTCTTTGGTTGCTCTGAACCTGCAAGCGAGCATTCTTCTTTAGAAAATACCCCAGACGTTAGCCTAAATAACGTTAAACAGCATATAAAAACGCTTGCCTCTGATGACTTTCAAGGGCGCGGCCCACTTACCCATGGTGAAGTAAAAACCGTGGGTTACTTGAGCGAGCAATACGAAGCTATGGGTTTAGCTGGGGCGTATAATGGCAAGTATTTACAGCCAGTAAAAATGGCCATGGTCACGGCTAATCAAAACATGCAATTACAGGTAGGCGACTTAAAGTTTAAAGCAGGTAACGATTTTACCGCCCGTACAGAGCAATTACAGCCACTAATTGATGTGCGAAACTCTGACATTGTATTTGTGGGCTACGGTATTAATGCCCCCGAATACAACTGGAACGATTACGAAAACATTAATGTTGAAGGTAAAACCGTTATTGTATTGGTAAACGACCCAGGCTTTGCTACACAAAACGATGCTTTATTTACAGGTAATGCTATGACCTACTACGGCCGCTGGACTTACAAATACGAAGAAGCCGCACGCCAAGGTGCCAAAGCGGTATTTATTGTGCACGAAACGGCCCCTGCTGCTTACCCTTGGGGTGTGGTTGAAAGTTCAAACACAGGGACTAAATACACCCTAATGGACAATAACCTAAACGCCTCTAAGCTCCCTGTTATGGGTTGGCTAACACTTAATACTACAGAGCAAATTTTTAATGCCGCACAGCTTAACTATGAAAATTTAAAACAAAGGGCTTTAAGTGATGACTTTAAAGCCACAGCGCTTAATTTAACAGCCAACCTTTCATTTAAAAATGAAGTATCGCATGCCAAATCACATAACGTGGTTGCGCAAATTACGGGAAGCGACGCCCCTAATGAGTACGTGGTAATAGGTGCGCATTGGGATCATTTTGGTACCAAACAAACCGACAGTGGCCCTAAAATTTATAACGGCGCAGTAGATAATGCTTCTGGCACAGCGGCAACACTTGAAATTGCCCGCATTATGAATCAAATCCACCAGCAAACACCGTTTAAGCGCTCTATTTTATTTGCTAATTTTACCGCTGAAGAGACTGGCCTCATTGGCTCACAAGAGTTTGCAACCGGTGGTGTTGTGCCCACTAAACAAATGGTTGCTCTATTAAATATTGACGGAATGAACGTGTTAGATGGCACTGATTACATTTTGCAATACGGTAAAGATTTATCCACCCTAGAGAGCTACCTAGCAAAAGCCGCAAAAGCACAAGGTCGTGTTGTTAAAATGGACCCTCGCCCGCAAAACGGTTTGTTTTTTAGATCGGATCATTTTTCTTTAGCTAAGCAAGGTGTGCCTAGTTTATTGTTTATGAGCCTTGGCGATACCGACCCTGATTACATTGCGCAAAAATACCATAAAGAAGCCGACGATTACTCGCCGCAATGGTCATTAGGTGGTGTGAAACAAGACATAGAGCTTATTGTTGATATAGCCACAAAACTTGCCAACAATGGCGATTGGCCTACATGGACGAGTGACTCAGACTTTAAAACAAAGCGCGAGCAAGATAAGCCGCATTAGTAAGCAATGTTTAAAGCTAAATAGCAATTATACCCATCGTATTAAAATCCTCCTACTTGGAGGATTTTAATTTTGAGCGCGCCCGCATTAGTAAGGTTTCGGCTTTAGCACCTAAATACACATAAATAGCCAATGCGATTAAAAGCCCTACCACCGCAAGCATCATCGCAATGGCCGGTAATAAGTATTCAGCTTGCCCGAGCGCCGCTTTAAACATGGTTAATAGCGCCTCAATAGATATTGCAATTAGCACGGTAGATATAAAGCGAGTAATTGTGCGCCGTGTAGATGAGTGCCTAAATATATCCTTATGCATTAAAATCTCTTCTTCGAGAATGGTTTTTCCTAAATCAAACACGGCCAACGCTAAAGTAATATATATAATAATGCTAAAGGGCTCGAGGGGATCAGAGGCTGAGTCAAAGTGGGTTAATAATGCATATATATCGTTAAATACGATGCTCAGTAAAAAGAGTACCAAAGTAAATAAACACGCCACAATCACCCCATAACCCGCTTTAAAATAAGGCGAAATACCAGCACGCGCGCTGTCTCCCATTACAAACTCAATTAACTGGGTTAAGCATACGTCTAGCACTAAAAAATGCTGCTGGTTAATTGGCTTTTTCAGCTCTTTAATAGCCGAAATACATAAATGATTAGTTGCGATAGAAATATACGGATCGGTAAAGAACACCGAGTCGGTTTGTTTAGATTGTAAAAAGTAAGGGCGCTCACTTAAATCTTGCTGATTACCTTGCTCGGCTAATTTTTTATAGGCACGCTTAAAGCACACATTATTGCCTTGCTGAAGCCCAGATTCGTTTAAACAATATTGCAGCTCTAAAAAGGGGTATTGCTTTACTAAAAAACGCGTATCTCGATTTTTGTTAAGCCCATCTTCAATACTCATTAAAATAGAGTCAAGCAAGCTGTGTATTACTTGCTCATACTCATGGTAGCGCTCAACGCTACTTATATAACTCATTCGCGCCATAATTGTTTACTCACTCAGTTGCTCTAGCGTTAACTAAGCAAGTTTAAAACCACTTAAATATATTATTTAAAATCAATAGCTTATTAATTAACATAATTGAAATTGCACCCTTTTGGTGATAAAACGGCATTTATATTTTATTCGGCGCACAAAAAAGCAGCTAAGTATTAAATACTTAGCTGCTTGGTGAGTATGATCTTTAAACGTTTGGTTAGTGCGTAAACCTACGTATGCGCCTAATTTTATTGTACCTTTGAAAACTCTTGCTGAGAAAGCTCACCATTTCCATCTGTATCTAACTTATCAAATAGCTCAATTAACTGAGCATTAGCCTGTGCTTCTGATTTGCTAATAACGCCATCGCCGTCAGCATCAAAAGAGTTAAAATCTACCGCAGCAAAGGCTGCTGAAGATGATAAAAGAGCAACAAGTGCTAGCGTTTTATTTACTGTTTTCATAATCGTTCCTTAGGCATAATACCCAGATTAAGGGTGAGAAATCCTTTTCGAAGATCCATTAAGGGGTAATTGTTAATATTCAAAAAAGTCATTTTCGGTAACGCCATTTCGGCTTTGCATATTTAATTGCTGCATTATTTGTTCTGCTGAATGATCACTTTGGTTTGCTAAATCACCTTCGCCTTGCATAGGTGTTTTAAACTCTGTATTTGCCAATACCACCGATGATGACACCAAGGTGATAAGTACAAATGTTGTTTTGAGCTTAGTCATAATGTAATCCTTCAATAATATGCATTACCTGTATAAATTTGCGCTGAGGTGGTTACAATTCACTTCCTTGTTATTCTTTTTAATAGGCTCCCTTGCCTATTTAGGTTGTCTTTGGCAACTCAGAACTATGCTTACACCACAGCGCATTAACCGTCTGCGCTTGTAAAACCTTTGCTTAAAAAAGTTTACCGTTTGTGTTGGTATCAAACTTTGCAAATGTGCCAGAAAATACCAGCGCTATTGCAAGCAAAGTTGGGTATCGCTTTTACATAACGATTCCTTCGCTATGCGTTTATAATAAAATGCCCTGTGTATTACACTGTCCTTGTTATTCTTTATGGTAAGCTCCCTTGCCTACTTAGGTTGTCTTTGGCAACTCAGAATTAACGTGCCACTGGGCGTTAACTACTCAAAGCACTCACTTATGCTTTGTCGAACTCACTCTTAGATAGCTCGTTGTTTTTGTCAGTATCAAGTTTTGTAAACTGACTCATTAATTCAGCATCAGCAGATGCTTCTAACGGACTTAATGTGCCACTGCCATCTTTATCGAGTGTGTCAAAATCAGTTACTGCAAAAGCCGCTGATGAAGAGGCTAAAGCCATTAATACCAATGTTGATTGTGCCTTTTTCATAATGAAATCCTTCATAGGGTTGGTGGAGTAACCAATTAACGTTACCCACGTTTTGCTTAATACAGCTTAGTTATTACAACTTCAGTGCCATCTTTTATTTTTAATTGATAAACAATGAGTTATATGAAAAGTGCATGTATAGATGAAGTTTCGAGAGGTATTTTGTTGCTTTTTAGCAACAACTAGATGAGCCAATTAATATAAGCCTTTAAAATCAATAACTTATAAAAAATCCACACATGAGCTAAGGGCTAACTAAAAACATAATGTGGGGAAGTTTAAGAATAAACTAGAGCTGAACAGCTTAATTAAAACAATTAAACACTATAAAACCTAAATTATAAGCAATTGAAATATAATAATATTTGTAAAGTATTGGTGTTTATTTTCTAAAAGCACGGCAAGCCCGTAATAAAACAGGCATTTGTTGCCAAATGGCGAATTTAGTAAAAAACAGGGATCAAAAAAAGGATGCGCATAGCATTTATTTGGGGATAACAAATTGGCGTTTTTTTAAAGTATAAAAACAATTTAACTACTTCCACCCTTGACGCCATTTTTGAGTGTCTTTTAAATCTCGCCAGCGTATTGGGTACTGATTTTTAGAAAACACCGACTCGGTAATACATTCAATTACATTACCTTCTTCATCGTATTCTACTTCTACAATTATAAAGTGTTTTTCTTTATTAATAGCTGGGGTAGCAGTCCACTTACTGTTTAGTAATTTTTTAGGGTTTAAGTTATTCATTAAATAATCTAATTTTCTTTAAATAACAGTAATACGACATAACCCGTTGTTTAGCTCAACAAAAAGTTAGGCCGTATTAATGTTACTTCAGCAACTTAGTGGTTAGGCAGCGATTAACTTACCTTTATACATTTTCATTTGGCATTGAAAGTCATACTCACCTGCTTTGAGTGCAGGCAAAGTGATTTTATTCTCTCCCATTGCAAGGCTTTCACTTACATCAAGCTGCGGAAACACCACCGTTTCGGTGCACGGTGCACTGTCTTTTCTATCAAATGTAAGTGTTACTTTTTTATTGGCAGCCACCTTTATATGGCTTGGTTGATAAACGCCGTTATCTACTATTATGGTTTGCGTATTGTCATTACTGTGTATTTGCTTTGGCTTATAAAGCCAAAACCAATAAATAATGGCCACAATTAATACTGCACCCAGTAAATTTATGATTAACATTATCGACTCCTCAGCGCTTATTAGGTTTATAAAAACGCAAGCGATTAGCATTGGTGACTACTGTCAGTGATGAAAGCGCCATAGCTGCGCCCGCCACTACAGGATTTAGCAGCACACCAATAAAGGGATACAACACACCGGCAGCAATAGGAATGCCCGCAACGTTATAAATAAAGGCACCAAACAAGTTTTGTTTAATGTTTTTAATTGTTGCGCTGCTAATGGCAATAGCATCGGCAAGACCATGCAGTGAGCCACGCATTAAGGTAATATCGGCGCTTTCTATGGCTACATCTGTACCTGTGCCAATTGCAAAACCGACATCTGCTTTAGCAAGCGCGGGGGCATCATTGATCCCATCTCCCGTCATACCTACAATTTCGCCTTGCTGCTGGCGTTTAGTAACTTCGTTTACTTTATCCTCTGGCAACACTTCTGCGATAAAATCATCAATACCTACTTTTTTAGCCACAGCGTGTGCAGTCGCCTTGTTATCGCCAGTTAGCATTACTAGATGAATATCTTTATTTTGCAGGCGCTTAATTGCCTGTACTGAGTCTTCTTTTAGCGGATCCGCCACCGCGATTAAGGCCATTAGTTGATTATTACAGGCAAAGTACATCGGGGTTTTTGCATCATTTGCAAAGGTATGTGCTTGCTCAGAGGCCTCATCAACAGCAATCTTGTATTTATCCATAAGCGCTTTATTGCCAAATAACAATGTTTGCCCATTCACCACTCCACTTACACCTTTACCGGTAATCGCATCAAAGTCAGTCGCTTTACTCAAGGTGACGTTTTGTTTTTTAGCGTGCTGCATAATAGCCTCTGCCAGAGGGTGCTCAGAGCTACTTTCGAGGCTTGCAACTAATTGCATTACGTTATTTTCATCTGCGTTATTAAACGTTACAACATCTGTTACCTGGGGTGCACCTTGGGTGATGGTGCCGGTTTTATCTAAAATCATGGTAGTAATTTTGGAGGTAGTTTGCAGTGACTCGCCATTGCGAATTAATATGCCAAACTCGGCGGCTTTACCTATTCCCACCATTACCGACATAGGCGTTGCTAAACCCAGCGCACACGGGCATGCAATAATCAGCACGGTGGTTAACGCTACCACCGCATAAGCAATTGAAGGGGCTGGACCAAAATTTAGCCATGCAAGGGCTGCTAATATCGCAATTATCATTACTGTGGGCACAAATATGCCTGAAATAACATCGGCTAATCGCCCTATTGAAGGCTTAGAGTTTTGCGCACGTTTTACCATATTTATAATATTGGCAAGGGTTGTTTCTTGGCCTATATGTGTGGCTTCAAATAATAATGTGCCGCTTTTATTAATGCTGCCAGCAACTACTTTGTCGCCGGTTTGTTTACTCACAGGCATAGGCTCACCCGTGAGCATAGATTCATCTAATCTGCTGCTACCTTCGAGCACATCACCATCTACCGGGATTTTTTCGCCTGGGCGTACCCGTACATGGTCGCCCTTTTGCACATCACTAATGTCTATATCTTGCTCTTTGCCGTCGCGTATTACACGGGCTGTTTTTGCTTGTAAGCCAATTAAACGCTTAATAGCCTGCGAAGTACGTCCACGCGCTTTCACTTCAAAAGCCAAGCCTAAACTAATTAACCCAATTATCATTGAAGAAGCTTCAAAATAAACGTGCCTTGCAACCTCAGGTAGTAAGCTAGGCGCAAGTACAACACACATTGAATATAACCACGCAGTGCCCGTTCCGAGGGCAATAAGTGTATCCATGTTAGCACCATGATTTTTAAATGACTGCCACGCGCCTTTATAAAACTGCTTACCTGCTACAGCCATAACGACAAACGTGATAATACCGACCACACCCCAAGCTATGCGCTGGTTAGTAGTTGTCACGCTCATATCAAAAATAAGCCCATAAATCATAAGCGGCACGCCCACACCTAAAGCCAGCATCATGTTGCGCATTAGCTTTTTGTAATGTGCCTCGTCTGACTTGGCTTTTTCATCAAGCGCATCTTGCTCTGATGTGTTATCCATAGGTTTTGCGCCATAACCTATATTTTCAACGGCGCTAATTAATGTGCTTTGCTGCGCGCTGCCCTCTACGCGTACCGTGCGATCTGCAAAGTTCATTTCTACATTGTTTGCGCCTTGCACACTATTAAGGGCTTTTTCTATTTTGGCTACGCAACTGCCACAATTAGCCCCTTCAATAATAAAGTTTTGCTCTGTTGTTTTATTGCTACTCATTGCACATCTCCGCTTTTTTCTTGCTCTGCAAGAGGGTCAACAAACGTCTCTATTAAGCTACACACATCACTTACAACAGCACCGTCTGCCGATGTTTCCCACTGCTTTAACGCCGCCTGCATACGCACTCGTAATTTAAGGGTTTCTTGAAACAAGGCTTCGGTTTCTTCTAAACGCTTTGCAATAATTTGCCGTGTAAGTGGGCATGGGCAATGCCCTTGTTCTGACTCTCCAATGATATGCTGTATATCTTTAAGGGAAAACCCGAGCTTTCGGGCGCTTATAATAAACTTTAAACGTTGGCGGTCTGCTTTTGTATATTGTTGATAGCCGTTACTTTGGCTCCGTGCGGGCGTTAAAAGACCTATCCGTGTGTAGTGACGAACTGTATCAGGCGTTACACCCATTAACGTCGCTAATTGCTTAACATACATAATTTAGCCCCCTTAGATTTTAGAGCTCAATTGTAAACCTATGTGTGACACACAGGTCAATAGAGGGGCCACATTAAAATATAATTAAAAAATTACTGGAGCTGATAAAATAAAAGCGCGCTAATGAGCGCGCTTAAAAAGAGGCAGTGCAAAGAGATTAATTTTCTTGTTGGCGAGAGGCTTTTAGCTCTTCACTTAGCTCACCGGCTATTTCCTGAATTTTTGGCATCGCACCTTGTACTAAGCTTTGCGACATTTGCATTGACTCTTGCATTACTACAGGCATTTTTTGAAGAATTTTTTGCCCTGTTTCAGTTTTATAAAACGCCAGCATGTCGGCAATTTCTTGCTCGTTAAAATGTTTGTCGTATACGTTAACCATCATCGGCTGCATTTTTTTCCAGCTCATTTCGGTTTTAAGTACGTTGGTCATATCTGCGTAGTATTTATCAAAAATAGCTTGCTCAGAGGGCTTAACACCCATTTGCGCAGACATGTTTTTCATCATGCCCTCAACTTGCCCGTACATTGAGTCAACCATAGCATCCATGTTCATCACGTTTATCAGCTCATCTATTTTTTGCTGCTTAGTGGCCTCGTCAGCCAATACGCTGCCAGAAAATATAAGTAACGAAAGTAATAGTGCCTTAGCCATTGTCATATCCTTAAACATAAAAAGTAAGACCATACTCACATGATTTATATCAATCCGCAATAATACTTAATCATTTTCGGGGCGAAACGTGTTGCTGCATAGATTAAAAAATCTTTTTAGAACAACTAAATAGAGAGTTTTTGCCTAGTTATCAATGCGCTTTTCCAACCTCAGAGCAAATCACTTAAAGCTAATGAGTAAAAAATAGTTCGTAAATGCGCATGCCCATACTAAAAAGGCCAAATAAAACATGTTTATTTGGCCTTTTTATGAATGTCCTAGGGCTAATCGTCTTCTACGTTATCGAGCCCTTTTGTACCTTCTTTAGCTTTAAGCTTATGATGAATTGCTGATTTTATTAACATATACCCACTAATCGGGGCGGTAATTAATAAAAACACGGTAATCAATATCTCTTTGACACTAAAGCCGTGCCCTGAATTCGCAAAAAACACCATTGCTGCAATAAGTATACTTGCCATGCCTAAGGTTGTTGCTTTAGTTGGTCCATGCAATCGCATGTAAAAGTCAGGCAATTTAATCAAGCCTAATGAACCAATTAAAATAAACAGCCCACCAAACAATAACAGTATGGATACAACCCATTCGCTTATCATTTTAAAATCCTATTCAATTATGTCGCCACGCAGTAAATACTTACACACAGCAACTGTACTAATAAAACCAAGCATAGCTATTAGCAATGCGGCTTCAAAATACAGGCCTGTGCCCATACTAATACCGTATAAAATAATTAATGCAATGACGTTTATATACATAGTATCCAGCGCCAAAATACGGTCTGGGACCGATGGGCCTATAATAAGTCGCCATAAATTTAGTAATAGCGATAAGCCAATCATAGAAAAAACAATGAGTAATACAGTATCTAGCATTGAAAAATCTCCTTTAGGGGAGCTTCGTAGCGTTGTTTAATTTGTTTGATAAGTGCCTCTTCGTCTTTTAAATCGAGTACATGTATAAGTAAATAACGCTGTGTGGGCGTTTCACCTTCGTTAAGCGATTCTGGGATAGGGTACACTTCGGCACTTACTGTACCCGGTGTGAGTGATACACAACTGGCAAGAATCGTAATCGGCATATCATGGCTCAAATCTATAGGGACTTTTACAAAAGCAGGGCGTAATTTTTTAGCCGGACCCACTATTAACAAGGCCACCTGTAAATTAGCCACTACTATATCGTAAAGAACGATAAGTAATTGTTTTAAAGCCAACCCAGGTTTTAGTATTAGTGGTTGTGGGTCACGTAATGAAAAACTCAATAAGGGTATAAATATCGCTAAAAACGTTGCTAATACCAAGTGCCCTGGCGATACACTATTATTGAGTAGCAACCAGATTACAAATAAAAAGAAACTACGAAACGGCGTTGGCAACCAACGATAACGGGCTTGTAATCTCATTACTTCCCTCCTCCCATTACGGCATTAATACCACCATTAATGTCATGCAGTTGCGTAGCAGCACTGAGCATATAATCGCTGATAGGACCACCAAAAATAACTAACAATGGGGAACATGCCAATAACCCGACAATTATTAAAATTTGTAATGGGTGGGCATTAACGCCATCAGTACTTTCGCCTTTCTTTGCTTTTCGCTCCCAAAACAAACTAGTGCCAGCACGCGAAAGTGCAACTAATAAAACAAAACTAGTAATTAAATAAACAGGCCAAAATAGTAAGGCTTGCTCGCTATTCAAGGTTGTTTTGAGGATCCAAACTTTTCCAACAAACCCCGATAGAGGTGGCATTCCTACAACGGTTAATACAGCAATTACAAAGCACGCCCCTAACAAATAGGGTTGACTTACAGCGCGGCCAGCAACAAGTCTATCCCCTACTTTCCCTCTTTGTGTGGCAATTAAATCAGCTAATAAAAACAGTGCAGCACTGACTAGAGTAGAATGTACTAAATAATAAAGCAGTGCAGCTGTTGCTGTGACGTTTTGCAAGGCAATTAGAGCAACTAACGTGCCCACTGATACAACTACTAGATTTGCCGTTAACTTGCGTAAATCTTGTGCTGCCATTACACCAATTCCACCAACCACTATGGTGGCAATAGCTAAGCCCCATAACCAAGTTTGCGCCATATGCTCAAGCTCGCCGGCTTGTTCACCAAATATAACGGTATAAACGCGCAACATAGCGTATACGCCTACTTTGGTCATAATCGCAAACAACGCAGCAACGACAGGTTTTGCACTTGCATAGGTATTAGGTAACCACAAATGCAAAGGTAATAGCGCACCTTTTAAAGCAAATACAACTAACAATAGCAAGCCACCCGCTTTGGCTAAGTAAACATCGTCCCCTGTTAGCAGCGATACTTTTTGAGCCATATCGGCAATGTTTAATGTACCCAGTACGCCGTATAAAATACCCAACCCAATTAAAAATACGCTCGAGCCAACTAAGTTTAATATTACATATTGAAGTGCGGCGCGCGTATTTTGCTTATCACCTGCGTGCATAAGTAATGAGTATGAGGCAATAAGGAGTACTTCAAAAAATACAAATACATTAAACAGATCGCCTGTTAAAAATGCGCCATTTACACCTAATATTAAAAAGTGTACTAAAGGATGAAAGAAATTACCTTTAGCATCATCACCTGCACAGCCATATAAAATGACTCCCATTCCTAAAAAGGATGTAAGTGCAACCAATAAAGTAGAAAGCATATCGGCAACAAGTACTATGCCAAAAGGCGCTGACCAATTACCAATTGCGTATACATTGATACCACTGTTATACACATGGATTAGCAGCATTGCACTGGCGATAAACGTGGCCACCGCCATGACTGATGAGGCAATACGACGAATTCGTAAGCTTTTACCACATGGCGGCAAAAGCAATATGACTGCTGCCAGCATAGGTAACAGAATAGGCAAAGAGCTTAAATGTTGAATCATTTTTGCTCCTTGCTATCGGCCGTGCTTTTTATTATTTGCCCATCAACATGATCGCTACCCAAATCGGCTCTACCACGTATTGCTAAAATAACCACAAATGCAGTCATAGCAAAACCGATTACAATGGCGGTTAGCACTAAAGCTTGAGGCAACGGGTCTGCATAATCAGTGCCTGTTCCAAGCACGACTGCTTTATTTATGGTTAAACGACCTGCAGAAAATAAAAATAAATTCACTGCATATGAAATCATAGTAAGTCCAAGCACCACTGGGAACGTACGCGCCCTAAGTAGTAAGTAAACACCACAACTCACTAACACTCCAACGCAAGATGCGTACAATAGCTCCATTAAATATTTACCTCTTTTTTCTGGGTATCTGCTGTCATGTTGCCAAGGCTTGCTAATATCATTAATGTAGCTCCAACTACTGTTAAGTATACGCCCAAATCAAACACAATCGCACTTGCAAGCTCTGTTTTGCCAATAAATGGAATATCAAAATAATCAAACCACGTTGTTAAAAATGGCCTATCGAAGAACCAGCTGCCTACACCAGTAAACAAGGCAATACCAATACCCGAAGCGATGATTTTGCGATAGTTAACTGCAAAGCGCTCACTTATCCAAGCTGACCCATGAGCCATGTACTGCAATATAAAGGCAATCGACGTTACTAAACCTGCAATAAAGCCACCGCCAGGTAAGTTATGACCTCGTAGGAAAATATAAGCCGATACTAATAATGCAAGCGGTAATAAACTATGCGAAATACTGGCAAGTAGTATAGGGTGGCGTTCGCGCGCCCAAGGTCGCCCTTCACCATCACTTGCAGGCATAAATAGAGGAATACGCGACAGCACTTTAAATATTCCCAATGCTGCAATACCTAACACCGTGATCTCACCCAAGGTATCAAAGCCCCTAAAATCGACCAAAATAACGTTTACTACATTCGTACCGCCACCGCCTGTTTTAGCATTAGCGATAAAGAAATCAGATATTGATTCAAGCGGTCGTGTAAGAAGTGCATAGCAAATACTTGCAACAACTACACCTAATGTTGATGCAATGCCTAAATCTCGTAATACCCTAAGTGAACTAGACTCTTTAGGTGTATGCTGAGGTAGGAAAAACAATGCTAGCATTAGTAAAATTACGGTGGCTACTTCAACGGTGAGTTGCGTAAGCGCTAAATCAGGGGCAGAAAAACGAGTGAACGCAACTGACACCATAAGCCCCACAATAGAAATCATTAATAAAGCAACTACACGAGAACGATGCCAAATAACCGTAGCCAATGCGCCAATAATTAATAACCCAGCGCCAATAGCATTGTGCACATCGACAGGGATACTCGCCATACTGCCGGCTAACTGTTGCATCTCAAACAATGGCCACCCCGCACACAATAGCACCACCGCCAGCATTACAAAAATGTAGCGCTGCAATGAGCCGTTTTCGATGCTACTTACTCTGTTTTGAGACCAATTAATAGCCCTAAGGACAATTACCTCAAACGTTTTTTTAGCATTAAGGGGTGGTAACGAGGCTTGAAATTGAAATAAGTATTTGCGGTTAATATAAATAAATAAACCGCCCACCACAGCCATGGCACTCATCAATAAAGGAAGGTTAAAGCCATGCCAAATAGCCAGTTCGTACTCTGGAACTTGTTGACCAAGGACAGCCAATGATGCGGCATGTAAAATTCCATCAACAGAGAAGTGTGGAAACATACCTACAAGCACACACAGCACAACCAGCACTTCAATTGGCAATCGCATATAACGTGGAGCTTCATGTGGTTGGCGTGGTAAATCTATGGGGTCGCCGTTAAAAAATACATCATGGATAAAGCGTGAGGAGTACGCCACAGAGAGCGCTCCTGCAATGGTCGCTAAAACCGGGATTAACCACGACATAGAGCCCAGCACTTGTTGATGTAAGGTTTCGGCAAAAAACATTTCTTTAGATAAAAAACCGTTGAGCAATGGCACACCCGCCATTGAGGCTGCTGCGACCATTGCGAGTGTTGCCGTGTAAGGTAAATACCGCCACATACCGTTAAGCTTACGCATATCACGCGTGCCCGTTTCGTGATCGATTATACCCGTCGCCATAAATAATGAGGCTTTAAAAGTGGCATGATTAATAATATGGAATATTGCCGCTACAGTAGAGAGCTCAGTATCAAGGCCCAGTAACAACGTAATTAAACCTAAATGGCTAATGGTTGAGTATGCTAACAGGCCCTTTAAATCGTGTTTGAACAACGCGATATAAGCACCAAACAAAAGCGTTGCTAAACCAGTCAAACCCACCAGTAAAAACCATGTATCTGTGCCTGAAAGCACAGGATGAAAACGCGCTAATAAAAATATACCTGCTTTTACCATCGTCGCAGAATGCAAATACGCGCTTACTGGAGTTGGGGCTGCCATAGCGTGAGGAAGCCAAAAATGAAATGGAAACTGTGCCGATTTAGTAAATGCACCTAGCAAAACTAATACAAGTGCAGTTTCGTATAAGTCATGAGATTGTACAATTGCCTTGCTAGCTAAAATTACATCCAGGTCGTAACTACCAACAATATCGGCTACTAACATTAAACCTGCCAGCAATGCTAAACCACCGGCACCGGTAACAGCTAGTGCCATACGCGCGCCCTTTCGCGCTTCTGTTTTATGCCACCAATAGCTAATTAATAAAAATGAGCTAATGCTGGTTAATTCCCAAAACAGCCAAAGTTGAATAACATTGTTAGACATAACAATGCCTAGCATGGCCGTCATGAACAACAATAAGTAACTATACAGCTTAGCTAAGGAGTCGTTTTTACTCAGATAGTAACGTGCGTAGGTAATGACCAGTATGCCTATGCCCAAAATCATAAACATAAACAGTAGGCTCAAGCCATCAAGACGAAATGATAAATCCAGCCCAAGTGCGGGGATCCACATTACAGCATAACGAATTGTTTCACCTGCTAAAATAGCGGGAGTGTGGTATAGCGTAATACCTAAAGCTGTTAAAGGCGCAAGCACAGTCACAGCTGCAGCTTGCGTACGGGATAGTTTGCCGGTGCATGAAGAAATAACACTGCCAATTAAGGATAACAAAGGTATCCAGAGCAAAGTCATAATGTAGGGCCTTTTATAATCATAAGTTTATCCTTACGTTTTATACATCACGAAAAGATGCTTTTACTGTCTGTTTTTAAACGACATTAATACGTACAGTTATACTTATAAACAGCCATTTTGTCTATAGATAGCAAGCCTATTCGATTTAATTTTAATCAAGGGTTAAGGTTTCTTGTTGTTGTATTTGTTTCTGCCACAACGCCCTGTACCTCTTTGATAAACCTAGTTGTTGATACTGCATAATAGACCAATCCTTACTAGGCTTATATGCTACGCCCCCTTGCTGGCAGCTCTCACTTTTGTGCCAACCTGTGGGAGGCGGCTCGCCCTGTGAAATATATAAATTAGGCGCAACATAACCTTGCTTTAAACATAGCCACTTTTGTTTGCTCTGCGGGAGCGTATATTCATCTTCAAAACCGCTAAAATGCATAAGCTCGTGTAAAAAAACATGATAGTTAGCGCTGGTACTTAGCTGCATTTGTTTGCCCATAACATTAGCCGTACCGTTTTTACTCATTATCACACTGTAGTCAAACTGTTTTGCAACCTTGCCTCTCAAAGCTTTATTTTTCCATTTACAGTTGGCCATAGAAAGTGTGTTTTTACACTCCAATGCGCCAGCGGCGTAAACCGGTTTGCTAAAGCAAAACACCCCTTTTTGCGGTTCGGGTACTTCATTAAATTGTTTAGTGAAGCTTTGTAATTTATAAAGTCCTTCGCGATGAACGCCTATCATAACGACATTGTAGATACAGGAGCTATTACTAGCCGGTAAGGTATTTAAAGCCGTGAACCCAAGATCATTTAAAAAAGCGTTTGGGATGCGTTTGTAATGATTTGAAGTATGAAGTGCTAAGTGGTTATACGCATCCCCTTTGGGCAATAATTCTTGCTGCTTTAATAATAGTAAATCGTCCCAGCGTGATCGTGCAAAGAGAAGATTAGCTAAATCCTGTCGCTGGGCGTGGGTAATGTAAGTTATACTTTGTAGCCAAAATAACTTAGCTTGCTCGTTTTTATTTGTTTTTATCAGCTTTAAAGAATAATTGTATTGGGCTGATGGGATGTTTTCACGTGCTAAAAAGCCCAAGGTTAATCTGGGAAGATGCGCGATATTATTTGAAAAGTAGCGAGGGAATTGCCAATAGCTTTGCAGCGGATCAGCCTTCGTATTAAGTACATGCCAAAAACCAATATTGCTTAAATGGTTGCTAGAGCCCGCAATAAGCAGGCTAAATAGCAAACCACTTAAATAACACAGGTATTTAACTAGCGTCTGCACCAGCCATAAGCTCAAGCTCTAAACGCGCATATTTATATTCAATAAACTCATGCACATTAGTGGATAATGCCAATCTAAAGTAATCCGCAGCTAAGTACTGCTCGCCCGCTGCTTGGTGCATTTTGGCTAAATAAAAATACGCCTCGCACAAACGCTGTGCGTATTCTTGCTCAGATTTAACACCTTCGCTAATACCCGATAAAAACGTATGCTCACTCATATCGCCAGTATAAAGCGAAATTAACTGATACGCCCACTGCGATTCATCAAGTGCTGCGGCATTTGTTTTAAGAGCGGCTAATGCTTGTTGTTTATCCTCTTGCGACTGTGCAAGGTAAAGCCATAGCACTCGGTAAGGATCGTTTGGTGATCGCGCTAAAAACTCATCAAAGTCACTTTGCGCCAAGTTTGCTCTTTCACCATAATACAGTGCAATACCACGGTTTAAATAAGCGTATTCATGCTCTTCATTAAGCTCCAAGGCTGAGTCAAAAAACTCATACGCTTTTTCGTATTGCTGCATTAAAGTATGCTGAATACCTAAAAAGTTATACACCTCAGCTAAATCAGGCTTTAGTTTTATAGCGCGGTTAAAATCAATGCGCGATAACGTGGTCATTCCTAGGCTATCAAATAATACCCCACGGTCATAATAAAGCTTAGCTTGTTGCTCGGTACTTAAATCGGCTCTATTTAATAGCTCAGAGTAACGTGCAATCGCAATTTCGCTTCTAAAGTCGGATGCAAGGGGTGCAGTAAAAGGCACATTAACAATCGGCGTAGGTTTTGATTCAGTCGTGGTTTGGCAAGCGCTTAAAGACAAAATAGCAAAAGATGCCAAAGCTAAGTGTTTGAGTATCATTAAAATCCTTAATACCAAGATATATCGCAATAAAAATAAGACAGACCTTGTCTAATAAGGTTTCATTAAAGCATAAAAAAAGGGGCTAAACAGCCCCTTTTTTATTATCCCGCGTATATTAACGGGTTAAAGTTTAGCAATTATGCGTCTTTTGACTCATCAGCTGCAGGTGCTGCTGATTCCATTGCTTCTTTAATGCTTAGACGTACACGGCCTTGGCGGTCTACTTCTAATACTTTAACTTTAACTTCTTGACCTTCACTTAAGTGGTCAGTTACGTTGTTAACACGCTCTGTGCTGATTTGAGAAATGTGCACTAGGCCATCTTTACCAGGAAGAATGTTTACAAACGCACCAAAGTCAACAATACGTACCACTTTACCAGTGTAGATAGTACCTACTTCTAGTTCTGCTGTTAATTGCTCAATACGTGTAATTGCGTTTTGCGCGCTTTCACCGTCTGTTGCAGCAATCTTAATTGTACCGTCATCTTCAATTTCAATTGTTGTGCCTGTCTCTTCGGTAAGTTGACGAATTGTAGCGCCACCTTTACCAATTACTTCAGCAATCTTCTTAGCAGGAATTTGCATAGTGTAGATGCGAGGAGCAAACATTGATAATTCTTCAGAAGGAGCAGAAATCGCTTCATCCATTACACCTAAAATATGTAAACGTGCCGCTTTTGCTTGTTTAAGCGCAATTTGCATGATTTCTTGTGTGATGCCTTCAATCTTGATATCCATTTGTAGTGCAGTGATACCGTTAGTAGTACCTGCAACTTTAAAGTCCATGTCACCTAAGTGATCTTCATCACCTAAGATATCTGAAAGAACAACAAACTTCTCATCTTCTTTCACTAGACCCATCGCGATACCCGCTACAGATGCTTTAATTGGTACACCCGCGTTCATAAGTGCTAGTGACGTACCACAAACAGATGCCATTGAAGACGAACCGTTAGATTCAGTGATTTCAGATACAACACGAATTGAGTAAGGGAACTCAGTAAGTGTAGGCATTACAGCTTGAATACCACGCTTAGCTAGGTTACCGTGACCAATTTCACGACGCTTAGGAGAGCCTACAAAACCAGTTTCACCTACACAGAATGGAGGGAAGTTGTAGTTAAGCATAAAGTGGTTTTTATGAGTACCCGTTAAATCATCGATTAACTGCGAATCACGTTCTGTACCCAGTGTAGCAGTAACAAGCGCTTGTGTTTCGCCACGAGTAAAGATTGCAGAACCGTGAGTACGTGGTAATACACCCGTCATTACGTCTAGTGCACGGATCATGTCTGGTTCACGACCATCGATACGTTTTTCACCTGCAGTGATGCGGCCACGTACAATTTTCTTCTCAAGTGAACCGAATACTTTACCTACTTCTTGCTTATCAAGCGTTTCATCTTCAGCAAGCTCGCTTGTAAGCGCTTCAATTACAGCGTCTTTTGCTGCAGTTAATGCTTCTTTACGCGCTACTTTATCAGTAATACGGTAAGCTTCACCTACTTTTTCAGAAGCAAGTTCAGCTACTTTTTCTTCAAGCGATACGTTTTTCTCAGGTGCAGTCCAATCCCATGTAGGTTTACCTGCTTCTGCTTTAAATTCGTTTATTGCATTGATGATAGCTTGAGATTGCTCATGGCCGTATACAACCGCACCTAGCATTACATCTTCAGCAAGTACATCTGCTTCAGATTCAACCATTAGTACTGCGTTATCAGTACCTGCAACAACTAAATCTAGTTGGCTTTCTTCAAGCTCTTTTAATGTCGGGTTAAGTACGTATTCACCGTTGATGTAACCAACGCGTGATGCACCAATTGGGCCGTTAAAAGGGATACCAGAGATAGCAAGTGCTGCTGATGTACCAATCATCGCAACCATATCTGGTTGGATTTCAGGGTTTACAGATACAACGGTTGCAATAACTTGTACTTCGTTTACGAAACCATTTGGGAAAAGTGGACGAATTGGACGGTCAATAAGACGTGCAATAAGTGTTTCGCCATCGTTAGGGCGGCCTTCACGCTTTAAGAAACCACCTGGGATACGACCAGCAGCGTACATACGCTCTTGGTAGTTAACTGTTAATGGGAAAAAGTCTTGACCAGGTTGAGCTTCACGCTTACCAACTACAGTAACTAATACTGATGTATCGCCAATACTTGCTAATACTGCACCGTCAGCTTGACGTGCGATTGCACCTGTTTCTAGGGTAACTGTGTGTTGGCCTAGTTGAAATTCTTTAATAATTGCTTGCACTTAAAATATTCCTTAAATGTTTTTATATTTCAATAATAAGTGTCATTAAAAGGGCCAATTACAGTACATAATTGTATTCAGTTGGAAATCAATTAAGTACTACAATTGGCAAAATTTTTAATGACTGCAGATAACCTATTTATCTACGCGCATAGTATATACCAAAGCGACCTAAAATTGCGAGCCTACCCAATGATAAAACACAATCGCTTTTGCCTAATCATTTATTGATTTTTACTTATATTTTAAGAAGGTGTATTGGTAGGTTAAAAATTTAGGCACAAAAAAAGGAGCTATAAAGCTCCTTTTCTCGTAATCTAGTTCTTAGCGACGTAGGCCAAGCTCTTGGATTAATGCAGTATAACGCGAGATATCTTTACCTTTAAGGTAATCAAGCAATTTACGGCGAGTACTTACTTTACGAAGCAGACCACGACGTGAGTGGAAGTCATGCTTGTGGTCAGCAAAGTGACCTTGAAGCTTGTTGATATCAAAAGTAAGTAAAGCTACTTGTACTTCAGGTGAACCAGTGTCGCCTTCAGCACGTGCAAATTTAGCAATGATATCGATTTTTTCTTGATTGCTTAGTGACATAATAACTCCAAAAGTTAAATTTAATAGGTGCTTTAGCCGATCACTAATTCAGCCAAAACGATTGAGCGGGCGTATTCTACCAACTATGAGGATAACTACAAGTGAAAGTTTACTCAGGTTGCTGATTAGATAAGCCGCGCTTTGATTTTAAATGCCCATCAGGGTTGCGCTCACCGGTCCCAATAAACATACCATCAGCTAAGACCTTAATGGCCCCTTCGGGTAAATCTGTGCCTAGTACTACGGCTTGGCCATGGCTGAACGCAACACCCTGCTCTTTACTAATTTCTACAACGGGTAAATCAACCAGCGCACTATCCATTGGCAATAGCAGTTCATCAAGGTATGTAGAAGGGGCAACCGCCTCTTCTTTAGCCTTCGCTAATAGAGTTTCAAGGTGCTCAAGCGAGACCATTTTGTCTTTAGGATAATGGCCAACCGCCGAGCGATGCAACATAATAACATGTGCGCCACAGCCTAGGTTTTCGCCTAAATCATCTACAATGGTACGGATGTATGTACCCTTAGATACATGCGCAGTCATTTGCACTTCATTGTTTGTTTCATCAAACTCATCAAGCGACAAACTAAACACGTTTATTTTTCGACATTTTCGCGGTACTTCAATGCCCTCACGCGCGTATTTATATAAAGGTTTACCTTCATATTTAAGTGCCGAGTACATTGATGGATACTGATCTGACTCGCCTAAAAACTTTTCAATTTCTGCAGCTAACTGTTCCGTGGTGACGTTTACATCGCGGGTTTCCACCACTTCGCCATCTGAATCAGAGGTAGTTGTTCGCTCCCCTAGTTTTGCTCTTACCACATAGGTTTTATCTGTATCGAGCAAAAATTGGGTAAATTTAGTCGCTTCACCAAAGCAAATAGGCAGCATGCCAGTGGCCAGTGGATCTAGCGCACCGGTATGACCTGCTTTTTGAGCAAAATAAATACCTTTAGCTTGCTGTAGGGCTTTGTTCGACGAAATGCCTTGAGGTTTGTTTAACAACAAAATACCATCAATCGGACGGCCTTTACTGCGTCTAGCCATTAGTCTTTAGTGCCTTCTTCGCTATCAGTTTCATCATCAACATGTTTAGCGTTATCTTCGCGTATAACCGAGTCCACTAAGTTAGAGATACGCATCCCTTCCATTAGTGAGTTATCTACTACAAACTTAAGCTCAGGCATTATACGAGCACGAATACGCTTACCCAGTAACGAGCGAATATAGCCCGTTGCTTCGTTAAGTATTTTTGCGCTTTCTTTTGCTTTGTTCTCATCTTCGGTATTAAATACCGTAATAAAAACTTTTGCGTAAGATAAATCGCGCGATACTTCTACCGCAGACACTGTCACCATGCCTAAGCGCGGATCTTTAATTTCGCGTTGTAAAATAACAGCAATTTCTTTTTGAATTTGCTGAGCAACACGATCAGTGCGAGAAAATTCTCTCATGATTGTTTTCCTAAAATCATAACTTACTGAATTAAAATAATAAGTTAATTAAATAATGGATACAGAAATGGGGGCAAAGCCCCCATTTACAATCTTAGCTTACGAGCAATTAAAGTGTACGTTGTACTTCAACTGTCTCAAATACTTCGATTTGGTCACCAACGCGCACGTCATTGTAGTTCTTAACACCGATACCACATTCCATGCCGTTACGTACTTCTTGAACGTCATCTTTAAAGCGACGTAGTGACTCAAGCTCACCTTCGTAAATAACCACGTTATCACGTAATACACGAATTGGTGCGCTGCGTTTAATAGTACCTTCAGTCACCATACAACCAGCAATTGCGCCAATTTTTGGAGACTTAAATACGTCACGCACTTCAGCAAGACCGATAATCTCTTGCTTAAACTCAGGCGCAAGCATACCCGACATGGCTTGCTTAACTTCTTCAATTAAGCTGTAGATAACACTGTAGTAACGTAAGTCTAAGTTTTCAGTATCAATCACTTTACGTGCAGATGCGTCAGCACGCACGTTGAAGCCAACTACGATTGCGTTAGATGCAGCAGCAAGTGTTGCATCAGTTTCAGTGATACCACCTACGCCAGAACCAACAATCTTCACTTTTACTTCATCAGTAGAAAGCTTAGTTAGTGAGTCTGAAATCGCTTCGATTGAACCTTGAACGTCTGCTTTAAGTACCACGTTAACTTCAGATACATCGCCTTCAGCCATGTTAGTAAACATGTTTTCAAGCTTCGCTTTTTGCTGACGAGCAAGTTTAACGTCGCGGAATTTACCTTGACGGTATAAAGCAACTTCACGCGCTTTACGCTCATCTTTAACAACAGTCGCTTCATCACCTGCTGCCGGAATACCTGATAGACCTAGAATCTCTACAGGAATAGAAGGACCCGCTGATTTAATGTCTTTACCGTTTTCGTCTTTCATTGCACGAACACGGCCGTATTCAAGGCCACACAGTACGATATCGCCTTGGTTAAGAGTACCGGATTGAACTAAGATAGAAGCAACTGGGCCGCGTCCTTTATCAAGACGAGATTCAATTACAACACCTGCTGCCATGCCTTCTGATGGAGCGCGAAGCTCTAAAAGCTCAGATTGCATAAGAACAGCTTCTAGTAAGTCATCAATACCTAAGCCTGTTTTAGCTGAGATATGAACGTACTGCGTATCACCGCCCCAATCTTCAGGAATAACGTCTAGCTGAGCTAGTTCGTTTTTAACGCGATCTGGGTCTGCGCCTTCTTTATCCATTTTGTTTACAGCGATGATTAAAGGAACGCCAGCTGCGCGAGCATGCTGTACCGCTTCTTTAGTCTGTGGCATTACACCATCGTCTGCTGCAACCACTAGGATTACAATATCTGTTGCTTTAGCACCACGTGCACGCATTGATGTAAACGCGGCGTGACCTGGTGTATCTAAGAAAGTGATCATGTTGCCGTTAGTTTCAACGTGGTATGCACCAATGTGCTGTGTAATACCACCGGCTTCGCCTGATGCAACTTTAGCAGAACGAATGTAATCAAGCGTTGATGTTTTACCATGGTCAACGTGACCCATTACAGTTACTACTGGTGCACGCGGCTCAGACTTACCATCTTCATGGCGGTCATTTAGTACTGTTTGCTCTAATTCGTTTTCTTTAACAATGATAACTTTGTGGCCCATTTCTTCAGCAACAAGTTGTGCTGTTTCTTGGTCAATTACCTGGTTAATGGTAACCATGTCACCCATTTTCATCATTGTTTTAACAACTTCAGCGCCTTTAACAGCCATGCGTGATGCAAGCTCTGCAACTGTAATTGTTTCGCTAATACGCACTTCGTTTTTAACATCTGCTGTTGGTTTTTGGAAACCGTGTTGTAGCGATGTAGGTGCTTTTAGCTTACCTTTACGGCCTTTACCACCTGCAAATTTATCTTTTGCTGGGGCTTTTTTCTTTTTCTTAGCACGGCGTGCGCCTTGCTCATCACGTGCATCGGCAACATCTTCTGCCTCACGTGCGTAAGTAGAAGTCGTAAGATGGTGATCCGCTGTTTCTTCGCGTTTCTTACGTTCTTCTTCCTCTTTCTTCCAGCGAGCTTCATTCTCTTCAGCTAGCTTTCTTGCCTCTTCTGCTTGACGTTTCGCTTCTTCTTCAGCTTTCTTCAATGCGGCCTCTTCTGCTTCTTTCTGCAGACGCTCAGCTTCGATGCGATCTTTCTCAGACTTAGCACTTTGCTCTGGGGTCATCTGCTGTTGTTTAGCCTTACGCTCTGCTTCTGCTTTGCGCTTAGCTTCTTCTTTGGCTTTACGATCAGCTTCTTCTTTTGCTTTACGTTCTGCCTCTTGTTTCGCTTTTAATTCTGCGGCTTCTTGTGCAGCTTTTTGCTGCTCTTCGATACGCGCTTTTTCTTCAGCGGCTAGACGCTGCTGCTCTTGTTCTTGCTCAATTGCGCTTTTTTTCACGTAAGTACGTGTTTTGCGAACTTCAACTTGAACAGCCTTTGCTTTACCTGTAGAGCCCGTAACACTTAATGTGCTTTTGCTCTTACGCTGTAAAGTCATGCGTGCTGGGCCTTCTGAACCAGTACCACCGTGCGATTTGCTTAAGTGATCTAGTAGCTGTGCTTTTTCAGCCTCAGTTACATTATCACCCGCTTTTTTAGTGATACCCGCTTGTGAAAATTGCTGAAGCAATTTATCAACAGTTGTACCTATATCGCCGGCTAGTTTTTCAACATTTACTTCTGCCATAGTGTGTAATACCTCCGTTAATAAATTACTCGTCTGCGAACCAACAAATATTACGTGCAGCCATAATTAGCTCACCTGCTTTTTCAGGTGAAAGCTCTGTAATATCTACTAATTCATCAATACCTTGCTCAGCTAAGTCTTCAAGTGTTACTACACCTTTACTTGCCATAACAAATGCTAGATGGCGTTCTAAACCCTCAAGCGCAAGTAGGTCTTCAGCCGGTTCTACACCTTCTAAGCTTTCTTCCGTTTTAAGTGCTTTTGTTGTTAATGCATCTTTAGCGCGTGAACGCAGCACATCAACTGTTTCTTCATCTAAGCCGTCGATTTCTAAAAACTCTGAAGCAGGCACATAGGCTACTTCTTCAAGTGTTGAGAAACCTTCGTTAATAAGTAATGATGCAAATTCATCATCAATATCTAAATTTTCAGTAAATAAGTTGATTAACTTATCTGACTCGGCTTCATTTTTAGCGCGCATGTCATCAACCGTCATTACGTTTAGTTCCCAACCAGTTAATTGGCTAGCTAAACGAACATTTTGACCATTACGACCAATTGCCTGTGCTAAGTTATCGGCTTCTACTGCGATATCCATTGAGTGAGTGTCTTCATCCATTACGATTGAAGCCACTTCTGCTGGTGCCATTGCATTAATTACAAATTGTGCCGGGTTGTCATCGTAAAGTACGATATCAACACGCTCGCCACCAAGTTCTGATGATACAGCTTGAACACGGGCACCACGCATACCAACACACGCACCTACTGGGTCAATACGCTTGTCATTTGATTTAACGGCAATTTTAGCGCGTGAACCCGGATCGCGTGCTGCAGCACGAAGCTCAATCATTTCTTCGCCAATCTCTGGCACCTCAATGCGGAATAATTCCATCAGCATTTCTGGTTTTGAACGCGTTACAAATAGCTGTGCGCCGCGTGCTTCAGGTTTAACTTCGTATAGAAGACCACGGATACGATCTCCTGGACGGAAGTTTTCACGTGGCAGCATATCGTCACGGTAAATAACCGCTTCGGCGTTGTTACCTAAATCAAGTACAATTGCATCACGTGTTGCTTTTTTAACGACACCTGTTACTAGCTCGCCTTCTTGATCTTTATACGCTTCTACAACTAAAGCGCGCTCAGCTTCACGTACTTTTTGTACGATAACTTGCTTTGCCATTTGTGTAGTTATGCGGTCGAATTTGATAGATTCAATCTGTTCTTCAACATAATCACCCAGTTGCAAGTCAGGTTCTTCAACTTGAGCTGCTTCTAATGTGATTTCGCTGTAAGGATTTTCTAATGAACCATCTTCTTGAATTTCTGCAATCTTCCAACGACGAAATGTATCGTAATCGCCAGTTTTGCGGTCGATAGATACGCGCACTTCAATTTCGCCATCGTGTTTTTTCTTTGTCGCTGTTGCTAGAGCGAACTCTAACGCTTCAAAAATCTTTTCTTTTGGAACCGCTTTCTCATTGGAAACGGCTTCAGCAACTAATAATATCTCTTTTGCCATGGGTAATGCCTCGCTTGCCCTATTCCTTCGCACTCGAATTAAAACTTTGCGATGATGTTCGCACGTTCGATATTGCTAAGCATGATTAAGTGCTCTTCGCCATCGCTTTTAAGTGTGATCATATCACTGCTAACTGCTACTAAGTCGCCTTTAAAATTACGGCGACCATCTTGTGGAAGCTTAGTACGCACGCGTACTTCCTCTCCTTGCGCCTTCTCGTAGTGATCTTGTTTGAATAATGGACGATCAACACCAGGAGACGATACTTCCAAATCATATTCGTTTGTAATTGGGTCTTCGACGTCTAAAATCGCACTAATTTGGCGACTCGCATCCGCACAGTTATCAACAGATATCCCATCCTCATGGTCAATGTAAACCCTTAAGGTAGAATGGCGGCCTGCTTGTACAAACTCAAGACCATGTAATTCAAAGCCTAACATTTCTACTGCAGGCGTTAGCATGGTTAATAAATCTTGCTCAAGTTTTGTCACGAAAATCCTCCATACAAACAAAAAAAGGGCTTATAGCCCTAAAATACTGAGTTTAAGTTTTGATTTAATGACAAGACAAAAAATCAATGGTGCAGATACAACAACGCCCCGAACCAAGCGGGGCGTCACACCAATAAAGCATAAAACTGTGTGGCCTTTGGCCAAGCTTGGCTGCGGGTCATTTTACTGACCTAATTAAACTACATTAGCTTAAACGCAAAACGCGCATTACATAGAATGCGCGATACAGAATTAGTAAGGTTATACCTAACTATAAAAATTGGTTGCGGGAGCCGGATTTGAACCGACGACCTTCGGGTTATGAGCCCGACGAGCTACCAGGCTGCTCCATCCCGCGCCAATAGATATCAAACCTAAAATTCAATATCGCTGTTAGTGGTTAATCAACCGCTAAACAATGGCGGCTATTATAAGGATATACGGGGTAATTAGCAACCATAATAACTAATAAGTTTGATAAAATCAGTGACCCCCCATTTTAAGCTTCGCTAGTATGTATTATGATTATGCAGATATTAAAATGGTAATTGTAACGTCACTAACATCTACGTAAAAAGCCGTATATTCATAAATAAAATGTCTAAAATTCATAAAAATGATACAAATTTATGCTTTTTACGTTTAGATTACGTGCGATATGTGAGCGACGCACTATACTAAAAGCTCTCCGATGTGGATAAAAATAAAAATTACAAAATTTAATGAGATTGCTAATGAATACTTATCAGCCACAGTTAATTAAAAGTTTGCATATAGTTAAGCCAAACTTTCATGCGTTTACAGCACGCTTTCATGCTAAGCTTGAAGAGTCAAATATAACAATGCAATACCCAAGTGCGGCCTACTTTAACGAAAAAAGTTATATACTGTATTGCGTCTTAGAACGCATAGTTAGGCATTTGAATAACCCATCATCTGTTGCCCCCTTTTTAGCCTTTCACTTGCAATATTTAAAAAAGAGGAATGTGACGCCAAGGGAAATATCACTACTTTGTGACGCCTTTTACGACACACTAAGCGAGCATCTAGGACGTTTTTTTACAGCACAAACGCAAGTTGCTTGGCAAAAAGCGCTTCGTTATTTTGAAAGCTTTGCTAATACAACATTGTTTAATAAAACAAATGTTATTTCGCTAGAACAAAAAATATCTCAACTTCGCGCAAATAAGGTTTAAAAGGCTCACTGATTTTTTGGTTATGAGCAGACTTTCTAGATCTGTGTTGTCGATTTTTACGTACAACTAAATTTAGGTGGTTTATGTCTCGTTTTAAGGTTTTGCGCCTGATATTAGGTGATCAACTCAATGCTTCACATTCGTGGTTTAAAGAAAAAAGCCCTGATACGCTTTATTTAATCGCCGAGTTAAATCAAGAAACCTGCTATGTTAAGCACCATGTGCAAAAGTTATGTGCTTTTTTTTATGCGATGGAGCGTTTTGCTACGGCTTTACAAAGCGCTAATTACAGCACACTTCACCTTACCCTTGATGATACCCACCAAGACAAAACCTTACCCGACTTGATTGCGCGAATAGCTAAACAGTACCAATGCAGTGAAATACATTATCAATACCCTGATGAATACAGGCTCAAAGCACAGCTGAGCAAGTTTAAGAAAGAATCACCTTTTACCGTTAAAGCCTATGACACTGAACATTTTTTGCTGCCATTTGAACGTATTAACGAACGATTTGAAAAAAACAAACATGTGACTATGGAGCACTTTTACCGTGCTATGCGCAAACAATACAATATTCTTATGGATGGGAGTAGCCCACAAGGAGGACAATGGAACTTTGATAGTAAAAACAGAAATAAATTTAAAAAAGCAGATTTGAACGCTATTCCCCCGCCAAAAGTATTTGATAACGATGTTAGCACTATCATTAGCAGACTTAAAAAACATAACGTAAATTACTTTGGTCAAATAAACCCTAAGCAGCTCCCGTGGCCGCTTACTCGCAACCAAGCAAAAACCTGTCTAGAGTATTTTTGCACCCACCTATTAAAAAGCTTTGGCCAGTTTCAAGATGCAATGACCGATCAAGTCGCCAATAACGCAAGCTTGTACCATAGCCGTTTATCGTTTGCTTTGAATGCAAAACTAATCCACCCGCTGTACGTTATTAAACGTGTAATTGACGAGTATAATGCTCACCCTGATACAATTTCGATTTCTCAAGTCGAGGGCTTTGTTAGGCAGATCCTAGGTTGGCGTGAGTACGTCCGCTGTATATATTGGGTAAACATGCCCGACTATGCACAAAAAAATCAATTACAGGCAAAGCAGTTGTTACCGAATTACTTTTGGGATGGTGATTTAAAAATGAATTGTTTAAGTCATGCTTTAACACAGAGCTTAGACACCGCCTATGCTCATCATATTCAACGGTTAATGATCATTGGGAACTTTTGCTTATTGACAGGCATTGACCCTAATGAGGTCGACCAGTGGTATTTAGGGGTTTATATTGATGCCATCGAATGGGTTGAAATGCCTAACACCCGTGGTATGAGCCAATTTGCAGATGAAGGTATTATTGCCACTAAACCCTATGCAGCCAGTGGTAATTACATTAATAAAATGAGTGATTACTGCAAAAACTGTCACTACGATGTTAAACAAAAAGTAGGTGATAAGGCGTGCCCTTACAATAGCTTATATTGGCAATTTATGGACAAACACCGCGCACTACTTGAAAAAAATCCACGCATCGGCATGGTATATAGAAACTGGGATAAACAAGCGCCTGAGCTCCAACAACAGACCTTAGACCAAGCGAATTATTATCTAACGCATATAAATGAGTTATAAAAAAAAAGCCGCCTAAGCTTAGGCGGCTACAATCAAAAAAATATAAACTAGCGATTACTTACCTTCAATTAGGTTGCTAGCGCCAATTTCAATTTTGCGAGGTTTAAGTGCTTCCGGAATTTCGCGCTCTAGGTCAATGCTGAGCAGACCGTTAGCTAAATCGGCACCAAGTACCTTTACATGATCCCCTAGTTGAAACTTACGCTCAAAGTTACGCTCTGCTATACCTTG
The DNA here is from genome assembly GCF_001401855.1 of Pseudoalteromonas sp. P1-7a. Classification (NCBI taxonomy): domain Bacteria; kingdom Pseudomonadati; phylum Pseudomonadota; class Gammaproteobacteria; order Alteromonadales; family Pseudoalteromonadaceae; genus Pseudoalteromonas; species Pseudoalteromonas sp. P1-7a. The sequence goes on along the minus strand of NZ_LKDU01000002.1, from coordinate 161,795 downwards.
ATGAATAAACTTGCGTTCTGCATTTTCATCTTTATTTGGTTTAGTGCCTGCAACTTTTAAAGTGTTGTTCTCTGACTCAATGGTCAGTTCATTTTCACTAAAGCCAGCAACGGCCATAGTGATTCTGTATTTGTCTTTATCGAGCGCTTCAATGTTGTAAGGGGGAAAGCTAGGCTGCTTGTCTGTACGCGCTGCCGCATCCATTAAAGATGCTAAATGATCGAAGCCGATGAATGAACGATAAAGTGGTGATAAATCTACTGTACGCATAATAATATCCTCATATTTAAGCGATATAATGTTGTTACTTTTCGTTTGAACAAGTACAACACAATTAAATTAATAATATAAATTTCAATAACTTCTGTATTTTTTGGGACCCATCAGGCGTCCTCACTAAACTATTTATGGGCAGTAAAATAGTTTTCAAGTAATTTTATTAAAAAAAGTGAAAAAAAATGAAAAAGGCACAAAAATGTGCCCTCATCGTCTATTCAACAAATTACTCAGTACATGTTACTTAATAAAAGTACCGCGAATTGGGTAGTCGTTTTCGCGTGAAAATTTAATACCGCTTAGTAACTGCTTAAGGCTTGGGCGAACAAATGGACTATTTGATTTATCAAGCATTTGCACTTGGTTATCTTCGTTTAAAACAATAATGCAAGGCTCAGCAAAGGGGTGATCTGTTTCAGCATCACTACGCGGCTCGCTAATGTATAAGCCTAAATCTGTCATTTGCTCCATGGTCAAATTGTAATAAAGAGGGAAATTTACGTCTATTTTTTCAAGATGCTTTTTAAGCTGCGCTTCGCCATCGCCACTTACTGCTACAACTTCTACCCCTGCGTTGGCAAACTCGTCATGCATGGTTGCAAGCTCGTTGAGTTGCTCGGTACATTTAGGGCAATGCTGTCCTCTGTACACCACTATCATTTTCCAAGGTTTGTCGCTTACGCGGTCAACTAAATTCACGTTGTTGTTATCTAAATCACATACCACTAAAGGCTGCATTACACTTGCTGGCTGTAAATTAACGTTACTCATTGTGATCTCCTTTTACTATTAAACTTAGGGTGTAGTAATAGAGCTTAGGGTGTCTTTTTTTATTTCAACCAAGAAAATGTAACTGAAAACAAAATGGCAGGCGATTCGCTTTTATTAAGCAGCCTTGTTTAATGTGATTAAGAGAATTATAAGCTATGAGCAGAATAATAAAATGTTAGATAAAACAGGCACCTTGCTTTTTTTAAGCAGCAATTAGTACAGTATAAACCCCAAGCAGGTGTAAGGAAGAAGCGTGAAGCTAACTCCAGCCTTTTATTTTTCTGTAAATAGTCGAGGCGCTTACACCCAAATAGGCCGCAGCAAGTGGTATGTTATCATCGCATACCGCTATTGCCGACTCTATTGCTCTTTTTTCAACCTGCCAAAGGGGCTCTATGTCGTGCACGCCCATAAGTGAGTTAGTTTGTAATGGCTCTGAAGATTGAGATGGGCTAGTATTTTTGCTTGGAATAGCAGAATTAACACCGAATGAGCTTGGTAGCATATCTAGCTCAACAATTTCACCATCATTAATAACAACTATATTTTCTATAACATTTTGCAGCTCACGAATATTACCGGGCCAATCGTAGTTGCAAAAAAGATTTTCAACTTCTTTTGAAAAACGATGGAACAACTTAGCGTTACTTTCACTTTTTTGTTTTAAAATATGCTTTGCAAGCAACATAATATCGCCAGCTCGCTCACGCAGCGGTGGTAATTTTACAGGAATAACATTAAGTCTGTAGTATAAATCTTCCCTAAAACGCCCTTCAGCAACTTCAACTACGGGACTTCTATTTGTTGCGCACACTAGCCTAACATTACTGTGTAAAACCTCGCTACTGCCTACTCGATTAAACGCGCCTGTTTGCAAAAAACGTAATAGTTTAGCTTGCAAATTAAGCTCCATTTCACACAACTCATCTAAAAATAAAGTGCCACCATTTGCCACTTCTACAGCGCCTTTTCTATCACTTAACGCGCCGCTAAAAGCCCCTTTTACATGACCAAAAAACTCGGATTCAAATAGCTCTCCAGGAATAGCAGCACAGTTAATGGCTATAAACGGCCCTTCACTTCTTGGACTCGTGTCGTGTAACGTTTGCGCGCACACCTCCTTCCCTGTACCACTTTCACCAGTAATAAAAACACATGCTTTACTTCGTGCTGCACTATCTAAAAGCCTAAACACTGTTTGCATTGCGAGTGACTCACCAATAAATGCTGACGTGCTTGGTGCTTTTTGTTTTTGAACTTTAACAGCAGGAGTGGTTTTCTGTGAAAGCGCACTATCAACTGCGCTTACTAAGCGCTGCCCTGAAAACGGTTTCTCTAAAAAATCAAAGCCTCCTAAGCGCATTGCCTCAACAGCTACATCAATAGAGCTATTTGAGGTGATCATCACGACATTCGCTGGCTTTTCCTGTTTTTTTACAAACTGCAGCACCTCTAAGCCACTAATATCGGGTAAACAAACGTCCTGCACAATAACGTCGGGCATCGTGTCTTTTATAGCAACCAAGGCTGAATAACCATCGGTAAAGTGCCGGCATTCATGGCCAGCCTGCTCTAGTTGACTCGCGTATAGAGCCCCACTTGCAATGCTATCTTCAACAATATAAATCAGTGCTTTTTCTTGAGGATCGTTCATAGCAGAACCTTTTAAGTAATATTTTGTGCAATAACTTGATATGCAGCATGGGTTTTTTCTAGATTATGTTGAACGATTTGGGCAGCATGGATATTTTCTTCAATGGTAACTGGTGGGTAATCATGTAACTGGCTAGCTAGGGCTGCCAGAGTTAAAGCACCGTAAAGCGCGGCAGAATTTTTAAGTACGTGCATTATATCTTTAATATTATCTTCATCTTGCTCATCAATAGCTTGTTTAAGGCGAAGTCGCATTTCCTCTAATTCAGTAATAAATAAATTTACCAGCCTTACTAAAGTGAGTGAGCCAACATCTTGCTCTAATTGCGCTAGCACATGTGCTTGAGTAATGGTGTTGTCTATATGTTCTTCTGGTATTGGCATATCAGGCCTTTATTTATTATTGTAATGTAATGCTTCACTAGGTTTATACTTTTAGAGTAAGTCGTTTTTCGCATTTTGCAAATTGAAACATTCAGTTAAGTTACATTTTTACCCAAGTCGCCGTATTATTAGCTAAACTACTTGGCCTGCCGAGTAAGTAACCCTGCGCGACATCACACCCTAGCTGCTCTAATATCTGTAATTGCTCACGATGTTCAATTCCCTCAGCAATGGTTTCAAGGCCTAACCTTTGCGCCATAGCGATAATTGCGCTGCACAACGTAAAGTCCTCATTGTTAGTTGTAATACCGCTTATAAAACTACGGTCTATTTTTAGCCCATCAATATTAAACTGCCGTAAAAGCCCCAGCGAAGCATAGCCCGTACCAAAATCGTCTAGCCAAATTTTCACCCCTTCTTTGTGAAAATGCTCAAATGTTTTGGCTATACGTTGAGGACTTTTGATTAACGCTGTTTCTGTTAATTCTACTTTTATGGCCGCTGGATCTATCTGATATTTATCGAGTAAAGTCATTACTTTAGAGAACACATTCCCTTCAATAATTTGTATAGGTGAAATGTTTAGTGAAATAGTTATATCGTCCATACCTATCTTTCTCATTTCGCTTAAGTCACTCAGTGTTTGCTTGAAAATCCAATCCCCCAAATCTAAAATCATGCCTGATTGCTCCACATGCGGTATAAATTCGTCGGGGCCAACCGCACCATAGCGTGAAGATTCGCAACGTACTAAAGACTCAAAGCCAACTAGTTGACCACTAGTTAAAGACACAAGAGGCTGATAAACCATATTAAAGCAATGGTTTTTCATAGCATGCGTCATAATTTGCTCTAGTTCGTGCCAGCGTGCAATGTTGACCGTATTGGTAGGCTCTAAGCTTTTAAACGCATTCATAAATTTCTCCACAAATAAAGGCAAAACATAAACTTGTTATACATTAGCAATATACAGACCAAAAATACGTATAAAAGAATAAATAAAGTCTATACTTTCAATGGGTTAAATTTATCTATTTAGCTTGAAATCATCTGGAGGGATATTTGCATTTTGCAAATCACACTGACACGCAAGTTGAGGAAAAACACGTAAAAAATGTCGTTTTGCGTTTATAGAGCAGCATAAAATAAAAAGGCTGACCTAATTACTTAGAGTCAGCCAAAAAATACTAAAGGGGAAGTATTGTTTAATTGTTTAAACCTTGCGAGCCTGATTGCTCAGCTTGCTCATTGATGTTTTGGGCGTAATTTAATGAAGCACTTTCAATAGTGGCATTGTCTAACTCACTATTACTAAATTTATTCGTAAACATCTCAGTATTGCCTTCGTTAACAGGCTCAATAGTAACTGTGCCTCTCAGTGCCGTTGCACCCACAATAACCGCTGCAACAATAATAATAGACAGCACCATTAACTCAGGAGTAAGAACAAAAGACATTTTTTTTGGTTGCTGTTTAACTTTAGTATTAGTTTGCATAATAGACACCTTAAAATCATATGACGATATAATAAATTTGTAACTGCGATTATTTCGCTTTACTTGATGTCTATGTAGCGAAAGCCATGCCACATTAAATTAAATGAGGATAAAAAATTTAAGTCTTTATAAATCAATAATTAAAATAATATGTTTAATAGAAGAAGATAAAAACTCGCTGAGTAACCAATTGCATTATGAAATTCAATTTCATTTTGATTTGCAAAATGCAAACCAATTTAAAAATAATTCAAAAGGAGCAGGTATGGATTAGTTTTATAACCAAAAGAAACTAGTATTAAGGTACCAATTAGTCGTTTAGTTAACAGCTTAAGGTTTAGTAAAATAAAAAAATTAATTCATAGTACATTTTAAAACACGTCTTCTACCTTCAAAAAATCATTAACTTTAAATATCGATGTAAGGCCTTATTTGGTCATATTTAGCTTTGGTTTAAGCTGTAATACAACGGTGTTACTTTTTACTTTAATAATGACCAAATTTCATTAATACGCTCTAGCTTAGAGTGTTTAACGTCATCAAGTTTTGGTAAGTATTGATTCAAAAGCAGATTAAGTTTTCTGCTAATTATTGGTTTTGCTAAATAGTCATTCATCCCTGCCTTAATAAAACGCTCTTTATCGCCATGAATAGCATTTGCTGTTAGCGCTATAATAGGTGTAACGATAGATAATTCTCTGATTTTTTTAGTCGCAGAAATACCGTCTAAAATTGGCATTTGTATGTCCATAAATATTAGATCTATTGTTTGAGTTTTAACTTTTTCAACTGCCTCTAGTCCGTTGCTAGCTATTTTTACTAAACACCCTTGCTGCTCTAAAAATTGCTGAATGACTATTTGATTATTTTTATTGTCTTCAACAACAAGTACATGTGTACCTTTAAATGGTTGAGCCTTTATTGTGTTTGTATTTTTCGAAATTTCTTTTTTATTAGTAAAAATAATATTAAGGTGAAAAAGCGCTTCCTCAAGTGCAACAATTGCTCTAGGGAGGTGAGAAGGTTTAAAGGGGCCATTTAGTCTAAGCATGCCATCGCTTGGTACCTCTTCCTTTTGGCTCTTACCTAATAAATCTATCAGTAATAGGCACGGCTCATTTAAACGCGGGTGATTTTTTAAAAATTGTTGCGCTGCCTCTAAATCACGCTTGTTAGTTGTAACAATAGCGTCAGGTGTTGCAATAGAGCTTAACTTCGATAGGCTTTGAACACGTGAGTAATCAATAGAATGGCGGGTAAGCATATGCTCTATCGCTGTGTTTAGGGGGGAGTTTTTACTGAACACACAAACATTAGGTTTTTTCGCTCTAGCAGAAAACCCTTCCCTTTGCACTTGCCCGCTTGTGTCTATGAGTAACGGGTAAGTAACAATAAACTCACTCCCTACACCAAACTGGGAATTGACAGTAATATCACCCCCTGCAGCATCACATATTTGCTTACATATGGCTAACCCTAAACCACTACCGCCATATTCTCGTGTAATAGAATTATCAGATTGAATAAAGGGCTTAAACATACTGTCGAGTTTGTTTTGAGCAATTCCTATACCAGTGTCTTTGAAGCTAAGCTGCAACGTAAATTTATTGTTTTTAAATTCGGCACACTGGGCAGTGACGATGAGTGCCCCTTTTTGGGTAAACTTAATAGCATTCGAGAGTAAGTTTATAGCTATTTGCCTTATACGACCATGATCGCCAATCACCTGAACCGGAACATCAGGGTGCAGATCAAAAATGAGCTCAAGCCCTTTTTGTACAGCGCTTTCGCTCACTATATCAATAGCTTCTTCTAAACAAGTGTCGAGACTAAATGGCTGATTATCAATCGAAATTGCTTGTGCTTCAAAACGCGAGTATGTCAATACATCGTCTAATATGCTTAATAACGCATCTGAGCTTGTTTTAATCATCTGAGTGTAACGTTTTTGCTCAGTCGTAAGCCCTGTGTCATGCAAAATATCAGCACACCCAATCACCGCATTTAAAGGTGTACGTATTTCATGACTAATATTTGCCATAAATCGACTTTTAGACTCTGCCAACGACTCTGCCTGATGCTTAGCTTCTAAGAGTATTTGTTCAGCTATCACACGCTCTTGAATATCCACAACGGTAGCGGCTATAGACGTTAAGTGTGTACCGTTAAATGAAGTAATTGGTGTAAGGGTCATTTCAACCCAGTTTGGCTCGTTTAGTGCGTTAGTGAATCTAATATCCAAGCGCTTTACTTCTCGGCTGCCATCTGTATAGCTGGCGAGAGCCGTATTTAACTTTTCAACATCCTCACACATTATAAAATTAGCAATGGGCAAACCAAGGTGTTTATTCATGTCAGTTTGAAAGAAATCTTGCCACGCTTTATTCATAAACAATAAACAGCCCTGCGCGTCTAACCGCAATACAATATCAGGAATATTATCGACCACAGAATGGTAGTTATATTCTATTTCGGCCATTGCTTGTTCAGCTTTTACACGCTGGGTAATGTTCGTTTCTATGGCTATAAAATGCTTAACTCTTCCATCGTCGTCTTTTACCGGAGTGGCATCAATAGCCACCCAGTATTCGTTTTGATACTTATCATAATTGACTGTTTCAATTTGAAATGGCTCGGCATTTTTTATCGCTCTAGCCATTAATTGGCGTGATTCTGAGCTGGTTTTTGGTCCTTGCAATAGCTTACCGGGGCTAAGCCCGATGACTTCCTCACATTTATAGCTGGTCAGTATTTCAAAGCTTTTATTAACCCACTCTATTTTACCGAAACGATCGGTAATTATGACTAAATTATTAGTATGGCTTGCCACTAAAGAGAGTCGCTTGGCATACACTTGTTGCTCGGTGAGCAGGTATTGGTAATCTTTGTGGCGTTGTATATCATGTAAAGAGCCAATAAAACCGCCGTTATCGTCACACGCTATGCGCATTTCGAACCAATTACTTAGCCCATCATTGTTTTTAACCTGCAGCTCTATGCTTGCGCTAAATGACTCATCAAAAATAGACTCAATATATGCCGACAGCTTTAATCTGTCTTTAATTTCTAATAAAGAGGTAATTTTTTTACCTATAAGCATGGCCGGTGTAAACCCTAGCTTATTGAGCCACGCTTCGTTGACGTAACTAAAAACTAAATGCTTATCGCATTCAAATACACACTCATCAAGCAAAGCAAGTAGTTTAGTTTGCCTGCGAGTGTTTGCTGAAAGTTGCTCAATTAACGCATAGTGGACTTGTACTTGTAGCTCATCTTTTTCTTCCATTTTCGCCTCATTCATTTACTAACTCGGCATGGCTGCACACCTTGGCATAGAGTGGAAAAACGTCTTCACAGTAAAATGTTTGCTCAAATGGCGTTCTACTTGATGTGCAGTCATTAAGCACCGTCACGTTAAAACCTAGCTCCACAGCTGAACGTGCAGTCGAATCAATACAAATAGAGGTCACCGTGCCAGCCAAAACAATATCGGTTATTCCGTTGTTATTGAGTACATTCGCAAGCTCTGTATGAGTAAAGGCATTGAGCCCTCGTTTACCTGGAATTTGCACAATACGTTCGCCATATTTATCGAACTCTTTAATGCCTTGCGCCCCGTAAGAGTTTGCTTTAAAAGCACCGACTTCGGCAATGACTTTTAAAATACCAATGGGGTTTTTAAGCTCGCTGTAATCTTGTGTAAAGTGAATGGGTGTACTAAGCACTAAAGCGAATTTGTCTATGTATTTGTCTAACAGCGCTAAGGTGTTATTTACCACACCGGTTACCCGCGATGACTCTTCAACAACTTGATATAAAATGCCATCAGGTGAAAAATAGTCGTTTTGAAAGCCTATAAGTAGCAAAGCTGTTTTTGATAAATCGTTCATAGCGTTCTCCTAAGTAGAGTTTTAGGCAGCTTGCCAAGGCTTTATAAACTCTTCTAATACCGCTTTTGTAACTGGTTTTTGAAGATAGTGAGTCGCCCCTTTTTCAAAAAGCTGCGCAATTTGCTGCTCTTCAGTAATGCCCGTTAAAATGACTTTTGGTGTATTGTCGTTTGGGGTATTTTGCTTAATGAGTTGCTGGGCTACATCACTGCCAAACATTCCCGGCATACGCTCATCTAACAGCAGTAAATCGAAAGGTTCTTGCTGGGCAATGAGTAAGGCACTTGAGCCATTTTCTGCGCACGTCACGGCGCACCCGAGCATTTCAAGCATAACTTTGGTAGCAACTTGACTTGGCAAGCTATCATCAGCAACCAGGACTGATAATTTATTGTGAGTATTAAGGTTATTTATCGCGTGCACTAAATCAGTATCAAAAAAAGGCCACGCTAATACCGGCTGTGACATAACCTGTTGGTCTTGTAACTCACTGAGCGCATCAAATGCACAAATTTTTATGCTTTGTGACTCGTCATTATTTAAAAGGTGGTTAGCGAGCGCTTCTGCAGATAAGTGACGTGCATCTTCGATATTTAAAACATTATCGTTGCTGCCCTCGGCGAGTTTTAAACCAAAGTTTTGTGCACTTGAATTAGCTAAGTAGTGAATGCTTTGGTGTAAATCTGGGTTACTACTTGATGCATTGACCCACTCCTTACCTGTATCGACAGATAATATTGGCTCACGGGTTGCTAGCAAACCATGGATGTCAATGGTGTGCATTTCAGGGTTAGAGTCTACCCAGTAATTTAAATTAACCCCCTGTAAATTAGCCTCTACTGTTAGCACAAAATTGCTTTTAGCGGCTTTTAACGAAGGCAAAATAAACGCCTCACATTGTATAATCATCTGCTCAGGGGCAATCTGTAAACAAATATAATTACACTGTAATTTGTTGATGAGAGTAATTGGCACATTGGTGTTATTTGTTTTGCAAAAGCGTGCAATTACCCCTTGGATAATTTCTAGTACATGGCTGTTATTACTCATCATCATTCCTAACAGGTTGGCTATGCACTTAAATATCAATTTATATGCCACCTGCTTGCCATTACTAATACGATGAATTTATTAGGTTTAAAAACTACTTAACTTAAAGGCAATCGAGTTTTTTGCAAATTGCAATTCAAAATGCATGGCAAATGAAAAATTAAGCGACTTTACATAAAAACGGAACTTACCAATCGATTTTTTGCGCTTTAAATTATTTATTAATCGTTTAATATGAACCTAAATTTATTGAGGAGAGTATTATGCTTACTGTAATTTTTGGCCGCGAGGGCTGCCCTTTTTGTGTACGTGCTAAAGACGTAGCCGAGCAACTATCTAATGAGCGTGATGATTTTAAATTTCGTTATATCGATATCATCAAAGAAGGTATTAGCAAAGCTGATTTAGAAAAGTCTGCAGGTAAACCCTGTCCAACTGTGCCGCAAATTTTTGTAGATCAAACACACATTGGTGGATTTACTGAATTTGAAGCCTACGCTAAAGAAAACCTAGGGCTATACAAATAACCCTATGTATATAGCTTGTTAACCAGTTTAAAAAATCAAAAACTTAAACTGGTTAAATTTCGACCAACATCAATCACATACAAATTAGTTGTAATTTATACAAGCAATTGCCTCGTATTTCCTATACAATGCGCGCCTCTTTAAATTCGTTGAGGCGTATTAATGTCAGAACCAGTCACGTTTGAATCTCTAAATCTTTCTCCTGCAATTTTAAAGGCAGTTGAAGAGTTGGGTTACAAGACACCATCTGAAATCCAAGCTCAATGTATACCGTTATTGCTAGAAAGAAAGGACGTACTGGGACTAGCACAAACGGGTACAGGTAAAACAGCAGCATTTGCACTGCCGTTACTAAACAATATTGACCCGTCTGTGAAACAGCCACAGATCCTTGTACTCACACCAACCCGTGAGCTTGCGATCCAAGTTGCTGAGGCATTTGAACAATATGCAAAAGGTACTCGTGGTGTAGAAGTATTAGCACTATACGGTGGCCAAAGCTACAGCATTCAATTAAGCGCACTTCGTCGTGGCGCACAAATTATTGTTGCTACTCCAGGTCGATTAATCGATCACATTAACCGTGGCACTATCAAGTTTGATGCTTTACAAGCACTAGTACTTGATGAAGCCGATGAAATGTTACGTATGGGCTTTATCGATGATGTAGAAAGCATCATGGAAAAAACGCCACGTGAAAAGCAAACATGTCTTTTCTCAGCAACCATGCCTAAGCAAATTCAAAACATCAGCAGTAAATATATGAATAACCCTGAACAGGTTCATATTTCTGCTAGAAACTCAACGACATCATCTGTTGAGCAAGTGTTTTGGAATGCTCACGTACATAAAAACAAAGCCATTGTTCGTTTCTTAGAAGCAGAGCAATACGAAGGCGCTATTGTTTTTGTACGTACACGTAACGACACAGTGCAACTTGCTGAGTTATTAGAGCGCGAAGGTTTCTCTGCAGCTCCACTTAATGGTGACATGAACCAGCAAGCACGTGAGCGCACGGTTGACCGTTTAAAAAGCGGAATGATCAACATCGTTATTGCAACAGATGTAGCAGCACGTGGTCTGGATGTTGACCGTTTAAGCTTAGTTATCAACTACGATATTCCGCAAGACTCAGAAGCTTACGTTCACCGTATTGGCCGTACAGGTCGTGCTGGGCGTACTGGTAAAGCGATTTTATTTGTTAAGCATAACGAACGTTACTTGCTTAAAAATATTATTCGCCATACTAAATCTGAAATTGCACAAGTTGAACTACCTACAGCTAAAGTAGTTGAAGAAAAGCGTATTAATGCGTTAAAAGAAAAGCTTACGCTTGCTCTTGAAAACAAAGACATTACGTTCTTCAATGAAGTAGCTGCTAGCATGGCGCAAAAACTAGACTTATCTTTAGAAGACTTAGCAGGTGCGTTACTGTGTTTAGCACAGCAACAGTCACCAATTAAAGTTGAAGAAGTGAAGGTTCAACCTCGTAACGAGCGTAATTCACGTAACGAGCGTGGCGATCGTGGTCGCCGTGGTGACCGTCCTGAGCGTAAACCTCGCGAGCGTAACAGCCGCGATGCAGGCCCTATGGATACTTACCGTATCGAAGTGGGTCGTGAGCACGGTGTACAGGTTAAAAACATTGTAGGCGCGATTGCTAACGAAGCGGACATCTCAAGCAAGTTTATTGGTGACATTCGTCTACACGACAGTCACAGTACGGTACAATTGCCGCAAAACATGCCTAAAGATGTACTTGATCACTTCCAAAAAGTGTTTATTTGTAAACGCCCAATGGGTATGACACTAACAAAAGATCAAGGCCCAGCTGAGCCACGTGGTGAGCGCGCTGAGCGTCCAAGTGGCGACAGAAAGCGCAACTTTAACAAAGACAACCAACGCGGTGATAAGCGTGGTGGTCCTCGTAAAGAACGTCGTCCAGTGAGCTTCACATCTAACTAAGCGTTATAGCTTATGTTATAAAAAACCTTGTCACGAAAGTGCCAAGGTTTTTTTGTTTTAAAGCCACTGCTTTAGTAAAAAATAAAAGTTCTGTAAACTAAGAAAAAACTATAATTCACGGATGAATTTACATTGAAAAAATATTATGACAACTTGCTCTTTGCAGCAATAATTGGCTTCCCAATTCTGAATATTGCCACGCTTATACTAATGGATTTTACCGATCCACCATTTATTGAAAATAAAATTTATGAGGCTATTTTTTATATAGCGCTTCCTATTTTTTGCGGGGCATTATTTATCTATCTCCATGTACTTGTAATCAAAAAATATAGACGTTGCAATAAATACAGGGAGCATCTTAAAGGTAGCTTTTCAGATACAAAAATGAAGTTATCATTAATCTTCACCTACCCAATACTCCCTTTGTTAATCTATGCAACTTTCTATTTTTTACTTTCTGCCCCCATTGAGTTATGGGCTTACTACACGCAAGGCGACTATTGGTATAAGGAATATATCCTCACTGATGTACAAGAGTGTGGGTCTGATTATGAAGATAGTTGTACTCGCTTATACTTTAAAGACCCTACTACTAACAAAACGCACGACTTTAGATGGTACGACGATAAGCCTACAATAATGAATAACAAAAACGATTACGTGTATATTGTTGGTGAGGCGAGTTTATTTGGCTATATAGTGAGAGAATTAGAAAGGTAATTAACACTACTTTTTACATTACTGAATTTTTATATTAAAAACCTCACTCAAGTGAGTGAGGTTCATAAATTAAGTTTTAAATTAAGGTAACGTTGGATAAACGTAACTCGCATCTAACCCTAACGGAATACCGAGTGCCCAATACCCTAGCAAGAAAATACTCCAGCCAATCATAAACGCGATTGAGTAGGGGATCATAAGTGCGATAAGCGTGCCTATACCGGTATCTTTTACGTACTTTTGGCAGTAAACCACAACCAATGGGAAATACGGCATAAGTGGGGTAATAATGTTTGAGCTAGAGTCTCCGATTCTGTAAGCCGCTTGGGTTAAATCGGGTGATATACCTAGTTGCATTAACATGGGCACAAAAATGGGCCCCAGTAATGCCCATTTTGCTGAGCTTGAGCCAACGAACAAGTTTACAAAGCCGGTCAAAAATATAATACCCACAACAGTTACAGCGCTTGGCAACTCCATTGCCTTTAAAAGCTGCGCTCCTTCAATGGCCATTAACGCCCCTAAGTTAGACTTAGAAAACGCCGCAATAAATAACGCACAAAAGAACGCCATTACAATGTAATAAGCCATGCCACTCATTGCGGTGCTCATCGCATCTATCATATCTTTTGAGGTTTTAAAGGTTCCAACGGTAAAACCATACACGGCACCAGGTATCCAAAATAATAAAAAGATTAAAGGCACAATAGATTGCATAAGGGGCGATCTAAAATTAGTCAGTGAGCCATCAGCACTGCGCATTGCTGAATCGGCAGGAGCGGATACAAATGCAAGTAAAGCAAGCCCTACAACCATTACGCTACTGGCTATAAAAAAGGCGCGTTTTTCATCACTTTTAGCTTCATCGAAGGCTGGTAAATTTTGGGTATCTTCATTAAGCGGTGTGTTTTTTAATCGTGGCTCAATTATTTTGTCAGTAATATACCAGCCTAATAACACAATAAATAAACTCGAAGCAGAAGTGAATGCCCAGTTATTGAGGGGGTTAATCGACATATCGGGGTTAATAATTTGCGCTGCACTTTGGGTAAAGCTTTGTAGTAATGGGTCTATCCCTGATGGAATAAAGTTAGCGCCAAATCCACCGCTCACACCTGCAAACGCTGCTGCAATGCCCGCTAATGGGTGTCGCCCTGCGGCAAAGAAAATAACACCTGCTAGTGGGATCACCAATACGTAGCCTGCATCGGTTGCAGTATGGCTTACAATAGCCACTAAAATCACTGAAGGGGTTAACAGTTGCCTTGGGGTCACTTTAAGCATTAACTTAAGGCCCGTATTGATATAACCCGAGTGTTCAGCCACCCCCACACCTAACATGGCAACCAGTACCACGCCCAGTGGTGCAAAGCCCGTAAAGGTTTTTACCATGGAAGATAAAAACGAAGCGAGTGAGTCGCCCTCTAGCAGGTTATTCACAACAATGGCTTGACCTGTACGTGGGTCTAACGCATCAAAACTTACGCCAGATAATAACCACGAGCACAACCAAATAAGTAACATAGCGAATAAGAAAATAATCGCCGGATCGGGTAGTTTATTACCAACCCGCTCCACAAAATTTAAAAAACGTGCGATTAACCCTGTAGGTACCGCTGCTTGATTATTATTGTTCATTTATAGCTCCCAAATAGGTTTTAGTAACAATATACCATTAATGAGTAACAGTAAATTAACTAATTAATCTATTATGGGCACAAATAAAGCATAAAAAAACGCGGCTTCATTATCGTTGCCGCGTTTTTTGTAATTGTGAACTAAGCATCCGTTAAGCGAGGGCTTTCACTTCTTCCCAAAGCCTAACAACCAAGGTTTTATCTTCTTCGTTTAGCTCGCCATTGCGGTATGCTTTTACTAAGCTTTGCTCCACAGTTTCGTTGAGCTCATCAATAGAAATTGTCAGCTCTTCTACTTGGGCATAGCCTACTGCAAGGTCGTAATGTCCGCGCAAGTAACCACCAGCGAACAGCTCATCATCTGTTGCTTTAATTACTAAATCATCAAAGTATTGCTGCGCAGCATCAATATAATTCACTAAACTCATTGTGTTACTTCTCCTGGTTTTCATAACCGACAGCATACATAATATGGTCGTTATAGCCGGTGGTTACTTTAATGTAACCTGTTAATTCATCATCTAAAGCGCTATCGCCGGTGTCACAAATAAGTGGACGCCCGTTCAACGCGTGTAATTTGGTTTTAGTTGCCACCACTATGATATTGTCTTTGCCGATGGCACGGATAAGCTCAGGGCTTAGCTGCTGGTTACCGCGGCCAAAAATATGGCCTTGCCCGCCGATTAATGTAATAACCAATTGAGTCGCATGCCCTTGCGTGTACTCAAGTAATTGCTTAGCCGTTAAATCTTGCGCAACTAGGGTTTGATTTTTAATTAAATCAACACCTAACAATGTGTTCTCAAGCCCCATTTCTTGCATTATGGCTTCAACGGTTGAGCCACTTCCCATGATGTAATAAGTGTCTTCATCCATTTCACTCACCACATGCGCTGCAATATCGGCAAGCACGAGCTCGTCTGTTTCTTTACCGCCATTTTTAACCGCTTGTACATAACGTACTTCGCTTGGTATTTGCATTTCACCGTAGCGCTTAGCTTTTACGATGCCTTGCCTAAACGCCTCTTCGTCAATATCCATTACATCGGCATCTGCAAGTGTAACCAGCTCGCCTTTTACTAGCATTTCTACTACTCGCCCAGCTGCTTTAGGGGTAATGGCATAGACGCCAGAGTGAATTTTACAGCCAGCAGGTATACCCAGCACTGGTATAGTATCTTCTATGGCATGACAAATATTACGCGCAGTACCATCGCCACCAGCAAACAGGACTAAATCAACACCTAAATTTTTAAGTAATTTAGCGCTGGCCTCTGTATCATCGGCGCTTGTTACGGTATTAGTGGTATAAATTACTTCAACATTAAAGCCTAATGCGCGTGCTGTTTTTTCGCCCATATCGCCATTTACAGTATATATTGTTAACTGCTCTTGATAGGGTACAAGCACTTCTAGGGCTGCCTGTGTGCGGCTGTTAGCTTTGGCTTGCGCACCCAGCTCAATTGCCTTTGCAGCCGTGTTTTCGCCATCGCTCCCTTTTAAAGCAACGCTGCCACCAAGTCCTGCAACAGGGTTAATAATTAAGCCTAACTTAAACTGCATTTTGTAACTCCTGAGGGTGATGCCAATTAAATTGCTGAGCGGTTAACGGCCACGGTGTTTTATAAAAATCACTTAACGCTTTTAATAATGCATGGGTGCGTGCGTTAACTCCCTGCTCTAATAATATTAATACTTGCTGGTGTACTCGCGCCTGAAAGTCAAACCGACAAGTTTGCTCGCCGTTCAAATTATCTACCGACACATTAAATTCAAACCCTGCGGCCTTACTGAGTAACCATTCTATTGCTTGTGGCTTTATTTCTACATTTTCGAATTCAGCTTGCTGGTGTTTATCTCGCCCATCTGGACAATACCAATACCCATAATCTTCAAGCTCTCTGCGTTTATTGCCAGCCACTAACCAGTGTGCTATTTCATGCAGAGCGCTGGCGTAAAAGCCGTGTGCAAATACAATTTGATTAAACCCATGGGTTTTATTGGCAGGTAGATAAATAGGCTCATCATCGCCTTTTACTAAGCGAGTATTATGACTTTGATAAAAAACACTATCGAAAATAGATATAAGATCGGCAATTTGATGCATAAAAACTGATTAATTCATCTCGGTTACAGCGCAAAATTAGCGCACTAAAAACGAGACGAATTGTACGGGCTTTTACCTTTAAAGTAAAAGTGATGGGCGAGTTATACCTCTACTCCCGCTTCATCGCACTGCACTATATCGGTTTCGTTAAGTGCTTGGGTTATCCACTTTCGCAAAACAGGGCAACGCATCACAAAATCACAATATTGCTGCGCCAGTTCTGATAGCGTAATTTGATAGGTTTTTAAGCGCAATACAATGGGCGCGTACATCGCATCGGCAATACTAAAGTCACCAAAAAACCATGCATTGGGAAACACATCTTGTTGCAGTGCAAAGATCTCATCTATGCGAGCGATGTCTTTTAGTGCTTCGTTTGATAGATCTACTTTACGGGTTGCTCGTATGTTCATTGGCATTTCGTTTCTAAGTGCCATAAAGCCTGAATGCATTTCAGCGCTTAACGCGCGTGCTTTAGCTCTTTGGGTAATATATTTTGGCCATGCAGCACCAGATAAATAAGCATCGTTAATATATTCACAGATTGCGAGCGAGTCCCACACCTGCAGATCACCATCAATTAACGCCGGCACTTTTTGAACGTGAAAGTGTTGTTTTAGTTCGTCGTAAAAATCACTGGTGTCGAGCAAAAGTTGGGTTTCGTCAAACGGGACATCAAATTTACTCATTAAATACCATGCGCGTAATGACCAGCTAGAATAGTTTTTATTACCGATAAATAATTGCATTTTGTATATACCAAAGTGAATAGGCTTCTCTACCTTACTAGGTGATTAAACAACCAACAACACTTTGTTTTTTATTCTTAATAAAAAAATTTAAAGCCTGTAAAAAGACTATTAGTATCAATTAGCTAGCTGCGCATTTAAATATTTTTTTAATAAACGGGTATTGCGGGTGTTGGCTTTAAAAAAAGCATCAAATATATCGCCAAAAAATGGAACTAAACCGCCTACAAAATCAATCAGCATATTAATGATAATCTTTGTTTTTATGCGTTTACTTACACCTAAGCGCTGCGCCTCTACTAATACATAGCTTGATAAAATAAGCCCTGCGGCATCCCCTATAACGGGTATTAAACCAATCACAGCCTCTAGGCCAATATTAAATTTAGTAAAAGGAATACCAATGCTGCTGTCTGTTAGCTTACTAAAACGCTCTAGCCTTGCTATAGCAGCTTGGGTTTCAAGGTGTGTGTTATCGTGCTTTTTATCGTTCATGATTACTCTCCTCCTTAAAACAGTATATAGCGTAAACTTGAACAACCCCTGAAAGGCTTAAAAGCAAATTACAGGCACAAAAAAGCGCGGTTCTCCGCGCTTATTCAAAGTATTAACGGTTATACAGAGCCGTTAATTGGTCCATGTTCATGGTTAACATGTGGGTTTTGCCCGCGCTGGCGCAGTAAATGGTCCATTAGTGTAATGGCCATCATTGCCTCAGCAATAGGAATTGCACGAATACCAACACACGGATCGTGACGCCCTTTGGTGATCATCTCTACTGCTTCGTTTTCAGTATTAATGCTTTTACCTGGAATAGTGATACTTGATGTAGGCTTAAGCGCAATTGAGGCAATAATATCTTGCCCTGTAGAAATACCAGCAAGTACGCCACCTGCGTGGTTTGAGGTAAAGCCTTCTGGGGTTAACTCATCACGATGCTCTGAGCCTTTTTGCTCAACTACATCAAAGCCATCACCAATTTCTACACCCTTAACGGCGTTAATGCTCATAAGTGAATGCGCAATCTCAGCATCTAGTCTATCAAATACAGGCTCGCCTAATCCTACTGGTACATTGCTAGCCACAACTTTTACTTTAGCGCCCACTGAGTCACCTTGCTTTTTAAGGTCTCGCATGTACTCATCAAGCGCTTCCAGCTTACTTGCATCAGGGAAAAAGAATAAGTTGTTTTCAACTTCATCCCAGTCGTAGCTTTCGGCTTTTATTGGCCCTAGTTGGCTTAGGCATGCTTTTACTTCAATACCATGAAACTGCTTTAAGTATTTTTTAGCAATGGCGCCTGCCGCTACACGAATTGCGGTTTCACGCGCAGAAGAGCGGCCACCCCCGCGATAATCGCGCAGGCCGTATTTGTGCCAGTAAGTGTAATCGCCATGACCTGGGCGAAACACATCTTTAATTTTACCGTAGTCTTTTGAGCGCTGATCGGTATTTTCGATAAGTAAACCAATGCTGGTGCCTGTGGTTTTGCCTTCAAAAACGCCTGAAAGAATTTTTATTTGGTCGTCTTCTCGGCGCTGCGTTGTATAACGGCTTTGCCCAGGTTTACGACGGTCTAAATCAATTTGTAAGTCGGCCTCTGTGATCTCAAGGCCCGCGGGAGTACCATCTACAACACCGCCTAGAGCAACGCCGTGGCTCTCACCAAAGGTGGACACTTTAAACAACTGCCCTATGCTATTACCTGCCATTAACTTTCCTCATTCCTAATGACTACAAAAGTTGCCGAGCATGTGCTCGGCTTAAAATTTATTTTGCAAAATACGTATCAAGCTGCGCTTTGCTTATTACAAATACACCTAAGCCACCTTGCTCAAACTCAACCCACTCAAAGGGTGCGCCCGGATACAAGGCATCCATATGTACCATAGAGTTACCAACTTCTACAAATAACAAACCGTTATCAGTTAGATGATTGCTTGCATGCTCTAAAATAGTACGTGTAACGTCTAAGCCATCATGACCAGATGCTAAACCAAGCTCAGGCTCATGATGAAACTCACGTGGTAAATCAGCCATGTCTTCAGCATCAACATACGGTGGGTTGGCTACTATTAGGTCATACTTTTGCCCTGGCACACCACTAAATACATCTGACTGAATAGGCAGTACGCGGTCGCTTAGCATATAGTCGTTTATATTTATATCTGCTACTTCAAGCGCTTCATACGATATATCAACCGCATCTACTTGCGCCGTTTCAAACACCTGAGCAAGCGCAATGGCAATACAAGCAGAGCCTGTGCATAAATCTAAAATACGGTTAACGCTTTGCGGCTGCTCAAGCCACGGTGAAAACTTATTAGCAATAAGTTCTGCAAACGGCGAGCGCGGGATAAGCACACGCTCATCGACATAAAATGGCATGCCCGCAAACCAAGCAGTGTTTGTTAAATATGGCACCGGCGTGCAGTCGTTTATACGCTCTGCGATTAACCCTGCTAGGCGGTTTTTTTCTGTACTTGTTAACCGCGCATGCATTAACTCTTTGGGGGCATCAATAGGTAAACTTAATGCAGGAAGTAATAAGCTAACGGCTTCATCCCACGCGTTATCTGTGCCATGTCCAAAAAATATTCCACTACTTGCAAATTGGCTTGTAGTCCAGCGTAACCAGTCATGTAACGTTGACAGTTCTGCAACAGCTTCATCAAGTGTTGCTTCTTCTATTTGTAAATCACTCATATTTTTTACCTGTTTTAGCTAACTGACTGTTTTGAGTCTTTGCAACGATTGCATTGCCTAACTGTGCTGAGCAAATTACAATTGCCCCTCACCTTTATATTGTACCGCCTTTTGCGCTGCGTTTTTACGTTTTTTTGTTTAGGTAAAATTTATGAAAAAAGACATCTCATCACAATCGTCCCTAAGCAACGACGACATTGACCTTTTTCGCCAAACAATTACAGGCGCTAAGGTGTTCAAACAAGATACCCATAGGTTTGATACAAAACCTAAAGTGTCACAAGCGAAGCAATTTGCCCAGCAAAAAAAGCAGGTTGAGTCTGAATTTTTCTTTTCTGACGAATATATCCCCGATATAGACACAAATAGCACCATTAACTATGTGCAAAATGGTCACGACTCTTTTTTAGCAAAACAGTTGCGACGCGGCGACTTTGCGCCCGATTTAACTCTCGACCTGCACGGGCTTAATAAAGAACGTGCAAAAGATGAACTCGCGGGACTTATTCACGAGTGCAAAAAACAGCATTATTACTGCGCGTGCATAGTGCATGGTATTGGCGAGCGTGTTTTAAAACACAAAGTACCGCAGTACTTGGTGCAGCACCCCGATGTAATAGCCATGCACCAAGCACCGCTTGAATACGGCGGACGCGGTGCCGTGTTGATTTTAATTGATTTACCACAAAGCGATGAGTTTAGACGCTAATTAGAGGAAGAATACGTGCAAATTTTTTCGATTATTTTTCCATTAATTTTTATTGTCGCATTGGGCTACACCTGTTGTTATTTTAAATTTTTTAATCAGCAGCATATTGCCGGCTTAAGTAAATTTACTTTTTATGTGAGCTTACCCGCCTTTTTAATGCTCAATATGTCGCAAATAAATTTGCATCAAAGTATTAGCCTCCAAGCATTTTTAAGCTTTTATATTCCTGTGTTAGCGGTATTTGCTTTGGGCATACTTATTGATAGGTACTGTTTAACCAAACAAGAAAGTGCGGGAAATTATCAACAGCATAGTGTGTTTGGTCTTGCTGGAAGTTATTCAAATATGGTGTTAGTGGGCATACCCATTGTTATTGCTTCACTTGGCAAAGACATGATTGCTATCGCCTTCATGATCATCACCTTTCATAGCACGTTGCTTTTTGCGTTAACTTATTTAATAGGCGCGAAAGGAAACACAGCTGACTTCTCGTGGACAAAATTTGCTAAAAACATGATTCTTAACCCTATTGTGTTGAGTATTGGCTGTGGGTTACTTTTAAATGTGTCGGGGATTACATTATTTGCTAATTTAGCCAACGCCTTAGAGCTACTTGCAAGCCCTGCTATTGCGTGCGCTTTATTTGTATTAGGTGCTAATTTGGTGTTTTATAAAGTAGCCGCTAATTGGCAGCCAGCGCTTATTTCTTCACTATTAAAAATACTGGTGTTGCCTGCTGCTGTGTATGTAGCAGCTACATGGGTGTTTGCATTAGATACGCAAATTCGTAACGTACTGGTATTGCTGAGCGCCTCACCCGTTGGCGTTAATGCGTATTTAATTGCAAGCCAATTAAATACGCATCAAGTTACGCTCGCCGGTGCAGTGGTGCTTTCAACAGTGCTTAGTGTTGTAAGCTTTTCGTTGTGGCTTGCTGTACTTTTATAACAACACTTATTTAAGTGCGGCCACTACCGAAATTTCTACTAATAGTGCATCGCGCGCCATTTTAGCTTCAACACAGGCGCGTGCTGGTGCATAACCTTCTGGTACCCATGCATCCCAAACCGCATTCATATCGGCAAAATATTCCATGCTTTTAACGTAAATAGTTGCGCTGAGCATATGCTTTTTAGAACTCCCCGACTGCTCAAGTAAGGCCTCTACTTTGTTGAGCATTGTTTGCGTTTGCTCTGTTATGTTTTGCTCTGCGTCACTGCATACTTGTCCGCATAAATAAACGGTTCCATTATGCTTAACTATACGGCTCATGCGCGCACCCGTTTCAAGGCGTTCTATACTCATAGTTATCTCTTTTTTCTATATATTGGCAGGCGCGTTGATATTAATATATTCACTGCGCTGTGAGGTTTCATCATACTGAATTACAGCAACCGCCGCGGTGTTAAAAATAGGCATATTACCCGGGGTGAGTTGATCAACTATATAGCTGACAATAGGCATATGGGCGACCACTAACCAGGTATTGCACTGGGGGTGCATAGCAATAAGTGTTTCTAAATAGTCAGCTGCTATTTGTGGCTTTCCCTCAGGAATAATATCGCTACACGTTTCACTAAATTTGAATACATTGTTTTTCTCGACTTCTTTAGCTGTTTGCTGTGCCCGCGAGTAAGGACTTACCAACAAAGCGTCAACAGAAAAATGTTGGTGTAACCATAAGCCCATTTTTTCTGCCTCTGCATGGCCTTTCGGTGTTAGATTTCTTGCTGCGTCGTTAGCTTGCATCGGTGTTGCTTCGCCGTGGCGCATAATTAAGATTGTTTTCATAAATAATCAACCGATTAATGAATATAAAACAGTAGCCAGTTTGCCCATTTGTCCGCTATATTAACTATTATTCCAAAGAATAATTCTCTCATGATATTCAGGTAAATCTTTTCGCTATTTTTCGCTGTCCTGAAGCTATCATCTGTTGTTAACAAGTAAACGTTTAGTTTCAGGAGCATCATTTGAATATCAGCCGCAATGATAACAGAGCATACCGCGCCATTACACTCGACAATGGGCTAAAAGTATTATTAGTGCAAGATAAAGATTCAACTAAAGCCGCTGCTTCTATGGCCATAAACGCTGGCCATTTTGATGATCCCCTTGATAGGCAAGGCCTCGCACACTTTTTAGAACATATGCTTTTTTTAGGTACCGACCAATACCCTGATTCTGGAAGCTTTAATAATTTTGTTTCACAAGCTGGCGGCAATACTAACGCATGGACCGGCACTGAACACACTTGTTATTTCTTTGATATTAATAATCAAGCACTTGAAGGTGCACTTGCACAGTTTAGCCGTTTTTTTATAGCCCCATTATTAAACCCAGCAGAAACCGAAAAAGAGCGTAATGCTATCGACGCTGAGTTTAAATTAAAAATAAAAGACGACGGTCGGCGCATTTATCAGGCTCATAAAGAAACCGTAAACCCAGCCCACCCTTTTGCGAAGTTTTCCGTTGGCAATTTACAAACACTTGCAGATAGAGAACGCTGTATAAGTGACGAGCTCAGAGACTTTTTTACTAACCACTATCAAGCACAGTGGATGACATTAGTGATATGCGCGAATGAACCGCTCGATACACTAGCGCAATGGGTACGACATTACTTTAGCCCTATCAAAGGGGATAAAGACCAAGTAAAGCCCGCTATCAATGAACCTTTGTACCGCACACAAGACATAGGCAAAATACTGCATATAGAACCGCATAAGCATATGCAAAAGCTTATAGTTAGTTTTGCTATGCCAAATATTGATGACTTTTACCGACACAAAACGGTAAGTTTTATAGCCCATCTACTAGGCTACGAAGGCGCAGGCTCGCTGTACTCTATTTTAAAAGAACAAGGGTGGATTAACGCCCTTTCTGCCGGTGGCGGTATAAATGGAAGTAACTTTAAAGATTTTAACATTAGCATGGCCCTTACCGATGAAGGCATTGAATACTTTGAAGACATAATAGAAATTGTGTTTGAGTATATTTGCCTAATCAACGACAACACCGACAAACTACCGCGCCTGTATCAAGATAAAAAAAACCTGTTACAAATTGCGTTTGATAACCAAGAAAAATCGCGCTTAATTGATTGGGTAAGTAATCTGAGTATTAATATGCAGCACTACGACGAAGCTAACTATGTGCAAGGCGATTACTTAATGGAGGGTTTTAATAAAGCCGCTCACGAAATGGCTATGCAATGGCTTACCCCACAGAATATGCGCTTGGTACTTATTCACCCAGGCGTTGAGGCAGAGCACACAACCGCGTGGTACAACACCCCTTACAAAGTTGAGGCAATTTCGCCGCATTGGCTGGAGTCGCTTTCACATATAAATAAACCCTTAAACACCATGCTGCTGCCTTCAGCAAATCCTTATTTAACAAAAGAAGTGGTATTATATGAAGTCGAAAAACCACAAACAAAGCCTGTATTGTTAGTTAAAGAGCCTGGTTTTGATTTTTGGTTTAAACAAGACAACACCTTTAGAGTGGCAAAAGGTCATTTTTATTTAGCAATGGACTCGCACTTTGCAGTAAAAGATGTAAAACACATGGCCTTAACTCGCCTTTTTAGCGACTTATTTATGGACAGTGTCGGTGAGCAATTTTACCCTGCAGAACTAGCTGGGCTTAGTTATCATTTAACCTCACATCAAGGCGGGCTTACGCTTCACACAGCGGGGCTATCCACGAGTCAGTTAGAGTTAGTAGAGCAATTACTTGATGCACTGTTTAATGTTGATATTTGCGCCCGTCGCTTTGCTGAATACAAAAAGCAACTGGTAAGACACTGGCGAAACAGTAACCAAAATAAGCCCGTAAGTGAGCTATTTAGCGTGTTAGGGGCTAAAATAATGCCATGGAATCCGCAGCCTAATGAATTAGCTACAGCACTTAAAAATACGTGTTTTCAGCAATTTAACGAATTTCGAGTCGACTTTTTTAAAGCTTTACATGTTGAGTCCTTTTTACATGGTAATTGGCAGCATACAGATGCAAAAGTGTTCCATAAAAAAGTGGCTGAACATCTAAAAAGTGCCGCTGCTATTGAAGATTTAACACGCCCGCTGCGTGAAATAGATCAAGTAACCCGCTGTCAGCTTGAACTGCCTTGTAGCGACCACGCTATGGTTATTTATTATCAGGCGCAAACCTCTGATGTAAATGAAAAAGTAAAATTAATGGCGCTTAATCATTTAATAAACCAAGATTACTTTAACGAACTGCGAACAACTCAGCAATTAGGGTACTTAGTTGGCACAGGTTACGCCCCTTTTAACACCCGAGCCGGTATCGCTTTTTATATACAATCACCAAAATTTGAAGCTCAAACCCTGCTGCACAGACATAATCATTTTGTAAGCCAATTTATTGCCAACCTAGACGCCCTAGATGAAACAGCATGGCAGCAGCATAAACAAGGGTTAGCAACTCATATTGCTGAAAAAGATAAAAACCTACGGTTACGTTCACAGCGCTTTTGGCTTGCAATAGGTAATAAAGATCATAACTTTCATATGCAAAAACGCCTGTTAGAGGCTCTCCATACGCTTACCCTTGAGCAAATAAAGGCCTATACAATGGCTACTTTTGCAGACGATAGACCAAGGTATGAGTTATTAAGTAGCGCAAAAGTAAATAAATCGCAAAAAATGCCGCTTTGCTCGCAATCTCTTTGACTCTAAAGGAGGCATGATTTAAATTATTGTTTGTTAATTAGTAGTAATAAAACAAATGATAAAAATAACAATAATAAAATGTAGTTTTTGCTGGTTGCTGCTAAGCCTATCACCCGTAGCGGTTGCCTTTGAACACGCCTTTAACATAGATACCCACACTGTTTTAACTGTTTCCAGCGCCCTCCTCGCGCTGGCTTTGCCGTATCTATTATTGGTAATTTATAAATTAAAGCGCTCTAGACTGCAGCATAGCCTCTCGGAAAAACGCTTAAAAAGCACTGTTGAAGGCAGTGGTGATACACTTTGGGATTGGAATATAAAAACTGGCGAAGTTATTCGCATTAACGACAAATACATGATGGACTCAACAACGTTAATGGGTTTTCCGCCAAACAAAAGCTTAATTCACCCACACGACATTGCTTCAGTTGAGCATTTACTAAAAAAACACTTTGCTCAAAAGTCTGCTTTTTTTGAAGCCACTTACCGCATTAAAGACACCTTTGGCCACTGGCACTGGGTATTAGACCGCGGAAAAATAATAGAAAAAGATGCTAACTTAGCCCCACTGAGGATGACTGGCACAGTGCGCGATATTTCAGTGTTAAAATCAACACAAGAGCGCCTCAATTTATTTGCTAAGTGTGTTGAATCCCTTACTGATGCACTCGCTATCTATGATAAAAACTTTAACTTAGTTGATATAAACCCCAGCTTTTTAACCCTGTTTGGTGGCGTTAGAGAGCAGTACATTAAAAAGCCTTTTAACTTACCTGGTTACGATAAAAGCTATATAGAAAACATTAAAAATATAGTACGAGAGCGTGAGCGAATTCAACAAGAGGTAAAACTGCGCAATAGCGAGCGAGTTTTACTACCTATAGAAATTTCTATTGATGAGATAAAAAACGCTCAACACCAAATAACAAACTATGTCGTGGTTTATTCAGATTTAACTGAACGTAAAAATGCACAATCGCAGTTACATAATTTGTCAAATAGAGACCGCACGACCAGTTTACCGAATAGAAATTTATTTTTTACGAACCTACAAAAGCTAGTAAAACAAAACACCCATCACGCCCTTTTGGTATTTGATTTAGATAACTTTAAAAAAATAAATGACTCGTTAGGCCACCAGCTAGGCGACAGCTTGTTAGCAAAATTGGCTATGCGGTTAAATAAATTAACCCGCGAGAATGATGTTTTTTACCGCTTAGGGGGGGATGAATTTGCCCTAGTTATGGCAGATACAAACGACATACATGTGATAACGCGCATGGCAAAACAGTTTTTAGCCGCTATTGCCACCCCATTTAAAATGGCAGGCCATGAGCTCGCGATTACCTCTAGCGTAGGCATAGTGTTATTCCCTGAAGATGGCAGTACGCCAGAACTACTGTTAAAAAACGCTGATACCGCTATGTATCACGCTAAAAAGAAAGGTAATAGTTATCTGTTTTTTAACGACACTATGAACCGCCAAGCGGTTAAACGCTTACAAATAGAAAACCTAATGCGCTTTGGTCTAAAAGAAAACCATTTTGAAGTGTATTACCAACCAAAAATGAATATTCGCACAGGTAAACTCACCGGAATGGAGGCATTAGTGCGCTTTATAACGCCCAAAAAAGGCGTTATTAGCCCCGGCGTTTTTATTCCTATTGCAGAAGAAACCGGGCAAATTATAGAAATTGGTGAGGTGGTTTTAAACAAAGCGTGTCGCGATGTAAAGCAGTGGCTAGACGATGGGCTATTTAGCGGCCGCGTTGCAGTTAACTTGTCGGCTAAGCAGTTTAGCTTGCCAGATTTAACAACCCGTATTGACGTGATCTTACAAAAAAACGAACTTCCCTCTTACTTTTTAGAGCTGGAAATTACCGAAGGCACCGTAATGGACGACCCGCAAGAAGCCATTGCAATTATGCGCTCGCTAAGTGCCCGTGGTATTCATTTAGCCATGGACGATTTTGGCACAGGTTATTCATCTTTAGCGTACTTAAAACAATTTCCGCTCAATACCTTAAAAGTAGACAAAGCATTTATTGATGACATGACCACCGAACGAGGCCGTAATATGGTTGACTCTATTGTGACGATTGCACAAAACCTCGATTTACATGTGGTTGCTGAAGGTGTGGAGCAAGCAAGCCAAATTGACATACTTAAAACGCTAAATTGTGAAACGGTGCAAGGCTATTTCTATTCTAAACCGCTTTCAAAAGATGAATTTACCGCGTTTTTGAAACAGCAACAAAGTAACTCTACGCCAAGCCTTATAAGTGCTAATAAACACTTAGCTCAAATAAGGTAATGCCATGGAGCAAATACACAGATTGGCTTCTTAATTGTGTATGCAAACACCTGTGTACGGAAAAGCAAACATCTTCTCCATTAAAATCAAAAGCAAAGCTACGTATTTTAGGGCAAATAGGCCCGTTTAATCAGACGAATAAGTAGCGGCTCTAGCTATCAGCTTATATAAATTAAGTATTGATATAGGTTGTGTTTACTTAATTTATAAAATTTTGACATAAAAAAAGCCGGCATAACGCCAGCTTTATCATATAGCTTGGGCTACTTTTCAGCGCGGCCCATAAATTTGTGCTCAGCCGTATTAATACGGATACGGTCGCCCGTAGAGATATGCTCAGGCACCGAAATGGTTAAACCCGTGCTCAGACGTGCAGGCTTAGAGCGCGCACTCGCAGAAGCACCTTTGATTGAAGGGTCAGTCTCTTCAACAACCAACTCTACGCTCGATGGCAAATCTAAACCTACAGGCGAGCCATCAATCACAATAACGTGTACGCCTTGCGTTTCTTCGTTAACGAATTGAATTTCTTCTGCTATTGCCTCTTTGTTTAAGTTATACGGCGTGTAGTCTTCATTATCCATAAACACGTATTCATCGCCATCAATGTACGAAAGCATTGCTTCGCGGCGAGTTAAGTCTGCTAGGGTTAGCATGTCGCTGTCTTTGAAGGTTTCGTCTACTTTTGCACCTGTTACGACATCGTATAAACGCATACGGTACAAACTACCGCCTGCACGACCTTGTGGTACCGAACGTACAATATCTTTAACTACCAACACACGATTATTAAACTCAATCGCGGTTCCTTTTTTAACGTCACTCGCCTTTGGCATGGGGGTTTTCCTATTATTTTTTTGATTGCCAGAAACATACCACGAACTGGGTATTGTTCAACTAAAAATACGTTAATTTGGGGCTTCATTTGATGTAGACTTGCAAAATTTTAATTTAAAACTAAATACCTATAATCAAAAGCGAAAAAAACTGCTATGGTATCTCTACCGAGTATGACTTCAAGGATTGGATCATGGACCAAAACACAGTACATGAGTATTTAGTAAAAAAGCCCTTGGTGCAAGTGACAAAACCATTTGCTCAAGAGGTTGATGTTTATAAAGTAAATCATAAAATGTTTGCCACCCTTGCCTTAGGTAATGATGGAGACGTTAATGATGATGGAGATCCTATTTGGTGGCTTAATTTAAAGTGCGATCCCGATGAAGCACTTAAATTGCGTGATATTTTTCCTGCGGTGATCCCTGGCTATCATATGAACAAGCGGCTTTGGAATACGGTGATATTAGATGGCTCTATTCCACAAGGCGAAATTGAAAGAATGATCGATAATTCGTTCAAATTAGTTGTTGAGAATATGCCAGAAAAAGACCGTAAAGCAATTGAAGCACATCTATAGAAACCACCATCACGGGCTAGCTTGCTAGCCCTATTTGCTACAACTTTAATGTGTATATCAAATCATCATAACGTGTATTATTAATAGTATGCGCTTGCGTATTAATGCCCGTTAACGTTAGTCCACACTTTTGTAATACTTTTTCAGAGCCTATATTCCCCTTTGTAACCACGGCTTTAAACTGTGTAATACCCCATTGTTGCCATGCCCACTCAATCACGGCACGCAGTGACTCACTGGCAAAGCCTTGATTAAAATACGCGGGTAAAAACAAATAGCCTAGCTCAGCTTGCTCAAGTTCGTACGTAAACCCCGTAACACCCATGGGCTCATTTGAACGCTTATCAAATACGACAAGGCAAAGTGGATGAGTAGAAGTGCTATCCCAGCTTTTTAAACGTTGTTCAAACCGGCTGCGTACAAACGCTTCACTGGGCATATCGTAGCAATAACGGATCACGGTTGAATTTTGATGTAACTGCAAAAATAATGGCCAATCACTGCTTTGAAGTGGGCGCATTGCTAGTCGTGCTGTAAACAACTGCATAATGGTTTACCTCTTATCTGCTTAGCTGCAAATTAAGCTAACACACTTTATAGCAAGCCACTTAATTATAAGCCTTATTTGAGGGTAAAAACCTGTCGATAACTAAATAAAGACTGGCAATCTAAGTTTATAAATGCACGTTTTTAACACAGTATGTACCGAGGTTAGCCCTAAAGAATAATTGCTTATCATTGCGCCCTAGTATTCTATATTTACAAATAGCAGGTATAAAAAAACCGCATCTAATGCGGTTTTTTAATCAAGCTGTTTTACGAGTCTTGTTTTGGTGAGTCTACACTCTCTTCTTGAGGTTGCTCATCAGCAGGCTCTGCCTCTATTGCTTGTTCAGCAACAGGTGCTGGGCTTAGCTCAGTTGTAACAGGCTGCGTTTGATAAAACTTAGCGCCTGATTCAGCCATACTTACTAACGTATCGCACGGAGCAAAGTTCGCATTGCTATTAGCCAAAGTAGACATTTCAGAGCTTACTTTACTTGCGCCCAATTTATCCATGTAGCTAAACGGTCCACCTAAAAACGGTGGGAAGCCAATGCCAAATATAGCGCCAATATCGCCATCACGTGGGCTGGCAATAATGCCATCGTCTAAACAACGTACTGCTTCGTTAAGCATTTGTGATACACAACGCTTAGCAATCTCGCTTTTATTTAAACGCGGAGCAGGTGTCACACCTAGTAGCTCATACACTGACTCGTCAACTTTTTTGCTCTTTTTATCGTACTCATAAAAACCACGACCCGTTTTACGGCCTAGGCGTTTTGAATCAATCATACGAGAAAATGCATCTGGCGCTTTAAATCGCTCGCCTAATTCTTTTTCAAGAATTGGGGCAATTTTAGAGCCTATATCAATCCCTACTTCGTCAAGTAAAGCAAGTGGCCCCACTGGGAAGCCAAACTCTACAAGCGCTGCATCTATTTTTTCAATTGGCTCACCGGCAAGCATTAAATTAGCCGCTTCATTTACATAAGGCGCTAAAATACGATTTACGTAAAAACCAGCCATATCTTTTACCACAATGGGCGTTTTACCTTGCTTACGAGCAAAGTTAACGACACGTGCTATGGTCTCTTGTGACGTGCCTTCATGTGGAATAATTTCCACTAGTGGCATTTTTTCAACTGGCGAGAAGTAATGCAGACCAATCACGTTTTCTGGACGCTGCGCCTGCGCTGCAATTTGTGAAATAGGCAGTGATGACGTGTTACTAGCAAAAATAGTATTGCTTTGACATTGCTGCTCTATATCAGCAACCATACCTTGCTTTAAGGCTAGGTCTTCAAATACAGCTTCCACTACTAAATCAATGTGTTTAAAGCCGCTGTAGTCAGTAGTACCGGTAATACGGTTCATGGTTAACTGCATATCAGCTTTAGACATAATACGGCGCTTAAGGCGCTTATCTAAAATTTTGTAGGTGTAGTTCATGGCATTACTAATGCCCTGTTCTGCAACATCTTTAATACGCACAGGTACTTTGGCTTTTACTGCGCTTACATGCGCAATACCAGCACCCATTAAGCCACCACCTAAAACAGCTGTTTTACTAATAGCCGGCGCATCATCGTTGCGCCACTCTTTTTTCATTTCCGTGGTTGCAAAGAAAATACTACGCAGCGCTTTAGACTCGTCACTCATTACAAGTGTTGCAAAGCTTTCAGCTTCTGTTTTGTATGCTTTTAATTTATCAAGCTCTACACTTGCACGCACAGCCTTAATAATTGCAAGCGGTGCAGGATAATGTCCGCCAGTTTTTTTAAGGACGTTTTCTTTCGCCTTTTTAAAGATAAAGTTACGACCAAACGGGTTTGACTCTAGCAATTTGCTTACTTTATCAAGCTTAGGCTCTTTATCTGCTGGCTTTTTCTTAGCTGCAAATTCTTTAGCAACTTTTAACAATACACTTTGTGGTACTACATCATCTAATACGCCCGCTTTTTTAGCTTGCTTAGGACGAATTTGCTTACCTGTTAGCATCCACTCTAGCGCTTTTTGAATGCCTACAATTTTAGTTAAACGCTGCGTACCGCCACCACCTGGTAATAAACCAAGTTGTACTTCTGGCAGGCCTACTTTAGTAATATCGCTATCCGTGCCTACGCGGTAATCACACGCTAAAGCAAACTCTAAACCACCACCAAGCGCCGCACCATGAATTGCGCTAACCGTTGTGTAAGGTAGCTTTGTCATATCAAAAAAGGCTTGATGACACAGCTCACTGATTGCTAAAGCATCTTCACGTTTTTCTACGCTATCAAGCATTTTTACATCAGCGCCCGCGATAAAGTTATCGCTTTTACCACTAATAAATACCATACCCTTTACTGACTCTTGCTTGGCTTCTTCAAGTAAAGCTTTTAAGTCATCAGCGAATGAGTCACGCAGAGTGTTCATTTTTTCACCCGGCACATCAATGGTTACTACGGCAATTTTGTTTTCATCTACCGTTAAATTAAATACTGAATCTGTCATTACGCGCTCTCCAATACAAAGGCTGCACCTAAACCACCAGCAGCACACGCTGTTGTTAATGCTAAACCGCCACCACGACGTTTAAGCTCGTGTAAGCTTTGCGTAATTAAGCGAGCACCGGTTGCTGCAAATGGGTGACCATATGCCAGTGAGCCGCCGTTAACGTTAAACTTATCCATGTTAATTTCGCCAATTGCTTTGCTACGACCAAGTTTTTCTTGCGCAAACTTATCTGATGCAAACATTTTCATGTTAGCCAGCGCTTGTGCTGCAAATGCTTCATGCATTTCAATTAAATCTAAATCAGCAAGCGTAATACCTGCCCTATCAAGTGCGATAGGCGTTGAATGCGCTGGGCCCATTAGCATATCTTGCTCTACACCAATTGCCGAGAACGCAAAACTGCGCACATAACCTAAAATTTCGTAGCCTAGTGCTTTTGCTTTGCTTTCGCTCATCATCAGTACGGCAGCTGCACCATCTGTTAAGGGTGTTGCGTTTGCTGCGGTAACCGAGCCATGTTGGCGGTCAAATACTGGTTTAAGCTTAGCGTAGCCTTCAACGGTAGAATTTTTACGGATGTTATTATCTTCTTCAATAAAGCTTTTATATGGCGGCAAGTGCGCCGTCATAACTTCATCTTTTAACTTGCCATCTGCCCATGCCTGGGTTGCAAGTGAATGCGAGCGATGCGCGAGTGCATCTTGATCTTCACGGCTAATGTTGTGTGTTTTAGCCATTTGCTCAGCTGTTTGCCCCATAGAAAGACCCGTCGAGTACTCGGCAACCGCTGGCGGTACTGGTAATAAATCTTTTAAACGCAGTTTTGAGAATATTTTTAAGCGCTGGCCTAAGGTACGCGCTTTGTTTAAATCAACTAAGCTACCTGCCAATTTTTTACTTACGCCAATAGGCAGCACTGAAGATGAGTCAGCACCACCAGCAATACCTACATTTACAGAGCCTGCCATAATAGACTCAGCTACATTGGCAATGGCCTGAAAGCTGGTAGCACACGCACGCGATACAGAATACGCATCTACACCTACAGGCATACCCGTACCTAATACTATTTCACGCGCAATATTTGGTGCTTCTGGCATTTGCACTACTTGACCAAATACAAGTTGATCGATTTCTGACTTGTCGAAATTTAATCGTTCAAGCATTTCGTTAACCACCAACTTACCCATATCAAGGGCCGGTACATGGTGAAACGCTGTTGCTTGTTTTGCAAAAGGAGTACGTAAGCCGCTAACGATGGCAATACGGTCGCCTTTTGGTGTTTTTAGTATATTTTGCTCAGACATTTATGCTCTCCCGCTGACAGGTCTGACCTGTTTGTTTTCCTCGATTCTAAACAACCCGTGTGCTAAAGCCAATAGATAAACACAAATTTATACAAAAGCACTAAAGCTAGATATACACATAGTGCTTAATATTGACTACCACAATAGGCTTTTTTACGCGTTTTTACAAAGATTTGTGGTACGCTAAAAACCGTTAAAAAATAACGAACTATTTTTAAAAATACAGTCTAACTCTTGAGTTACTCACTTATAAACCTTATAACTAGGTCAGTATTAATCACCTATAACAAATTAGGTACAAACCCAGCTGACGAGGAAGTCTATTTATTATGGCAGCTAACGCATTCAAACAATTAAAAACGTACTTAGATACACAAATTATTGGCCAGCCAGAGCTTACTCAAGCACTCCTTATTGCCATTTTAGCTGATGGGCACCTATTAGTAGAAGGCCCACCAGGGCTTGCAAAAACCCGTGCTGTTAACGCCCTTGCTAAAGGCATTGAAGGCTCGTTTCAACGCGTGCAGTTTACGCCCGACTTATTACCTGCAGATGTCACAGGCACCGATATTTACCGCCAACAAACAAGTGAATTTGTGTTTGAAAAAGGCCCTTTATTTCATAACCTTATCTTAGCCGATGAAATAAACCGTGCCCCAGCAAAAGTACAATCAGCGTTATTAGAAGCCATGGCAGAGCGCCAAGTAACGGTAGGTAAAAACACCTACCCGCTTAGCGATTTGTTTATGGTAATGGCTACCCAAAACCCGCTGGAGCAAGAAGGGACTTACCCGCTGCCAGAGGCACAATTAGACCGTTTTTTATTACATTTAAGCATTGATTACCCAGGTGCAGAGCACGAGCTAGATATACTGCGCTTAACCCGTGGTGAAGCGCTTAATGAACACCAAGCGGTAATGCAGCAAATTACCCAAAGCGACTTATTTGCCGCTCGCCAAGCTATTTTAGGTTTGTATTTAGCCGAGCCGCTTGAGCAATATTTAGTACAGCTTATTATTGCCACTCGAGAAGGGGCTAAGTTTGATGAGCAACTTGGCCGTTGGATTGAGTTTGGCGCAAGCCCCCGTGCCACCATTGCACTTGATAAATGTGCCCGTGCCCACGCTTGGTTACATGGCCGTGATTTTGTTGCACCCGATGACATTCAAGCCGTTGTACATAATGTACTGCGCCATCGTATTATTTTAAGCTACGAAGCACAGGCTGATGGCATTACTAAAGATCAGGTGATAAGCCGTATTGTTGAACTTGTAGCCGTACCCTAAGTTATGCAAACACAATTAGACTCAAAGGCGTGGCTAAAGCAAAGCCATAGCCACGGTGTAAATTTAGCGCTAAAAGAGCTTATGTATTACAAAGCAAAAGCGCAATTGCTAGAGCTTGCACCAAAAGTTAAAATTAAAAACAGTTTAGCTGGGCAATACCTTGCGCCTCATAAAGGCCGAGGCATGGAGTTTGCCGAAGTACGCCATTACCAGCAAGGCGATGACATTCGCTCTATTGACTGGCGAGTA
Organism: Pseudoalteromonas sp. P1-7a; assembly: GCF_001401855.1. Taxonomy (NCBI): domain Bacteria; kingdom Pseudomonadati; phylum Pseudomonadota; class Gammaproteobacteria; order Alteromonadales; family Pseudoalteromonadaceae; genus Pseudoalteromonas; species Pseudoalteromonas sp. P1-7a. Next base: position 126,840 of record NZ_LKDU01000002.1, on the reverse strand, counting down.
ACGGCGCGTACCGGCGAAACCCATACAAAGCTTTTTCAAGAAGAAAAAGAGCGCCCTGTGTTTGTATTTACTGATTTTTCAAACTCAATGCTTTTTGGCTCAAAGCTGCTACTTAAGTCGGTACAAGCTGCGCACATTAGCGCGCTAGTTGCATGGTCTGCGTGTCAACGCGGAGATAGAATTGGCGGCATTGTGTTTAACCAGCACTCGCATTTAGAGCTAAAGCCCAGCGCCCGCGAAAAAGCAGTATTAAACCTGTGTCATAACCTATGCGACAGCCACCAGCAAGCACTTAACAATATAGACAAACAAGCAAGTAATAACTTTAGTGATAATTTAAAGCGCCTTAATCATTTAGCTAAACCTGGCAGCTTAGTGTATTTAGTCTCTGACTTTAATGCCCTTGATGATGCAAGCTTTAAGCAATTAGAAATATTAAGCCGCCACTGCGAGCTGATAGGCTGTCATATAAGTGACCCATTTGAGCATCAGCTCCCTGCGTTTAAACAAACTGTAACGGTAAGTGCAAATAATCAAGACTTTGCCCTTCCACTAATGGACAGTAATTTTAGAAAACGCTTTGCAAAAAATGCCGAGCACGCATTTAGTACTCGCCTTAACCGCTTAACTAAATCAGGCCTTAATTTAATATCATTCAATGCAGCCAGCCCGCTTGAACTGCAATTAGTGAGAAAGTAACCATGCAATCCAATCCACTCGACGGCCTGCACGACATAATAGCACCAAGCCAAGTAAGTTGGTGGCCACTCGCTCCTGCTTGGTGGGTTATTATTGCCCTGCTATTTATAGTAATCTGTGCAGCTGCTTTTTGGTTTTACAAAAATCACAAATTTAAAAAGCCAAAACGTTACGCAATAGATTTAAGTAAAACAGAACAAAACCCGCTCACCCTTCATATTATTTTAAAACGCCTTGTTATTGAGTATTACGACAAACGCCTAGCTGCACAGTCAACCACTAATTGGTGCAATACGCTTAATGCGTTAACGGGTTTAAGCTTTAGCGAGCAGGAAATACTCAGCCTTTATAACACCGAGCAAGCAAACAAAGAACTAACCAACAAGTTTCGCCAAGGTATTAAACAATTTAAGTTAAAGGAGTCAGTACATGTTTGAATTTAGCTGGCCTTGGTTATTTTTATTACTGCCGCTGCCTTTATTACTTTTATTATTAAAGCCAGCTGCAAGTAGCGCACAAACGCGCCTTCGCATTCCTAGCTTTGCTCAACACAATTTAGCCACACACAGCTTTGAACAAGGCACACGTAAGTTAAGTATTTTTGAATGGGCTTTATGGTTATTACTGGTAACAGCGGCTGCAAACCCAACGTGGTTAGATGAGCCTATTTCATTACCTAATGAAGGACGCGATATAATGCTTGCGGTCGATTTATCAGGCTCGATGACCGAACAAGACATGGCCTACAACGGCCAATATGTTGATCGCCTCACTATGGTAAAAGCCGTATTGAGTGACTTTATAGAGCAGCGTCAAGGTGACAGGCTAGGGCTGATATTATTTGGCGATACCGCATTTTTACAAACGCCGCTAACTCGCGATGTTAAAACCGTAAGTAAAATGCTTAGCGAGTCTCAAATTGGCTTGGTAGGGCGCGCCACCGCTATTGGCGATGCGCTAGGTTTATCGGTAAAACGTTTTGCCAATAAAGATAAAAGTAACCGCATTGTGGTGCTATTAACCGATGGGCAAAACACCGCGGGTAATTTAAAACCTGAAGACGCCCTACTCCTTGCCCGCGAAGAAGGAATAAAAGTATATACCATAGGGGTTGGCTCTGATAACCGACGCGGCTTTAGCCTTTTTAATATGGGCGGTATGAGTGGCGGCAGCTTAGATGAAAGCCTATTAAAAGATATTGCCGAACAGACCGGTGGGCTATATTTTAGGGCCAAAGATGTAGCTGGACTTCAGCAAATTTACGCAGAGCTCGATAAGTTAGAGCCAATTAGCGCAGATGAGCAGACATTTCGCCCGCAAAGCTCATTGTTTTACTACCCACTACTTATTGCTATTTTGCTCATTAGTTTAAAAATACTGTTAAGCACCTTACGTGCATTAAAGGAGCCTAGCTAATGGACTTTACATTTATTCGCCCCGCTGTTTTGTGGCTTTTAATACCAGCGCTGGCTTTGTTTTTTATCGCCTTTATTAAGTATAAAAAACAAAGCGCAGATAACCTAATAGCGGTTCATTTGGCGCCGTTTATTATGAACGAGTCAAACACTAAAGCCAGCCAACCACTCTGGTTGGTTGCTGTATTTTGCTGTTTAGCGATTATGTTTAGTGCAGGCCCTAGCTTTGAAGAAAAACAGGTTCCTGTATTTCAAAGTAAAAGTGCTCGTGTAATTGTAATGGATATGTCGTACTCAATGTACAGTACCGATATAGCACCAAATCGTTTAATGCAATCGCGCTTTAAGGCACTCGATATGATTGAGCTATTTAAAGAAGGCGACACGGCTTTAGTTGCTTATGCCGGCAGTGCCTATACTATTTCGCCACTCACAAACGATGCCACTACGCTTAGCAATTTAATTCCGAGTTTAAGCCCTGACATTATGCCCGATAAAGGCTCGAATGTTTTAGCTGGCCTTGATATGGCAAAGGAGCTTTTAACACAAGCAGGCTATATTGATGGCGATATAATATTAGTTACCGATGGCATAGACCAAGAAGAACAAAGTGATATTACAAGCTTTACCAGTAATTCCTCTTATCGGCTAAATATATATGGCGTTGGCACAGAGCAAGGCGCGCCGATTAAATTACCTGAAGGCGGCTTTTTAAAAGACAGCTACGGTCAAATAGTCATTCCTACTATTAATATTAGCCGCTTAAAAAGCCTAGCGACGCGAAGTGGTGGAAAGTTTGCCCTTTACCAACCTAGCAGCAGCGACATAGCTACTTTTGCACCAAGTGCCAATAGTGAGTTATTAAAAGATGAAAAACAAAGCCATGCCCTTTGGCGTATAGACGCCGGTATATACGGGTTACTTATTTTACTGCCCTTAGGTCTTTATTTATTTAGAAGTGCAGCATTTTTAGGGGCCTTTTTGGTACTCAGCGTTTTGCCAACCCAGCAAGCAAGCGCATTAGAGCTCCCCTCTTTTTTAAAAAATACTGATCAGCAAGCACTTGATGCTTATAAAAATAAAGATTTTGAACAGGCCGCCAATGCCGACTCAAGCAGCTTAAAAGGGGCCGCATTGTACCAACAAGGTAATTTTGATGCCGCACTAGAAGCCTTTAGTAATGATAAATCAGCCACTGGTTTTTATAACTATGCCAACGCGCTTGCCAAATCAGGACAGCTAGAACAAGCCATAGATGCTTACAAACAAGCACAAACGTTACAACCTAACTTTAGCGAAGCCGCTGATAACCAAGCTTTGGTTGAGCAGTTGCTCGAGCAGCAACAGCAGCAACAGCAAGAGGGTGATTCGCAAGATAATCAGCAACAATCTGCTCAAAGTGAGCAACAAAACAATCAGCAATCAGATCAAAGCCAACAAGGTGAAAATAGCGATTCTCAATCAGAGCAAAGCCAAGGCGAACAATCACAAGATCAGCAAGGTGAGCCAAGTGATGAGTCTGACACTGAGCAAGACCCACAAAGTGCTGAGTCGGGTTCACAATCAGATAAACAAAATGAGCCAGACCTACAAACTCAGCCACAAGCTAATCAAGAGCAAAAACAGCCTGAGCAAACAAACGAAGAACAGGCTGAAAATGCTCAGCCGCAAACAGCGCAGCAGCAAACGTTAACAGATGAGCAAAAGCAAAACGCCCAACAACAAGCCGCGCAAGCACAAGCCCGTGAGCTCACCAACGAAGAGAAAGAAAAAGCCCAGCAGCTTAACCAGTTATTAAGAAAAGTACCGGACGATCCGGCAATTTTATTACGGAATAAAATGCAATTAGAAGCCCAAAAAAGACAATATCAACGTCGCCCTACAGGAGTAGAAAAATCATGGTAATGCGATTATTTTGCTGTTTATTGCTATTAAGTGCGATGCCATCATGGGCCGCCACCAAATTAGAGGCAAGTGTAGATAAAAACCCAGTCCTTGCTGGCGAATTTTTTATGCTTAACATTTCAGTGGACGACACAATAAAAACCGAGCAACCCGACACCTCGGTGTTACTTAAAGACTTTGTCGTTGGGCCCACAAGTTTGAGTACGCGCACCAACATTATAAATGGCAATATTAATAAGCAAACAACGTGGTCTGTAAAGTTAATGACCCGTAATGAGGGCGAATACACCATTCCAGCCTTTACCGTGGCAGGTTTAAGCTCGCAACCTATAAAATTAAAAGTGGCTAAACGCGCAGCCGATGCTGATAAAAATAACGATATTTTTTTAAAAACATCGCTCTCAAGTGACGCGTTGTTTGTTCAAGAAGCTGGCGTATATACGATTAAACTCTACCTAGCAAAAGAGCTACTTGACGGCAGTTTAAGTACACCCACCATGGAGGATGCCCAACTTACTCAATTAGGTAAACAAACCGAAAGCTATGAGCTTGTAGATGGTAAACGTTATTTAGTGATCACCCGAGAATACTTACTACAACCGCAAAAAAGTGGTGTATACACTATTACAGGCCCTACATTTCAAGGCCGTGTACAACAAAACTACCGCCAATTAGAGGTGTCGGCTTTAGGGGATGATCAGCAACTTGAGATAAAACCTATCCCAGCAAACTATAAAGGCGCATGGCTGCCCAGTGAGTTAGTTAATATTGATGAGCAGTGGCAACCTGATGAAAATACAGTAGAAGTTGGCACACCTATTACACGCACTATTACCTTAACCGCATTAGGGGTTACTAAAGAGCAACTGCCTGAAATTGATATGAAAACCATTACGGGAATTCGCAGTTATCCCGACGAGGTAGAAACAAACAATGCCGTAAGAAACGGACGGGTTGTATCTCAGCAAACAGCGTCATTTGCGTTATTACCACAAAAAGCAGGTACCTACACCCTACCTGAAATAACATTGCCTTGGTATAACACCAAAATAAACCGTATTAGCTATGCTAAATTACCTGAACGTACTATAACCGTAACACCAAGCGCCAATGGTATAAACCCAAGTACTGCTACAAACGATCCCCTTAATACAGGTGAGCCAAATTTGCCTGACAATAATCTAAGTAATACAGAGCAGCACAATACAGCAGTAGCCACGTCGCAAAGTGTTATTCCGCTTTGGTTAATTATTGTTGCCGTGCTGGGGTATATTTTTTGGATAATCACTGCAATTTTTTATTGGCTAAGCCGTTCTACTAATAATGAGCAAAAAAATAACAGTGCATCTGTAAATAAAGCCCAACCGCTTTCATTAAACGCGCTTAAAAATGCAGCCAAATCAAATAACCTCAATGCATTTTACAGCGAACTAAATGAAGTAGCGATTAAGCTTACGGGCAAAAAAGTGGCTGCGATAGACACGTTAATACACAACATCAATAATGATGAGCTGGCAATACAGACCAACCGTTTACGCTCAGCTCTTTATGCTAATAACAACGCAGATTTCGATCTTAATGCTATTATTAACATAATTGAACAGCACCAAGTTCAACACGCAAAGTCGCAACAAGCTGTATTAAAAGACCTTTATTAAAAAATTGATAAGTTCAGGTCTTTGCATGCATTAAATGATAAATTTTAACTAAAAAAAGTAATTATGCTTGGAAAGAAAAAATCAAATAATCAGGTCTTAGTTGATATGGCAGAGAAACAAAAGCGCTATGAAGCCTTGGTTCATGTATACAATAAGGAGCTTTATCGCTTTGCTTATTGGTTATGCCGTGACCCCCATATTGCAGATGACTTAGTACAAGAAACGTTTTTACGTGCTTGGCGCTCGCTTGACTCATTATTGGATCAAAAAGCCGCCAAGCCATGGCTGCTCACTATTTTGCGTAGAGAAAATGCGCGTCGCTTTGAGCGCAAGCAATTTGACTACAGCGATGTAGAAAACGATACACTTGTCGATGAAACCAGCCATTCGTTAGATGATGAAATGGAGCAAACGGTTATCCAACGCCAAATTTCACTGCTATCTGACGAATACAGAGAACCCTTACTTCTGCAAGTTGTTATGGGTTGCTCTGGTGAAGAAATAGCTGAGATTCTCGATTTAAATAAAAACACGGTTATGACCCGTTTATACCGTGCCAGAAACCAACTTAAAGAGGCTTTAAGCCGTGATGATGAACAACTTAAAGGGGCATCAAAATAATGGATGAACTTGAGTTTCGTCGACGCACTATTGCGCAGCCAAACGATTTAGAAAAGGAGCTTTTAGAGTTTGCTAAAGAAAGCTCTGAGCGACAAAACTTTATTAACGACATGAAAGACTTTGATAAACACATTCAAGATGCGTTAGATGTGCCCGTGCCTGAAAACCTTGCTGAGCGTATTATTTTAAATACGTCGTTGAAAGAAAAAGCTATTCAAGAGGAACAAGCCTCAGGGGGTAACGTTGTAGATGCACGCTCTCGGTTTAAATTTGACCGTGTTCATTTAGCGTTAGCCGCGTCTTTTTTTGTGGCCATTGGTGCGTTCTTTTTTAGCACAGAACAACACATTGCCCACGCAGCAGGTGAACATGCCTTAACCCATGTTTACCATGAAATTAGCGCCCTTGAAAAAACCGATGCTATTAGTTTACAAAGCGTCAACGACAAGCTTGCACTACTTGGCGCTCATATAGAAGAGCTGCCTGGTAAGATTACTTATGCAATGTTTTGCGATTTCAAAGGAGAAAAAGGTTTGCACTTAATTTTTGAGTCAGACTTTGGCCCAATGACAGTGTTTATTGTCCCTTCTGAAAATAAGTCGTTTGGGTTTGGCGAAGATGATTTTCATGATTCTCGTTTTGCAGGGCATATTAATCGAGGCGAAAAAGCCGATACTATTTTAGTGGCAAATACCGGCGCGCCAATTAATGTGTACAACGAGCGGGTTACCAATGCTATTCGTTGGCTATAACTTTATTGTTATTTTAAAAGCGCTTAAATAAGCGCTTTTTTTGTGCCTATAAATAATTACCACTGTTTACTTATCACTCGATCACGTTGATTTTAAGCGTAATTTATTAAGTTCTACAACAAAGTAAATTATAATTCCTGCTCGATTTAAATTAAGGAATTTCATGAAGAACATCATCGTTATATTTACTTTACTAGCACTACTTTGTACTGCCAGTTTTGATGTACATGCACGTAAAAAATTTGGTAGCAGCAAACGCGGCAAAACCCCAACAACTCAACAAACCGCACAAAAGCAAAAAGCTGACACGACAACACAAGCCCCGGCTACTAAAGCTAAGTCGAATAAAAAAGGCATAATGGCGGGTGTACTAGGTGGACTTTTAGCCGGTGGGTTAATTGCAGCAATGTTAGGTGATAATTTTGAAGGGTTTCAGCTATTGGAAATGATTTTATTAGCTGGAGCTGCATTTATTATATTTAAGCTTGTTATGGGCTTTATACGCGCTAAACACCCCCCGCAGCTTGCTGGCAATAATATGGGGCAAAATGCATTTAAACACGCTCAATCTGAGCAGCCTATAAATCATAGGTTTGCTCAGCAAAGCACTAACGCAGAACAAGTGCCTTATAACTTACCACCCAATTTTGACGTAAATGGCTTTTTACAAGGTGCGCGTAGCCATTACCATACGCTACAAATAGCATGGAACAATGCTGATTATGCAACGATGGCTGAATACCTAAGCCCAGAGTTAGCACAAGAATTTAAAGCAGAACGCGAAGCGATTGAAAGTGTAGACACTGAAGTTATGTTTATAGATGCAGAGCTTGTTCGCGCCGATACAACAGCGAGCGCTTGGCAAGTAAGTATTCGCTTTAAAGGTAAGTACCGTGATTTAGGTGATAAAAAAGAAGAGCCAATTTTAGAAATTTGGCACCTTGAGCGCTCAACATCAAATGATGCACCATGGCTGATTGTTGATGTTGAAGACTTAATTGAAAGCTAAGCTCATTTTAATACCAATCCGCATAATTAAGTGATCTATTTTGAGGAGGGGTATAAATTAAAAAAACCGCACAACCTTTGGTTAGTGCGGTTTTTTTACTATTTAGCAGACGGTTTATTTACAAACGTCAGCGACAGCATTTGCAAAGTATTCAATGTTTGCATCGCTAATACCGGCTACGTTTACGCGGCTAGAACCAACAATGTATATACCATATTCTTTTTGTAGGCGCGCAATTTGCTCTTTATTAATGCCTAAGAAAGAAAACATACCATGCTGGCGTTCAATAAACGAAAAGTCTTGCTCTATTTCTTTTGCTGCTAAGCTTTCTTTGATTAAGCTACGTAAACCATTAATACGATTACGCATTTCATCAAGCTCACTGTGCCACATTTGTGTAAGTTCTGTGCTGCTTAAAATAGTGTTTACAATGTCGGCACCGTGCGCCGGTGGCATTGAATAAATACTACGTACAACGCTTAATAGCACAGAGTTTGAAATATCTGCGGTTGCAGCGTCTTTTGCAATAATAGAACACGCACCAATACGCTCACGGTATAAACCAAAGTTTTTAGAACAAGACGAACAAATAATTAGCTCTTCTACCGCATCAGCTAAAATGCGAAGCCCACGTGCATCTTCTTCAAGTGATGAGCCAAAACCTTGATAAGCAATATCAATAAGTGGTGTAAAGCCGACTTCTTTTGCAAGCTGAGCAACGGTGTTCCATTGTGTCTCGTTTAAGTCCATACCACTTGGGTTATGACAACATGCATGAAGTAGCACAATGTCCCCTTTTGGTACTTGCTTGAGGGTGTTTATCATGTCGTCAAACAATAAGTCTTTGTTTTCGTAATCGTAGTATGGGTACTCTTTAACGTTTAAGCCTGCTGCTTCAAACAAGCTAATGTGGTTAGCCCATGTTGGTGTAGTTACCCATACTGTTGCGTCTTTATTGCAACGTTTAATAAACTCAGCCGCAACGCGAAGTGCGCCTGTGCCACCTGGCGCCTGTGCAGTACGTACACGGTTTGCTAAAAGCGCTTGATGCTCACCTAATAGTAGGTTTTCCATTTTTTGACAGTAGTCTAAGTTACCCGCTAAACCAATGTAAGATTTGCTTGTTTCGTTTTCTAAACGAAATGCTTCAGCTTTTTTTACCGCTTTTAATACCGGTGTATTGCCTTGCTCATCTTTATAGACACCTACACCTAAATCAATTTTATTAGGGTTTGTATCTTGTTTATAGGCTGCCATAAGGCCAAGAATAGGATCTGTTGGTAATGGTTTTAATTCTGAGAACATTAGCTATCTCTTATCATTAATTAGGGGTTGGCTGTTGTAGTAAGCTTAACATAAAAGCTTACCTTCTTGGCTAGTGATATTTACACTAGAAAGTGAGGAATTTTAATGCAGCACGCAACTAATACAGCCAATGTACGGCTATCAAAAAAGTCGTTACTGAATGCCTCCGCATCAACAATACCGACGCACTCATGTTGATCATTAAACAAAGGTAAACAGGTTTCAGCTTTTACTTTAGGGTCGCACGTATAGTACTCGCCACCTTGTGCTAAATAGCTCTCAACGTTGTTAATTACACGCCCACGCTTAGATAACGCAACTTGTACATTATTACTGCCTGCTGCAAAAGCATCAGTGAGAGGAAACAGTGGGCGGCTTGGCGCGCCTTGATACGCCAGTTTTAATAATTGCGGGCCTTGAGCTGTGTCAATTGCCTGATAAATACCATACCAATCGACCTGTGTTTGCTGGGCTATGTAATTAACTATATTTTGCAGATTTGCTAGTTTTTGCTCGTTTTGTGAAGTCGCGCTCACGTGTTCGGTGAGCTTAAATGGCTCATCTTGTAAATAACCAAACAAACTACATGCGCCGCCTTCACCAAGTTCAGGAATTTGATACTCCCAACGCACAGACGGCAACGCGCTCTGAGCAATATACTGTTCTAGCTGCTCTAGCTCTTTGGCAATTAATTGTGGGTCTATGTTTAATTGCGCAATATCAAGGTAAGAAGAAATCATTTGGCCATCCATACATCTAAAATTTTTTAGATAATACCACGGAAATTTTTTCTGAGCTATAGCAACTTATAACACAGTTCGACTTGGTTACCACTTGCGTTATACGTCACTTTTTCTGCCACTTCTTCGAGTAACGATAAGCCGCGACCAAACTCTGCGTTCAGTTCGGTACGTTTTGAAGAGTCACTTGAAAATCCCCTACCCGAGTCACAAATAATAAAGTACAAGCACAAAGTATCTGGGCAATAACGCATATCAATAATGATCATCGCCTCTTTCATTTTGCTCAGTGCTTGCTCTCTTAATTCATAGTATTTAAAAAAGCCATCGTCTTGTTTTTTTATGTCTGAATCTAGGCCTAATACACCGTGATCAAGTGCGTTGTTGTATGCCTCAGAAAGTAATAAAAATATATTTGAGCGATGCGACCTAAGCCCCTCAACACTGCTTAATACATTAACAACATCATACACAGGGTCTGTGCATTTAATTTGCTGCGCGTTTAAGCTAAGTGAAAAGTTAAACGCTAAATTAGAATACGCTTCTTTGGCCTCAGGCTCTGGGGTTAGTGGCAAACAATTAAGCAGTACTAAGCTTAAGTCGTCTAATTGCTCGCTACCATTGGCAAAAGTATTTACATTATCTATAACGCGCTGGCTGCTGATCATCGGCTTGCTTTTTAGTGCAGCTAAAAAGCGCTGCTCACCATAAAAAATATCAGCATCGTTGTTAGTTTCTATTATGCCGTCAGTTGAAAGCACTAAGCGGGTGCTTTTATCAACTTCTAAATTAATTAGCTCGTATTCAAATTCATCACTGTCTAAAATCCCCAGCGCCATGTGTTGCGATTCAAGCGTTTGCTTTACTTCACCATCAGTATTTATTAAGTAGGCATCGGGCAAGCCGCCCAACCAAGCTGAAATACTTTTGCCTGACGCACTGAGCTCAATAATGGTCGCCGCACAAAACATATGCTCCGGTAGTAAATTGTGCAGCAATATATTAATTTCAGAGGCAATATCATTAACCGCCATGCCTTTTTGCACCATAGTATAAAACACTCGAGATGCTGGCAGCGCGCCAATAGCAGCAGCTAAACCATGGCCGGTAAAATCCCCCAACATGCAATATAAATTGCCAATTGGACTTTGCGCGACTAAAAACATGTCACCGTTAAACATAGAAGCAGGAGACAGGCTAAAGTCTAAATGATCTTTAAATTTATCTTGGTTTTCGAGCGAATTATTAAAAATGTGCTCAATAATTTCGTGCTCGCGCTCTATTTGATTGCGATGATACTCAAGTAAAGTGTTCTGTTGGTGGGCTTTTTTACTTAATTCACGGGTACGGCTATGCGCCTTTATTTTTGCGTTTAAAATTACTTTTTCAAACGGCTTTTGAATAAAGTCATCCCCGCCTACCTCTAAACAACGCTCAAAGCTGTTTTGATCCTCAAGCGAAGTAATAAAAATTATAGGTAGGTAAACGTCGTTATAGCGCTGCTTTATTCGCTTTGCGGCTTCAAAGCCATCCATTACCGGCATAAGCACATCGAGTAAAACAATATCAATGGCTTCTTTTTCTAGCACTTCTAGCGCTTCGAGACCGTTAAACGCTATTGATATTTTATAGTTTTCCTCAAGCAGCATTTTTTCCAGTAGGATGCGATTAAGTGCTTGATCGTCAACAATAAGTACGTGGGTCATTAGTTAATATCAAACTTTTTGTCAAAACGTGATATTTGCAGTATTTTTTTAAGCTGAGGCTGACAGTTACTAATCTCTATAGTTTGTACTTGGCTTTCAATGGTTTTTTTCATGTTAAGCAACATACCTAGTGCAGAACTATCCATGTAGTCGGTCTCTCTTAAATCGATAATCACTTTATTTGTTTTAGGCTCAATTTGCGCATAAGCTTGGCGAAATGATTGCACTAAATTAAAGTCAAATTTGCCTTTAATTTGTATCGTTAAAGTACTTTCATCAACCGATAAACTCTTTGTTAAACTCATTCTAAACTCCAATTATATTTCCTTTGATCTAAATATAACCTGTTAAAAGTATTTAGCAAAAATAAAAACACTCGCCAGTAAATTTGTTATTATTTAGTACATCAATAAAAACGTTTATTTAGGTAAATTATGAGTGATGACCGCTTAGTATATTCCACCGACATGGGCCGAATTAGCCAACCAAAGGTTGAGCAAGAACCCACTGCAAAACTATTTAAAGATGGCTTTATCCGCATAGAGCGCCAAACGAAGGGCCGTAAAGGAAAAGGTGTCATGTTGGTGGTAGGTATAGACCCAAAAGCACACGATCTAAAAAAGCTAGCTAAAACAATAAAAAGTAAAATGGGCCAAGGTGGCGCCGTAAAAGAAGGCATTATTGAAGTTCAAGGCGATGATCGCGAAAAATTAAAAGGGATTTTAGAAACCCTTAAATTTAAAGTAAAAATTGCGGGTGGTTAAACCCGCAACCTTTTATTTGCTACTAACACTATTAGGTTCATCATTTAATTTTTTGTACAACGCTGAGAGCTCTTTCTCAGCAACCGGTTTGCTGTAATAAAATCCCTGCACAATATAACAATTATTATTTTGCAAAAACTCTATTTGCTCTTTGGTTTCGACCCCTTCTGCAACTACGTCTAATTTAAGTTTTTGCGCCATGGCTATAATAGCGGCGGTTATTTCCATATCATTAGGGTCGGTTGGAATATCTTTTACAAACGAGCGGTCAATTTTTAATATGTCGACCGGGAATCGTTTTAAGTAACTTAGTGACGAATAACCTGTACCGAAATCATCAATAGAAATTGAAATACCTAACGCTTTAAGTTCGTGTAACTGCGTTATGGCCGCTTCAACATTACCCATTAACATACTTTCGGTCAGCTCTAAGTGAAGTCGTTTAGGGCTTACACCTGTTTGCTTAATAATATTGCTTAACATAGGGACTAAATTAGCGTCTTTAAACTGCCGTGCCGATAAATTAATCGATACGTTGTTATCACGACCCTCTTTAGCTAAACGCACGGCAAACTCGCAAGATTGTTGTAATACCCACTCACCAAGCTCAACAATAAGCCCTGTTGCCTCAGCAATAGGAATGAACTTAGTCGGTGAAATAAGTCCTTCTATTGGGTGGAACCAACGCAGTAGCGCTTCATAACCAACTACATGTTGAGTTAATGAATTAATTTGCGGCTGATAATAAACCTCAAACTGTTTTTCTTTAATTGCATGGCGTAATTCATTTTCAATGAACAGCCTTTCATTGGCAGCTGCGTTAAGCTCTTGACTATAAAAATGGTAAGTATTACGCCCTTTTGCTTTTGCCTCGTACATTGCTAAATCAGCATGCTTTAAAAGCTGATCCTCTTCTAGGCTATCGTATGGGGCCATTGTAATACCAATACTGGCGCTGACTATCACTTCGTTATTGCCAAGCTTTATAGGCACGTTAAGTGTTTTTTGAATGGTGTTTGCCACATCGCTAGCATGCTCTTGGCTTTCAATACCGCTGAGTAAAACAGCAAATTCGTCGCCACCCAAACGGGCAATAGTATCTTCAGCGCGTAACCGTGCTTTAAGACGATTAGCCACTTCAATTAACAGCTGATCCCCCGCATCATGCCCTAACGTATCGTTAATGCGCTTAAATTCATCTAAATCAAAGTAAAAAAGGGCAAATGCATAATGGCCGCGCTCAGCCAAAGCCATTGATTTACGCAACTGCATTCTAAAAAAGGTTCGGTTTGCTAAGCCCGTTAACGTGTCAAAGTACGCAAGCTGCTCCATTTTTCGCTGGCTTTCTTTAACAAACGAAATATCTTGCGCGGAGGCTACGTAACTGGTGATCTCACCGCCGTCTTCGCGAATAGGAGAAACACTTAAAGACACCCAAATAGGCTGCTTATCATTACCTTGAATCAAGGTATCCCCCCGCCAGTAATTTCTACTGCGAAGGTCGATATTGATGTCTTCGACTAAAATAGCCATCTCTGATGCAATAATATTCAAAAGTGGGGCGCGATTAAAATGGCTTTCGGGGTAGCCTGTCATTTCAAGCATTTTGGGATTTACATATTCAATCACAAAATTTTCATCCGTTATCACTACCCCAGTCCCTGAGAAAGCAACAGCCTTTGAGAGTTTGTTAGCGGCTTTTTCAGCGATTTCTTTTTCTGTAATTCGCTGATTTAACCCATCTATAAGCTTACGAATTTCTACGGTCATATCTCTGAACGAGCCGTTCAGTGTACCTATCTCATCTTTATTCTCAGGCGGGAACTCAGTTAATAATTGCCCTTTACCAAACCCAGTAACCGCATGCACTAATGTGTGTATTCTGCGAAGCACTAGCTGATACAGCGCTTGATGTAACAATAAGGCAACCAGTACCGCATAAAGCACAAACAAGCCAAAAAATTTCAGTTTTAAATCTTGCAGAGCTGAGAGCGTTGATGAGCGTTTTTTGTACACCCCAATATACCAGTCTAACTTGTCAATTTTACGAATATTAATAATGTGTGCTTCATCGTTTTGTACAAACGAATTAGCATACTCTGGTAATTTCATGGTAATTGCTTCATTTATAATGGCTTGCAATTGCGGATTAACAAATTCGTTTGTGGTTATGGTTTTATCTTTACTGCCATAGCTTGCTTGTAGCGCAGGATTAAGACTCGGATGTGCAAGTAGCTGACCTTTTTTATCAAATACCAGTAAATGCTTTTCTTTATCTCCAACGGGTAAAAAAGAAATCAACGTATTTAAATCAATATCGCTGCCCGTCACACCTAAGAATTCATTGTCTACATACAAAGGAACGAGCAAACTAATGACCCATTTATGCCACACTTTATCGTAATAAACCTTAGACCAAACGGGCTCTCTGCTCGGATTTAAATCACTTTGAACATATTTAAATGTTGCACCATTAGAACCCCTTAGTTCAGGCGGTGCGTTTAACGCCCAATTTGGAGGCGAAACACGGATGAAATCATCTTTGGTGATCATATAAAAATTAAAAAAGTCGTGAATTAAGGTTGGTGAAATAATTTTCCATAACGACTCTGAGTTATTGAATAAGCGCTTGTAAAAAGGAGAGTAATGCTGCTGAGGAAGAAATGCAGCTGAGAGGCCATCACTTGATGCACTGCGAATAGTGCCGTCACTATTAAATTGTAATTGGGTTTTGTTAGATAAATTAATTGCTGAGCTTTCGCTAAATAGCTGCTCTGAGACAACATTATTGGCTTGCTTGGCAACAGCCGACTTTGTTTTAATTAATGCGTCAAATTGCCTGATGAGTAATTCAGTAGAGCTTTTAAGTACTTCATGCTCTTCAAAAACTAATTGTTTCTCTTCAGATTTAAGCATCAGCGCGGCAGCGCACACACCGGCAATTAAACAAATTGCAGATATAAGCAATGACAGCTTTACACTCAAAGAATTTAGTCCAAAACGCGATGGAGGGCGTCTATACACCACAGGCCAACCTTATTATTTTAGTTGTTGTTATTTTTAGCTAATACCTGAAATATACCAGATCCCTATTCATATTTATAAACTATTTGTGAATTTTATCTAAAAGTTAGCCTGGAGCTGATAATTCTTCATCATGTTTATTTAAACGGGCTTGCTGGTTGACTTTGCCAGTAACACCTCATACATTAACAGGATGAAAATTATCTTATCTTGCACGTTTTTTTCTTTTTTTAGCTTCTTTTTATAAAAGAGGCTGACCTGTTTGTGAGATAAAATCAATCGAATAGCAAAGCCTCCCACTAGGGAGGCTTTTTTGTTTTAGTTGCGCAGATGCAACTTATTTTTGGAATGAGGAAACCAAAATGACCAACGACGTTTTAAACGCGCTCAGACACGACATTAATGAAATAGATTCAGATTTATTAGTGTTATTAGCCAAACGCCGCCGCATAAGCCACGGTGTAGTAGAGTATAAAATTGCTAATAATAAACCCATTCGTGATGAAGCGCGTGAACTAGCCCTATTAGAAAAGTTAATAGGTTATGGTAAATCGCTTGGTCTTGACGCGTATTATGTAAATAACGTTTTTCAGACTATTTTAGAAGACTCTGTTTTACATCAGCAAGCAATGCTGCAAAAAAACCTTAACCCAGATGCGCTAAGTGAAACACATCGTGTTACTTATTTAGGTGGGCAAGGTACTTACAGTCAACTAGCATGTCATAAGTACTTTAGCCGTCGCCCTGGCAAGTTGATTGAAATTGGCTGTAGCTCATTTGACGAAATAACAGGCAAAGTAGAAAATGGCCAAGCAGATTTTGGATTACTGCCAATAGAAAACACCAGTTCGGGCAGTATTAACGAAGTATTTGATTTATTACAACACGCTCAAGTATCAATTGTTGGTGAAGTGACCCACAGTGTAGAGCACTGCCTACTTGCAACCCCAGATACTGAATTAAGCCAATTAACCAAAATTTATGCTCACCCTCAGCCATTTGCTCAGTGCAGTCGCTTTTTACAAGGGCTGGGGGACTTACAACATGAAACCTGTGATTCCACCTCAAGTGCCTTGCAGTCAGCATTAAACACGCCAAATAGTGCGGCTATTGGCTCAGCGCAGGCGGGTAAAAATGTGGGCCTTGAAGTAATAAAGTCAAACCTAGCTAATCAAAGCGAAAACCACAGCCGCTTTATAGTCGTTGCACGCAAGCCACTGCAGGTGTCTAAACAAATACCCACTAAAACCAGCCTCATTATGGCAACTAAACAGCAAGCAGGTTCATTGGCTGATGCGCTAATGGTGTTTAAACAACATCAAATAAACTTAGTTAAACTCGAGTCTCGTCCTGTACCGGGTAACCCGTGGGAAGAAGTGTTTTATGTGGACTTAGAGGCAAACCTTGCCGATAACCAAGTAAAACATGCCTTAGAAGAGCTTAAAGAACATACTCAATATGTACGTGTATTAGGTTGTTACCAAAGTGAATCTTTACAAGCAGTAAGTGTAAATACCTAACCTAATACGTTAATACCAAAAGGGCCTAAATAGGCCCTTTTTTAATCGCTCATTTAAAATGTTTTAAACGTATAGCCTAAGTAACTACACATTTTTAACCCTTTTATACCAATCCGCATAATTAAGTGATCTATTTTGAGGATGGATAAACGTGTTGATAGCAAGGCAAAAAATTCGCTATTTAGTTGTGCCCGGCAATTGCTCCTGCATTGCTCTACCTTCTGCATCCATGCAGTCGTAAATGAGAATTTTTTAACGTAGATAGCGACACGTTTAGCCCCTGAAAATGATTAAGTATTAATGCGAATTGGTATTAATCTAATACCTTGGCGTCATTTGCTTTATTTAGCAGACTACGGCTTTGTGTTAAAAAGTGCGCAGTAGAGTCTGAAAAATACGCTTTAGCATCAGCAAATGCATCGATGAGTGCCCCTTTATCTCCCGCTTTTAACTTTTCAAGAGTTTGTGAAAAGGTCTCTTGATACTGCGCTAATAAACTCTCAACATTATCAAACTGGGCCAACATTATATCTGAGTATAGCTCAGGAGATTGCGCAAATAAGCGCCCTACCATCATCAGCTCTAACTGGTAAATAGGAGATGAGCAACTTCTTAGCTCCTCAAGCGTATGGCTTTGCTTTGCTAAAAATTGCCCATAAACAAACGTCGTTAAGTGGCGCATTACTTGTATTATTTGCATTGCTTCATCATGCTTTTTAGCATCTAGCTCAACTAGTTGGCAACCCCATACTTGCAACTGCTGTAGTAAGCCTTTTGCCGCATCATGCGCGCGGCCTTCACACACAACAACGGTTTGTTTAACCCAGTGAGAAATATCAGGGCCAAACATAGGGTGTAAGCCAACAACGGGCCCAGAGTGTGCTGCCTTTAGTGCCTTAATGGGTGATTGCTTAACAGAGGTAATATCAACAAGCAAACAATCATCATCAAGTTTAGGTAGCTTAGCCACCACGGTCTCAAGTGCGTTAATAGGCACACTGATCATCACTAACTTTGCGCCAGCTATAATGGCTTTAGCCTCGCTTTGCTGATCTTTATCTAAAATTTTAACTTCATAACCTGAACGAATAAACTGCTGAGCAAATAACTGGCCCATAGCCCCTTGCCCACCGACAATCACAATAGGTGATAAATTAGGAGCTGCGCAAGCAAGTTTAGCTTGTTGGTTTTGATAGGCTTCGCGCATCATGCGCCTTAATATGTCTTCAACTAGTTCAGGGCTGACTCCTTGCTTAATCGCTTCATCACGACGAGCAGCTAACAAAGCAGCTTCTCTTTCAGGGGCATGCAGAGGAGCACCACTTTGCTGCTTAATAGCCCCAATTTTTTGGGTAATTGCATTTCGCTTTGCAAGTAAAGCAACTAATTGCGCATCGCATTCATCTATGCCATCTCGTAATTGTGATAAATCACTTAATTCAGCCACGTTTCTCATTCCACCTATAAACAACTCATTTCGTAAATTAAAGTTTACATTTAAGTAAACTAATCAATACGTTAAATACTAACAGGATCAAGTATGAGTGAAAAGGCTAATATAGTAATGCGGGTGAAATTTCCCCATACCAATTCGTTTAATTAAGTGATTAATTTTGAGGCTGGAAAAACGTGTTCATAACTAGATAAAAAATCGCTATTTAGTTGTTCTAAGTCAGAATTTTTTAACGTAGGAAGCGATACGTTGAGCCCCACAAAATGATTAAGTATCGATGCGAATTTGTATTAATACAGAGGGATGCTTTTGTGAAGAAATAGTATGTTATTTAATACTTGAAACCAAAACGGGTTGCAATCCTAAGATTGCAACCCGTTTTCTTTGCGTTGATAAACAGCGCGTATTAGTTAAGTTTTTCTCTAATACGTGCAGATTTACCAGAACGCTCACGTAGGTAGTAAAGCTTAGCACGACGAACCGCACCGCGACGCTTAACTGTTACGCTATCAATAAGAGGGCTGTGCGTTTGGAATACACGCTCAACACCTTCACCGCTCGAAATTTTACGAACTGTGAATGCTGAGTGAAGACCACGATTACGCTTAGCGATTACAACACCTTCAAAGGCCTGTAGACGCTCTTTGTTACCTTCTTTTACACGTACCTGTACAACTACTGTATCACCAGCGCCGAATGCTGGTACGTCTGTTTTAAGCTGCTCTTCTTCAAGCGCTTTAATAATATTTTGGTTTACTTTTGCCATTATGTTTCTCACTTTCCTAGGTGTAACTGTCTTCTAGCCACAAGCTTTTTGGTACTCTTGCTGAAATTGTGCGAGTAATACCGCTTGCTCCTCAGTCAGAGCTAGGTTATGCAACAAGTCAGGACGTCGTAGCCAAGTTCTACCTAATGACTGCTTAAGCCGCCACTTTGCTATCTCTTGGTGGTTTCCACTGAGTAATACAGCGGGCACCTGTTTGTCGTCCAATGTTTCTGGCCGTGTATAGTGAGGGCAATCTAACAAGCCATCCGAAAATGAGTCTTGCTCTGCTGATTGGTTATGCCCTAGCACACCAGGCACTAATCGCGCTACTGCGTCAATTAATGTCATGGCAGGTAGTTCACCACCACTCAAAATAAAATCACCAATTGACCATTCTTCGTCAACGTATGACTCTATTATTCTCTCGTCTATACCTTCATAGCGACCGGCAATTAAAATCAGCTTTTCAGAGTTTGCGAGCTCGCTTGCCCCTTGCTGATCCAATTTGCGCCCTTGTGGGGACATATAAATTACTTTTGCGCCATCACCTGCCGCTTTTTTAGCGTCAAGAATGGCTTGTTTTAGTGGTTCAACCATCATTAACATACCTGGGCCGCCCCCGTAAGGACGATCATCTACGGTTCTATGCTTATCTAAAGCATAATCACGTGGATTCCAGCAGTTAAAGTCAATTAAGCCATTTTTCACTGCGCGACCGGTTACACCTTGGTGTGTAATTGCATCAAACATGTCAGGGAAAAGGCTTATCACCCCAACCCACAATGAACTAGTTTGAGTCATTAAAACCCAGGGTCCCAGTCTACGGTAATTTCTCTCGCTTCGTGTTTAATGTCTTTAATCACTGAATCAGTTAAAAAAGGAATCAAACGCTCAGCTTGACCAAATGCATCTTTCTTGTTTGCTTTCACAACCAAGACGTCATTTGATCCTGTCTCCATCAGGTCATCAACAATGCCCAAGTTATAACCTTTATCAGTTACAACCGTCATTCCGATGAGATCTCGCCAATAAAACTCACCTTGCGGGAGTTCTGGTAATTGCGCTGAATCAACAGATATTTCTGCATGGGTATAAGCCATTGCTTCGTCTCTGTCGTTTACTTGCGCAATCTTAGCGATAAAGCCTTTGTTGTGGCGACGCCAGTCGACCACTTCTAAGGTCTGCCATTTACCTTGTTGCCCTATCAACCACGGGCTGAAATCGAAGATCCCTTGGGGATCATCAGTAAATGAATGTACCTTAAGCCAGCCCTTTATACCATATGGGGCACCGAGCTTTCCTACGACAATAATTGATGAGGTGTTCTCTTGACTCATGGTTACACTTACGCCTATTAAGCCGCTTTACGAGCGTCTTTAACTAACTTAGCTACACGATCAGAAAGACCTGCGCCCTGACCTACCCAGTGATCAACACGAGGTAAATCTAAACGAAGTTTTTCTTCTTGACCTGAAGCAATTGGGTTAAAGAAACCAACTTTCTCGATGAAGCGACCGTCACGCGAGAAACGGCTATCCGCAACCACAATTTGATAGAAAGGGCGTTTTTTAGCGCCACCACGTTGCAAACGAATAGTTACCATACCGTCCTCTAAATAGATTGACTGTTTTCATTAATAAGATTTACTCCCCAGTATGGGGAGCTGGGGAATTGTACGAGTTTTTAGCAACAATGCAAGTAAGAAGTGAAGCAAAAAGCCACTTTAGTAGGTTAAACTATGATCTGAGCCACAATTAATAGATTAGCATGCACTACGCGCATAATTTATTCAACAAAAAAGGGCCGATTGGCCCTTTTGTTATACATTATATAGCGAGTATTAATAGCGCTTCATTAAAATTTAGGGCCACCGCCACCCATCATTCCAGGTGGTAACATGCCTTTCATGCCGCGCATCATTTTTTGCATGCCGCCTTTACCTTTCATTTTTTTCATCATTTTTTGCATTTGCGTAAACTGTTTTAGCAGTTTATTTATCTCTTGTACCTGTGTACCAGAGCCTGCTGCAATACGCTTTTTACGAGAGCCTTTAATAATCTCAGGGCGGGCACGCTCTTGTTTGGTCATAGAGCTGATGATGGCTTCCATTTGAATGAAGGTTTTGTCACCCATTTGGCCTTTTACAGCATCGGGTAAGTTTTGCATACCAGGCAGCTTATCTAGCATCGACATCATGCCACCCATATTTTTCATTTGCTTTAATTGCTCTGCAAAATCATCAAGGGTAAAGCCGTTGCCTTTAAATACTTTTTCAGCGACCTTAGCCGCTTTTTCTTTATCGACTTTCATTTCGACTTCTTCGATTAATGAAAGTACATCACCCATGCCTAAAATACGCGATGCGATACGATCTGGATGGAACGGCTCTAATGCATCTGTACGCTCGCCCACACCCATAAATTTAATGGGCTTGCCGGTAATATGACGAATAGATAAAGCAGCACCACCACGTGCATCACCATCTGTTTTAGTTAAAATAACACCGGTTAGAGGGAGCGCTTCGTCGAATGCTTTAGCGGTATTCGCCGCATCTTGACCCGTCATTGCATCCACCACAAATAATGTTTCTATTGGGTTGATTGCTTTATGAAGGTCTTTAATTTCGCCCATCATTTCGTTATCTACGTGCAAACGGCCGGCGGTATCAACTAAAACAACGTCTATAAATTTCTTTTTAGCATATGAAATAGCTGCGCTGGCTATATCGACTGGTTTTTGCGAAATATCACTTGGGAAAAAATCTACATCAACTTCGCTGGCAAGTGTTTCAAGCTGCTTAATAGCCGCTGGGCGGTAAACATCAGCACTCACAACTAGTACTGACTTTTTCTTACGCTCTTTTAAAAATTTAGCAAGTTTACCGACACTGGTTGTTTTACCCGCACCTTGAAGACCCGCCATCATAACAACAGCTGGCGGCTGCGCATTTAGGCTAAGCTCTTCGTTAGCCTCACCCATCGCTTTTTCAAGCTCTTCGCGTACTATTTTTATAAATACTTGGCCAGGGCTTAAGCTTTTAGTTACTTCAACACCTACGGCACGTTCTTTGACTTGCTTTACAAACTCGCGAACAACAGGCAACGCAACGTCAGCTTCTAAAAACGCCATACGTACTTCACGCAGCGTATCTTTTATGTTGTCTTCTGTTAAACGGCCGCGGCCACTAATATTTTTTAAGGTTTTACCTAATCGTTCTTGGAGGTTCTCAAACATGTAACGGTTCCGATAAGACGTTTATATTGACCCAATAAGCTCATACTTATTCGCATTTTACTTATTAGATGGGCACAATAGTATTAAATTTCAATTAAAAACAGTATACCGTAAATGAGGGCGCACAATACAGTATTGAAGCATAGCTTATTGAGTTTCTTTTTTTAGGTCTATGCAATTGCATTGCTATAAAATACAATGTGTATATAACAACAAGAATTATTTGACTCTAATTATAAGTGGCCCAAGCATAATGCTAATTATTAGTTTAACTATTATTGCCAGTTTATTTTATGTGTTAGCAACGTCTCATGTGTTAACACGCCTGTTTCATCAACAAGGCCCTAGCCAAAAGGTAACGGTTATTTTAAGTACCGTTGCAATACTCGCGCACATGCTGTTGTTGGTTAATTCGGTGTTTCGCTCCGATGGGCAAGATTTGAGTATTGTGAATGTAGCGCTGCTAACCTGTTGGGTTATTGTGGTGTCGGTTACTGCGGTCTCGCTAAAGTTCCCTGCTACGTTGTTATTGCCGGTCGTTTATGGGTTTGCAGCCTTACTCACCATTGCGAGTTTGTTTATTCCGCATCACATTTTATTACAAAGCTTAAGTATTGAAATAGGGCTTATTGCACACATATCGCTGTCATTATTAGCGTACTGCGTTTTGATTATTGCCACTTTATATGGCGTGCAGTTTTACTTTATTGATAAACGTTTAAAGCGCAAAGATTTAGCAATTGTGCACAGCCATTTGCCGCCCTTAATGGTGGTGGAACGTCAGCTCTATCAACTATTAAATTTAGGCACGGTTATCCTTACCTTCGCACTGCTGACAGGATTTGTATTTTTAGATGGCATGTTCGCCAAAGAATTTATCCATAAAACAGTCTTATCACTTGTTGCATGGGTTATTTTTATCACTGTTGCGCTTGGTCACATTAAAAAAGGCTGGCGAGGTAAACCTGTGGTTATTACCATCATGGTCGCCGCATTTATCCTCACACTTGCTTATTTTGGCAGCCGTTTTGTACAAGAAGTAGTGTTAAATAAGTTTTAACTTGACTCTGTCAGCTCACTCTAGCTTAATACGCATTGGTTTATAAAAAAAGGATCCTTCTTTGGACAGCATATCTACGAGTGTCTTATTTATAATACTCGGTATTTTAATTTTATGTTCTGCATACTTTTCTGGTTCTGAAACGGGCATAATGTCAATTAACAGAATTCGTCTGCGCCACCTTGCTAAAGAAAACCATCGCGCTGCCAAACGCGTCAACAAACTTCTGAGTCGCCCTGATAGACTCATTGGCTTGATCCTCATAGGTAATAATCTTGTAAATATTGCTGCAGCTCAAGTTGCCACTATTATAGGTATTCGTTTATACGGTGATTTAGGTATCGCTATTGCCACAGGTGTACTTACACTCGTTGTGCTTATTTTTGCCGAAGTGACCCCTAAAACCCTTGCTGCCCTCTACCCTGAAAGAGTCGCTTTTCCAAGCTCAGTGGTATTAAAAGGGTTACTTAAAATTCTATTCCCTTTTGTGGTTGTTGTTAACTGGATGACCAATGGAATGTTACGTTTATTTGGCATTAGCGCTGAACAAATTGACGAACATAGCATGAGCAAAGAAGAGCTAAAATCGGTGTTGAATGAATCGGGGGCATTGATTCCAGCTCGCCACCAAAGCATGCTGACGTCTATTTTAGACTTAGAACAAGTGACCGTTGAAGATATTATGATCCCGCGTAACGAAATAGTAGCGATTGATATTAACGACGATTGGAAGATCATTAGCCGTCAATTGACTCATGCGCAGCACACCCGTGTATTACTTTATCGCGATAATATCGATGACGCCGTCGGTTTTATTCATTCGCGCGATGCTCTTCGTCTTTTGACCAAAGAGCAGTTTGATAAACCGTCATTATTACGTGCGGTCCGTGAGATTTACTTTATCCCCGAGGGAACATCTCTAAATACCCAGCTATTAAAGTTCCAACAATCGAAAGAGCGCATTGGTATAGTGGTTGATGAATATGGCGACATACAAGGTCTCGTAACCCTTGAAGATATTCTTGAAGAAGTGGTTGGCGATTTCACGACCACACAAACACGTACGCCCAGTGAAGAGGTAACCACACAAAGTGATGGCTCTTACCTTGTTGATGGCGGGGCTAACGTGCGCGACCTTAACAAAGAAATGGGCTGGGAATTTCCTCTTGATGGCCCTAAAACACTCAGCGGTTTAATTGTAGAATACTTAGAAGACATTCCAGATGCTAATTTAAGCCTTAAAATAGCCGGCTACCCTGTGGAAGTGTTAGAGGTAAAAGAGAATATGATTAAACAGGTAAAAATTAAGCCTAATCAACGTAAGTTATAAGTTTAAATAGCGCGTTAAAAAAGGAGCCTTGGCTCCTTTTTTGCTTTTAAGGTAAGTAGTTAGCCAAAAAGCAGTCGCTCAAACCAACCTTTATCTAGCTCGTCTTCACACCGTTTAAGCTGCGCACCATAACGACTTGCCCGATGCTTAACTTTATTGGCAACACTCATCAGCCACTTTTTCTTTTTATAAGTACCGCGTTTATAACCGCCCCACCCTTCGTGATAATTTAAGTATTGGGCATAAGCATCCCATTTAGAGATTTTATTTACTTTATGTGTTTTATAAACAAACCACGCCATAAAGTCGATTGCATCATCAAAGTCATCCCTATCAGCACCGCTATTACCCGTTTCACGAATATAATCAGACCATGTTGGGGTTTTTGCTTGTGAGTACCCGTAAGCATCACTGGCACGCCCTGTAGGGATAATCCACAAAAAATATTCCATGGGAGGGGCAGCATCATGACGAAACGAGCTTTCTTGGTACATCATACTCATAAGGACATGTTTAGGCGAACCCCACTTTTCTTGTGCGTCTTTTGCATCAAAGTACCAGTCCGGCTTTTCTTCAAAAATTTTACAAAGATCATTAGGTTGCTTTGGTGGCGCAGTGGCACACCCTGCTAAAGAGAGGGCAAAAGATAAAATAATTGCATTTTTTTTCATTTTTATACGATCTCACTGAACTTTTTAAAAAAGTGTGGGTCTGAGTATATGAATGCAGCAGTATAGCATTGTTTCATCCCTGAAGAATATTTACGCAGCCCACTTGGGCTGCGTTTTTTTTGCTTAAAAAAGCTTAAACAACAGCTTTAGCATTAAAATATTCATCTAAAAAGTCAGTAAAGCTTAGCGTATCGGCGCGCTCTATTTCTTCACGCGCTTTATTTGAAGAAACAACTTGTTGCTCAAGCCATTGCTTAGAAAATACGTTGTAGTTAGATTTTGCATGACTTTGCTTATATTTATTAGCTAATTGAATAGCAAACACACCATTATCTATACCTGCATTTTCCAGTTCAGATACATAACGTCCCGAAAAAGTCAGCATTGGGTTATCAACCCAGGTAGCCATTTTTGCTATGGTTTCGCTGTAATAGGTCACCCCATACGCCTTATCCATATACTTAGCTACTTCACTTAATTGATCAAAAATCTCTTTCCCCCAACTTTGCAAAGTACGCTGTTGGTTATTGTCATTAAGCATAACACCTAACTGACGTCCTTGATTAACCACTGTATCTAAGTTCTCTGTGCTGCGGGCTTGCTCTTTCCACAGCATTTCTGGCGAATCTTTTAATAAACAGTACGTCAAAAAGACATCTAAAAAGTGTATTTGATCTATATCAATACCGGTTTCACTAAACGGATTTACATCAAGTGCTCTAATTTCAACATATTCAATGCCGGCTCTTAATAAAGCATCCGTTGGTTTTTCACCACTTTTAGCATTACGTTTGGGGCGAATTGGCGAGTAAAATTCGTTTTCGATTTGAAGAATGTTTTTGTTAAGTTGCTTAGGCGTAGCCGTGGTGTAATCATCAATATCACCGTATAAATCAGAAGGCGTATTGATTGCCTCTTTAAGCCCAGCAACGTACTCATCTAGCGAATTATACATGACGCGTAATGAAGATTGTGCGCTATTGGTATAGCCTAAATCTCCCAAGCGAAGTGCCGTGCCTACCTCTAAATAAAGTGTACCTTTACCTAGTTTTTTAAATGGTAAGTCAGTTTTTCGCCCTTGTAAAAAAGAGTTACATAAGGCTGGTGAGGCACCAAACAGGTAGCTAATTAACCAAAGCTCACGCTTAAAATTACGGATAAGCGCCAGATAACCATCCGAAATAAATGCATCTAGGCTTTGCTCACTTTGCTTTAGGGTATGTAAAGACTGCCAAAAAGACTCTGGGAAAGAAATATTAAAATGCACACCTGCAATTGCTTGCATCATACTGCCGTAACGGTTTTTTAAGCCTTCACGGTATAACGTTTTCATGCGTGCGGTATTTGAGCTACCAAATTGAGCCAGTACTATATCATCTTGATCTTCAATAAAGCATGGCATACTGATAGGCCATAAAAGCTCATCGCCCATGTGTTCAAGTGTAAATTTTTGAAGGTCTTTTAATTGTGCTAAAGTTTCTGTCGCAGATTCACTAACAGGGGTAATAAACTCAAGTAATGACTCTGAAAAGTCAGTAGTAATGTGCCCGTTTGTTAATGCACTACCTACACCTTTAGGATGCCCTAAAGTGGAAATGGCACCATTACCTTTAATACGTAGCGACTCTCGCTCAATGCCACGTTTGATCCCTTTAATTGCCTGCTGATGCGGTGTGGTAGATAACGCGTTAAGCGCGCTAGATAAATCATGTATAGTCAAAAAATGCTTCCTCGGCCACGTGGCTTAATCTTACGGTTATGGGGGCTAATTGCCCATACTCAAGACTAAATTGTTAAGAACAATATAATTTTTCAAAATTGTTAACTATTTACCCTATTGAGCATGCGCTCGATACAATTAGCATCAACCAGCTAGCTAATCTTGCCACTGCTAACACTATTATACAATCGCTTTACTAAAGCCTAAAGACCGTTAATTACTAGATTAGACTTCACAAGCCTTAATATTTTAAGCGCAAAATTTGATATAGATCATAAAAAGTCGCAATTTTAGTAACATTATTATTCAGTGCGTTGCCTTTACTTCACCTCATTAAGTTTACCCAATACAATAACAAGTTAATTAAAAAGGATGATTAAAACTAACATGCGTCATAATCAAAGCTTAATAAATGAAGAAGTCCACTTTAGTGATTCTCAACAATTAGTCTCTACTACCGACTTACGGGGAGTTATTACCTATTCAAATAAAGCATTTTGCGATGTAGCAGGCTTTAGTGAGCAGGAACTCATTGGTAAAAATCATAATATTGTGCGCCACCCTGATATGCCCAAAGCAGCATTTAAAGAAATGTGGAGTACGTTAAAAAGTGGCCATTCATGGCGAGGGATAGTCAAAAATCGTTGTAAGGATGGCCGGTATTACTGGGTTGATGCTTTTGTAACACCTATTTTTGAAGGTAGTCAATTAGTTGGATATCAATCTGTACGTACAAAGCCAGATAAAAAACATGTTTTAACAGCCCATAAACTATACGAGAAATTAAATAACGGTAAAGCCACTTTTAATTTTAAAGAGCACACAAGCTTGCGCCAGATGCTTACATTGGCTGTTGTATTTAGTTGGGTAATTATGAGTGGATTTGCTTTTTCGATTTTGGCAGCAGTTATCAACGTATTAATTTGCGTGCTTATTTTAGCCTTAAATTATCAAGAGCTTGTGGCAACCCCTGCTAAATTAAACGCCTATAAACAGCATTCTGACTCTATCTCGCGCTATGTTTTTTGCGATAACTCGCCGCTAAGTGTGAGTGACTATAAAGAGCAAATGTTACTTGCTAAGCTCAGAACCGTATTGGGGCGCGTAAAAGATGCCACCTATGCCTTTAATAACATTGCTGAAAACCTCGATGATAAATCGACGCTCACCGAAAAGGGGATTGAGGCACAAAGTACACAACTTGAACAAATCGCTACCGCTATGGCGCAAATGACCGCTACGATTGGTGATATTTCAACTAGTACAACAAATACAGCCGATAAAGTTAACTCTACTCAACATAGTTGCGCAGATATAAAACAACATATTGTTGATAACAAAAAAATGGTCTCTGAGCTGGCTACTCATGTAGATCACGCCGCTAATACCGCAAATAACCTCGCGCAAGAAGCGGATAAAATAGGCCAAGTAATGAATGAGATTGAAGGCATTGCTGAGCAAACCAATTTATTAGCACTTAATGCAGCAATAGAAGCCGCAAGAGCTGCAGAGCATGGCCGTGGTTTCGCCGTGGTAGCCGATGAAGTACGTGCACTGTCGTCTCGTACGCAAACTGCTACAGGGCAAATTCACAGCTCGATTAAGGATATCCAAGATACGTTAGTTAATTGGTCTAAGGTAATGCAAAATACAAGACTTCAAGCAGAGAGCTGCGTTCAAACAACCGAGCAAACACACCATGAGCTCGATAGTATATTCAATCAAATTAGTGAAATAGCATTACTTACAAACAGTATATCAACGGCTGCAGAGGAGCAGCAGATGGTGAGCCATGATATTGCTAATAATGTAGATAATATAAAAGAGGTAAGTAACGACAACTTAGCGTTGAGCTTTGACGTTGCTAAAGATGCCGCAGAATTAGTTGCCGGCTCACAAAAAGTAAACAACTTGCTTTATACATTTAAAGTATAAAGCAATAAGCCGCCTGCTTGGCGGCTTATTGTGCGCCTATATTAGCGTTTTGAAAAAATCAGGCCTTGCTCGTTTGCATCTATCACAACAATATCGCCAGGGTTATAATCGCCCCCTAATAGTTGCTGCGCCAGTGGGTTTTCGATTGTTTGCTGAATAGCTCGTTTTAATGGCCGAGCACCGTAAACAGGGTCGAACCCGCTGGAGGCAATTTTTTCAAGCGCCGCATCACTGATCTCTAATAAGTAGCCCATTTCTGTTAAACGCTCACGCAATTTAACAAGCTGAATATCGGCAATTTCTTTAATATGCTCATTGGCAAGTGGATGAAATACGACGGTTTCATCAATACGGTTTATAAATTCTGGCCTAAATTCGTTAACGAGCACATTCATAACCTTGCTCTTAAGCGTTGCGTAGTCGTTTGTGCCCGCTTGCTCTTGAATAATGTCTGAGCCTAAATTTGAGGTCATAATAATAACCGTATTTTTAAAATCAACCGTGCGTCCTTGCCCATCAGTAAGGCGGCCATCATCGAGTACTTGCAATAAAATATTAAATACATCGGGATGCGCTTTTTCTATTTCGTCAAGCAAAATGACAGAGTAAGGCTTACGGCGAACGGCTTCGGTTAAATAGCCGCCTTCTTCGTAACCAACATAACCGGGAGGTGCGCCCACTAAACGTGCTACAGCGTGTTTTTCCATAAACTCAGACATATCGATACGCACCATGGCATCTTCTGTATCAAACATAAAACCTGCAAGCGCTTTAGTAAGCTCTGTTTTACCCACCCCAGTTGGCCCTAAGAATAAAAACGAACCTATGGGCCGATTAGGATCGGCAAGCCCTGCACGAGAGCGGCGTATCGCATTCGCGACTGCAACAACTGCCTCATCCTGCCCTATCACTTTGCTGTGTAGTTGCTCTTCCATTTTTAACAGCTTTTCTCGCTCACCTTGCAACATGCGCGATACTGGGATCCCAGTCCAACGAGAGAGTATTTCTGCAATTTCGTCTTCGCCTACTTGGTTTTTTAGTAAGCTCATTTCTTGCATTTCAGCTTGCGAGGCTAAATCAAGTTTTCGCTCAAGCTCTGGTATTCTTCCGTATTGCAGCTCCGACATGCGCTGTAAATCGCTTGCTCGGCGGGCAACCTCTAAATCAAGGCGCGCTTGTTCAAGCTCAGCTTTAATTACTTGCGTGCCTTGTAACGAAGCTTTTTCTGCATTCCATACTTCATCAAGCTCTCGATATTGCGCTTCTAAATCGGTAATAAGCTGCTGCATTTCGCTGCGCCGCTTTTGGCTTGCATCGTCTTTTTCTTTGGCTAAAGCGTTATCTTCAAGTTTTAATTGAATAATACGGCGCTCAAGCTTATCTAAAGACTCAGGCTTTGAATCTATTTGCAGACGAATTGACGAGCCAGCCTCATCAATTAAATCAATGGCTTTGTCGGGTAACTGTCGGTCGCTAATATAGCGATGCGATAAATGCGCAGCAGCAACAATGGCCGGGTCGGTAATATCCACCGAATGATGTAACTCATAGCGCTCTTTTAAGCCGCGTAAAATGGCAATCGTATCTTCAACTGAGGGCTCTTCAACCAATACTTTTTGAAAACGACGCTCAAGTGCAGCATCTTTTTCTATGTATTGACGGTACTCATCAAGCGTAGTGGCGCCCACACAGTGTAGCTCGCCTCGAGCCAGCGCTGGCTTTAACATGTTGCCAGCGTCCATAGCGCCGTCGGTTTTACCGGCGCCCACCATGGTATGAATTTCATCAATAAACAAAATCACTTGGCCTTCTTCTTTGGCCAGTTCGTTGAGCACCGATTTTAAACGCTCTTCAAATTCACCGCGGTATTTAGCACCCGCCACCAGCGCGCCTAAATCTAACGATAAAACACGCTTACTTTTTAGGCCCTCTGGCACTTCCCCATTTATAATGCGCTGGGCTAACCCCTCTGCAATGGCGGTTTTACCTACTCCAGGCTCACCAATAAGCACGGGGTTATTTTTGGTACGGCGCTGCAAAACTTGAATAGTGCGGCGAATTTCGTCATCGCGCCCAATAACGGGGTCGAGCTTACCTTGCTCTGCGCGCTCGGTTAAATCAATGGTGTATTTTTCAAGTGCTTGTCGGGTTTCTTCGGCGTTAGGGTCATCGACCTTTTGGCCACCGCGAATTGCTTTTATGGCGCTTTCTATTTTAGTTGCGGTAATATTAAGCGCTCTAAAAATATCACCTAAAGGGCCTTTGTCGTCACAGGCCGCTAATACAAATAATTCGCTCGAAATATACTTATCTTTGCGCTTTTGCGCGTACTTATCACATAAGTTAATAAGCGAAGCCATGTTATTAGAAAGCTGTACGTCGCCCCCTACTCCTTCAACTTTAAACAGCTTTTCTATTTCTTGAGAAAGCTTGGTGTTGAGCTCATCCGCACTCACGCCTGCTTGAGCAAGCAAAGCACGCACACTAGAGCCATTTTGCTGTAAAAGCGCATACATTAAATGTACAGGTTCAATAAATTGATGATCGCGCCCTAATGCTAGCGACTGAGCATCTGAAAGCGCAGATTGAAATTTACTTGTGAATCTATCTAGACGCATGAGGGTTTACCTATTTAATAAACTAATTGCTTAATAAATGGGTATGTTAATAGAATTGTTCAAGGTGTTAAGATGAATATTGTGGGGAAATAGTGTTTATTTGCGCCAGATCAAACTTGCCATGCGCCCTGTTTTGCCCTCTCGCCGATAAGAGAAAAACAGTGACCGCTGAGAAACAGTACAATAATCGCCTCCACTAATATTTATAACGCCTAATTGCTCAAGTTCAATGCGAGCGATTAAGTAAATGTCGCACAAATATTTTTTATTGCTTTGCAATTTAAACGCCTCTTTAAACAGCGGGGATTTTGCAATAAACCGCGAAGCGACCTCGTCGCCAACTTCAAATCGCTCAGCACCAATAGCAGGCCCAAGCCACGCATATATTTGCATACTAGGCGCGCTAAAACAGGCAAGCGTATTTTTTATGATCCCTTTTTCGAGACCACGCCAACCACCATGCACTGCTGCAACTTCGCGGCCATCATGGCTTGCAAGCAAAATAGGTAGGCAATCTGCACTCATAATAGCAAGAGGCTGATTTTTAACTTGGGTATACAACGCATCAGCAGTGTGTAATGTTTGAAAGTCAAAATCTGCATCAACACAGAGCACATCAGCACTGTGCACTTGATTAAGCCAAAGTGCCGGTTTTGGAAGGGATTGCTCTACCAAAGCACGGTTTTTTAGCACGTGCTCTGGAGTATCATCAACATGTAAGCCTAGATTTAAGCTGTTAAAAGGCGGCTTTGACACGCCGCCTTCTCGGGTGGTACTGCACGTACCTACCGAGGTTAAATTAGGCCATGGTGCTGACAAAAAAGTCATTAATACTCTATGTCAGGGTTAGCTTTTGTATCTTCTCTAAGCACCTGAGTCATTGCCACCATGTCATCTGGAATAGGCGCTTGCCAGGTCATCATTTCTCCCGTAATAGGGTGCGCAATACTTAATTTTACTGCATGTAAAGCTTGGCGATTAAATGTACGTAACATTTCAAATAGCTCTGGCGTAGCACCTTTAGGTGGACGAGGACGGCCGCCGTAGGCTCTATCACCAATTAACGGATGGTTTATATACGCCATATGAACACGAATTTGGTGTGTACGCCCGGTTTCTAGGCGGAGGCGTAAACGTGTATGAGCACGGAATTTTTCAGCAACACGGTAATGTGTAATGGCAGGCTTACCCATTTCGTGAACTGCCATGTGTGTACGCTGCGTAGGATGGCGGCCAATCGGCTTTTCAACCATGCCACCTGCTGTCATAGTGCCATTACATAGAGCTTCGTATTCACGCGTGAAGTTTTCACGTTTTTGCAGTGCTTTAACTAGATGTGTTTGCGCCTGAATAGTTTTAGCCACCACCATTAAGCCTGTGGTGTCTTTATCTAGACGGTGCACAATACCAGCACGCGGTACGTTAATAATATCCGGAAAATGATGTAACAATGCATTTAACACTGTGCCATCTGGGTTACCTGCACCAGGGTGAACGACTAGGCCCATGGGTTTGTTGATAACCAAAATATCGTCATCTTCATAAACAATGTTTAAT
Organism: Pseudoalteromonas sp. P1-7a; assembly: GCF_001401855.1. Classification (NCBI taxonomy): domain Bacteria; kingdom Pseudomonadati; phylum Pseudomonadota; class Gammaproteobacteria; order Alteromonadales; family Pseudoalteromonadaceae; genus Pseudoalteromonas; species Pseudoalteromonas sp. P1-7a. The sequence goes on along the minus strand of NZ_LKDU01000002.1, from coordinate 93,378 downwards.
TTGATATCTTGTGCTTCGTATTCGCGTGGTGCTTCAATGCTGGTTTCAACATTTACAACTTCACCTCCGAGTAGTTTTTCTCGCGGCGTGTTATAGATTTCACCGTCAACGGTGATTTTATCATCCAATATCCATGTTTTTATACGTGAACGTGAATAATCAGGGAACAATTGCGCTAATACTTGGTCTAGACGTTTACCACCTAACTCGGTAGGAACCTCGGCTTGAAGTGAAATTTGTTCTGACATTAGTAACTTTACCCAATTTACCAGTGCAAGCTGTGCCTGACTGGGTTAGAATCGCTTTTAATAAAAGCATAATATAATACGCATAGTTTACTCGGTTTTACCGCCGTGGCCTAGCCGAAGACATCGAAGGTAACAAATAAAATGATAAATAAAATAGGGAAACGTGCATTCGCCATTGTTTTTTCAGCTTCTGTACTTACTTTAGGGGCCTGTTCTTCTGCGCCTGACCAAGAAGATATCCAACGCGTTCCTAACAAATCTGCACACGCTTTGTATGAAGATGCAAAACAAACACTTGACTCTGGTTTATACGCCCGAGCAATTGAGTTATTAACCGCTATTGATTCACGCTACCCATTTGGGCCTTTCTCAAAGCAAGTACAAATGGATTTAGTGTATGCCCATTACCAATCAGGTAATACAGAACAAGCATTAGCGACTATCGACCGCTTTATTCGTTTAAACCCAAATCACAAAGATTTAGATTACATGTACTACATGCGTGGTTTGGTTAATATTAAAGCTGATAAAAATGCCTTCCAAGAGTATTTTGGCATAGACAGAGCTGACCGCGATGCCAACCGTACCCGTGTAGCATTTACCGATTTATCAACGCTTGTAAAACGCTTTCCAAAAAGTGATTACGCACCAGAGGCTAAACGTCGCTTAGTGTGGCTATTAAACCGCATGGCGCGCTACGAGCTAAAAGTAGCAAACTACTATTACGAACGTGAAGCTTACCTAGCGGCCGCTAATCGTGGTAAGTACGTTGTTGAGCATTACTCGCAAAGCAGCTATTTAGATCCAGCCCTTGAGATGATGGAAAAAAGCTACGAAAAGCTTGGCTTGAAAGATTTAAGTGAGCACGCAAGACTAACGCGTGAATACAATAAGTCGAATAAATAAGTTTGATAGCGGTTTTTTAATCAAACCTAAATTGTTTAAAGCCCTCACTGAGGGCTTTTTTATTACCTAAAAACAAGGTTACCTGATGCTAATAGTGCTTTATATTACTTAGTGGTTACTTCGCACCACACAGGGTATATCAATAGCACAGCACTACACGCTTGTTACAAAGAGGTTCAGCATGTGGCCCCAAGCTTGACTTTTTACTGGCGCAAAAGAAAAAAAAGGTAAGCCTAAGCTTACCTTTTGTTTAACTCATTGTAGGTTATTAAAGTTCAAAGTCTTTTTTGAATTTTAAACCAAACTCGCTACGGTCATTACTGCGCATTACACCAACAAAACCTGACTGCTGCAAACGACCTACATCGTAAACCTCATTTAATACGTTTTCACCGTATAAGGTTACTTCCATATCGCCATACGGATTAGTGTAAGAAATATTAAAACCAACTAACTCACGTGAATCGATAGTTTCACTTTCATTGTAAACTGACTGGCCTTGCATTTCGCTTCTGTAAGAATAGTTAGCATTAAATGCAACGGTTGCACCGCTATCTAAATCCATAAAGTAAGAAGGGGCTACCATTACAGTCCAACGTGGCGTTAATGCTGGCGAATCACCTTTACCAATACCTTGTACGCCTGCATCTACTTCTGTAATTTCAGAATCTAAGTAACCGACAGAGCTGCGAATTGTAAAATCGTCTGTAATGGCAACAGTGGTTTCAAGCTCAATACCTTGCGCTTTAGACTCACCGGCATTTTCAACAATCGTTACAAAACCACCGCCTGCAGTAGGGTCTGAAAATGGTAAAGCAAGGTCAGTATAATCTGTTACAAATACAGCCAACATCATAGACACATTTTCGTGTACTTGGCCTTTTAAGCCCATTTCGTAGTTAATCGCTTTGGTTTCATCAAACGATACAAACTGATCTGGGCCACCAAAAGGACGCGGAGGGAAGCCACCGGTTTGGTATCCTTTTTGAATTTGACCATATACATTCATGTTATTGCTGATTTGATACGATGCGTTTACATCCCACGTTACAGCGTCAAACTCTGCACTTACGTATTTACGTTCAGCAAATGTAGGGAAAATCGCATCGGCATCTTTCTCATCTTTTGAATAACGAAGTCCACCGCCAATACTTAAATCATCTGTTAAATCATAACTTGTATTAAAGTATACAGCGTATGAGTTTGTTTCTTGGTTAATTTCAAATTCGCCATAACCACCAAATGACGGTGTAACACCATCGTTTAATAAACTATTTGGTGTATTAAATGGGCTAAATACAAATGGACCTGAACGTGTAAAGCCATCCTCATTAAAGAAATAAAGGCCTGATACAAAGTCCATATTGTCATAGGTAGCATTTAGTTGAATTTCAAACGAGTATTGGTCTGCACCACCCTCTTCTGGGAACTCAGATAAATTAAGTGGTGACGCATCATCATCAAGTCCACCTTCGTATTCAGAAGTACGGTAACTTGAAATAAATTTAGCCGTGTACGTATCATCAATTGCCCAATCAGCGGTAAATGACGTCCCCCACCCTGAGTAAGAGGTAGACTCAATACCCGCAACAGTAGTGCCTAAATCATCTGGGTCAGAAGGAATTAGGTCCTGTGTTAATAGTGGGAAGTCACCATTAAATACATCGTTTGCATCAAGCGGCTCAGTTAACTCAATAGTGTAAGGTGATTGACCTGATTCGTTATCAACACCGTCAAGTGAAAAAGTTAACGCTAAATCGCTAGTAGCCTGCCATTTAAGGGCTACGCGACCACTAAACTCTTCTTCTTCACCAATTTCTTTTTCTGGGTTAGCTAAATTAACTGCTTCACCCACACCGTCGCGTGTTTTGTAAGATGCACTTGCAGACATGCTCACGTCATCAGTCAACGAGTTATTAAAGTAAACATCGCCCGCAATACGTCCGCGGCTACCAATTTTAGCCGAGGTTGTAACAATCCCTTCGTCACCGGGCTGCTTAGTAATTACATTTACTGCGCCGCCTAATGTATTACGACCATATAATGTACCTTGTGGACCACGAAGAACTTCAACACGCTCTACATTTGGTAACGATAAGTTTGACCCCATTTGACGGCCTAAGTAAACACCATCTAAATAAACACCGACACCCGGATCGGTTGTAATTATGTGATCTTGCAGACCAATACCTCGAATAAACACAGAGGCATGCGCCGCATTACCTACACCGTAGCGAGTAATATTTAAGTTTGGAACGTATTTACCAATATCTTCTAGGTTACTCATATTGGCTTTATCAATTAAGTTTGCACCAATAGATGTGATAGCGGTTGGAGATTCAAACAAGCTCTCTGTACGTTTACGAGCTGTAACTTCGATTTTTTCAAACGCGTCTTGTTTTGCTGTTGTTTTAACTTCTTCAGCATTTACAGAGGTAGTGAGTGCAGCAACAATTGCTAGGCTTAACTGTGAGAGTTTGCGTAGTTTCAAAATATTCTCCAAAGGATACCGTATAATTTAATTATGCGAACTTATTGGCTAAGGCAATAAGTTTTGGGCATAAAAAAAGACGCTTAATAGCATCTTTCCTCTGGAAGGGCATTATATTACATATTTGTGAAGAAATGTATAAAACTTTTCATTTAGTAAACATAAAGGTACTAATTAATTATAACTTTTGATTTTTATTGGATAACTTACGTGAAAAAACTCCCTCTATAAAATGTAGGCGCTGCTATTTTTTATATTAACTATGCTACCTCTGCTGTTCACATACAAAGCCTTCATTATTCCATAAAATACACCAATCTACGCTAGCTATAGCTTATCGGACTATGCACTATGATTGATATTAACCAAAAATAGCAATATAGTATTACTATTGCATCTATGGACAGAAATTATGGATATTAAAAATACTCCAATACACTATATAAAGTGCTTTAATAGTCCAGACTATACTTCACTTTTCTGTGTAGCAGCTAACTACAATATTTTATTAGTTAATTACCAAGCACTTAACGTAATAACGACCTATGAACTTATCAACAAGTTTATGCAGGACAACGGATATAAAAGTTTAGTTATATTTGATGTACCTAAAAATAGTGACGTATTAGCTTTAAAAGAATGGCCTAATTTAAAGGGCCTTTTCTATGAAAGTTCAGATGATTCACTTTTTCAACAAGGTCTTGAAGCCATTGAACAAGGTAAACTTTGGTTTCCACGTGATGTCACTGACAGCTGGATGAGGCAAATGTTAGCCTCTGAACAACAAACCACCTTGCAATCTAGTAATCTCACTTGTAAGGAAATTAAAGTATTAAATTTGCTTTTCTCCGGTTTACACTCTAGCGCCATTGCAGATAGTCTATTCATTAGTGAAGCCACTGTAAGAGTGCATTTACATAAAATTTATCAAAAAATATCTGTAAAAAATAAGCAACAAGCATTACTTTGGTGTCAAAAAAACCTAAGCAAAGTCAATAGTTAAGCGGGCTTATTTGAAAGCGTATTACATCTGAATACTCACCAGCAGCTTGACGTGTAAAGTCCTCCAACTGAATACTAAGCGGTATAAAAAACTCCGTCTGCCCAGAGTAAGAGAAGTTTAAACTTGCAGGCTTTGCTAAGTTAATTTCTTCTGCGCCTAACTGCAATGTATAGTTAATACCGTATTTAGTACTATAAATAGCATGTATTAAACGACTTTTATTTTCTGAAGCTACATTAAGTTGGACATCAGTGTTGGTTACTATTTGTAGACTGGGTAACATTGAATAGGTTTGTGCAGGCTTTAACTCCCCCAAATAAACTGTGTTAGAAAAAGTGTTATAGCCTAATAAAGATAAACTAGTGCGTGGTTGGATGTTCGTTTCAATTTCAATCTCTTTCTCATCCATAATTTGTTTACTTTCGTCATAGAGAATCAACTGAAGCCTATCATTGTAGTTCCCCGCTTTCACGGGGGTCCCTGCAGGTATTACCAAGCTAATATCAACTACGTTATTGCTTAATTTCACATGACTAATTGTCCTGCTTAATAACTGGTTTTCTAATAGAATTTGATAATCGATAACTTGAGAGTTACTTTTGAAGTAGCCTTGATTTTGAGAAAAAATACCAAAATACAAGGTGCAACCCGCTGTATTTACTGTACTTATACGAATTACTTTCTCAGCATCGACTCGTGATCTTATGTTGTAAAAAGACAAGTCATCAAACAAATATTCAACTTCACCAATACTTGCATCACACTGAGCATTAACTCTACAAGCTAAAGATAGTGTAAATATACTTATTGCTAAATACACAATTTTAATGAACATAAATAACCCCTTTTCTTTGAAGTTGTTCTGCATCACGAACGTCTATAAAAAATTTAGTATTGTCTTTATTTTGCAAGGTTACTTCATAGCGGCAAGGAGCAAGACCTGTTATAGCAAAGCGGCCTCGCTTATTTGTGAAAAAGGTATACTCTTTACCAGATGCATCATTTGAACAAGTGGCCTTTCCAACCATTAAAGCTAAGGGAGCCTCGTCCTTGCTTCGAAGAGTTGCAATAACAGAAATATTTGCTGCAGTGCCAATTATTGCTTTGTGCCCAGTTTTATACTGCGGGTAAAAACTGAGCATGCCAGAGCCTATGTCATAGCCAGGAGCTAAATCATCAATATCAACAGGAATGTTTATGCTGTCATATGAGCTCAAGTCATTGAGCAATATAGTTTTAAAGTCGCTGTTATCGGCTCTATACTCGTCCTCAACTCGGCCTAATGTAATTACTTTATTTTCTAAGCTTTTATGGGCGTTAACGAGTGCAAAACTATCGTATATAGGTTTTCCGAATGCCCACGTATCGTCTGCAAAAGCGACGCTCGATGCTACACTTAAACGACTTTGATGATAAGCAGAACGGGCATTTAAATCTTTGTAAAAACTTGCATGCTCTAGGTTAGCAGCAAAACGATTTGCGTTATATTGCATGTTTAGATCAAAGATAGTTTTATTTAAATCATTATTTTCGAGCCCTGCTCGTAAGTTCAACGCACCAACAAACCGTTGGTTACTATCTTGAGTAAACTCTAGTCTTGTTTTGTCACGTTTGGAGCGATGAGATAATTTAATCCTGTGCTGATTATTGAATTTATAGGTCAATGACAAGCTGAGCCCCCACTGCTTTTCACCTCTTAAGTCATCCCATTGCGCGCCAGCTGTATACCTCCACTGACTGTTAGCTAAGTCTCCTGAAATATTTAAACCCATAGATTGATCAAATTGTTCACCCTCATGATCACGAGAGATGTTTGCAAAGAAAGATGCTAATGTCCTACTGTTAACATAGTAGCTATAACTCGCTTGCGCATAATGCTCTGTGTAACGGTTATTGAACGCTTCCTGGGTCCTAAACCCCAAAGCTGTAAAGTATTTTGAAGTGTATTCATAACCAAACGTAAACTCACTTCCTAGGTTGCTCATATTATAGCTACTATAAACTGTACGATAGGCATAACCTTGGTGTTTAGCGAAGCTAAGTGCCCCCTCAAAAGCCAGCTGACCCATCTTAGCAGCATAAATTTGTTTAGTGCCTATTTGCTGAGCGTATTTATCTCCTTGGACTGTAAAGCCTGCAGTCCAACTTGGAGTGAGACCATAATCTAGGTAAGCACTAAGGAAGGGGGCATTTTCCTCATATTTGAGCCTATCGCCAGCTTGCGCAGGTACACCTAAGTGAATTTCATATTCAAGCTGTCCTTTAGCAAATAAATCTAAACCAGTTGCAACATCAAAGTTTACATAGCGAACAACGCCTGCTATATCAGTAATTTTTAGAGAAATATTATTACTACCTTCGCTTATAGGTATATCATCTAAAGAATAAATGCCCGCAACTAAATTAAGACGCTGAATAATACGGCCATCTACATATACCTCCACACTTGAAGGACTTTGCAGGGTAAAGCTTTGTGAAGCAGTCGGTCTTATAGGCCTATCTGATAATAGAGAAAAGTCATGTGCGAGTGAAAAGCCCAATAAACGAGAGGAATTTTGAAAATAGCCACCTGAACTAAAGTTATCTCCAATAGAAAGGCGCATACCTAAGTTTGGTAAATCATGAATTAACCGAGTGCCCCGGCGTTTAAAAATTGAAGAGGAAGGCTGAGATATTTTGTTATATTCAAGCTCATTTTCTACCACCCAGCCTTGCCAACTAGCCACGATTTCGGAGCGTAACGCGTATTGCTCTTGAATTTGCTGCTGTTCTTGATCATCTTGATGAACATAGCTTGCATAAGCGTTGACAAACCCACTGGCTTTTGCTGGTTCTATAGCCTTTAATTTTTTTCTACGTTTTTGCGCACTTAATTTTTGAGGACGAGTTAACTCTACTGGAACAATAATATCCAAGCTAAAATCACTCATATCAAATACAACACTAAAACCCAATTCTTTTAGTGAAGTTACCGCTAATGAACTACCTTTTAACACCTTGAACAGTTCCTCCTCTTTTTCTTCAAGTAATACTTGGCGAAAATGAGGCTCTAACTCATTCCACTTTAAAAAAAGTGCATCACCTTTATCGACTTTAAGTAAAACCTGACCGATTGGACTTTTATTCAGTTGAGCAGACACATTAAGCTCAATTGTCCTGTTAGAAGGATTAATTTTTGAAAACACAGTAAGTGGAAAAAAGAACATAGCGAATAAAAACGCAGCTGTAATTTTCATTGCACTAAATCTAAACTTAAATGCTCCACCTTGCCTCTTTCAATATTTTCTGGGAGCTTAATTTTTATGGTTTGTGTAGCATACGGCGCAAAAAAAACATCGTATCCATTTTCTAATAAAGCTTGCTTTTCAAACGTAGTCACAACTGATTTATTAGTAGTCACTTTAACTTCGTAATCCCTGAGACGAGTTGCGCCTCTTCCTTCATTTTTTACTTGAGTTAAAAGCTCCCCACTTTCAATTGTTGATGTGAGTATTTTTAATTTTGGTAAATACTCATCCATGTGCACGTGAACAACTAAATTTACATTCATTAATATTTTAAGTTGCGAGGTATCACTATCGATATTAGAAGCCAAAGGCTGCTCAACTAAACTTACTTGATAGCTTTTATCATATTTCGGAAAACTCTCGGCAATCCACCTAAATTGAATTTTCTGGCCTTGCCCCTCTTGTAAAAATAAAGAGGGAGGAAAGACCCATAACGGGGAGTCTTCCAGCTTTTTTAAAGATGGGTTGGGTGTGGAAAAATCAATTTCGTGTACTTCAATATCAAATGCAATTTCTCTGGGTAATTGATTATAAACCAGACTAGATGGTATTTTTGAAGGCTCCTGCGGGGATAGTGTAACCACCATAGGTGTTACTTCAAGTGCATCAACCGAAATAGTAATACTCCAAATTAATATTACTAAACATCGACTGAGCCACTGAATACTAGACATTAGAATACAACCTCTAGCTGACTATCATCAGCTTGAAATTCTTTAGGTATCGATATTGCAATATTACTTTTTGAATTGGGTAATAGAATTTTCCCTGAAAGAGCTTTGCTTAGCTCCATACCTTCTAAAGTTAATACTTTACCTTTAGATTTAATATTCCATTGACCTTTAGAAAGACGTAAGTATTTATTCCCTCGATTCTCTAACGACACACTCCATTGATTTTCTGCTAATTGTTTTTTTTCTTTAACTATAAGGTTAGCTTTAGCATTTTCAGGCACAACATTAAATAGGGTTCTAAAACTAAGTGACATACCAACCCCAGACTGCGCATTATCATTTAGATCTACCGACACTTGTTCTACGGTAATTCTGTACGACTTGGAATGTTTAATAATAGGCTCCCCGATATATCTAACGATAATCGATTGACTATTTCCAGGTGGGATGATTGTTGTCATAGGAATAATTAAAAAATCGTCTTCATTTTCCTCTAAAGACTCGACTCCTGTATCACTTATACTCATATTATATGCAGAAACATCGATAGTTAACGGTTTATCTGACGGGTTAATAATGCGAAGCGTCTGCTGTGATTGACTACCCTGAGAGCTAAGATCAGCTACCATTGGCCTCACTTGAAAGGCGTTAGCCGAAAAAGAAAACAAACAGAATATTAATATAAGTAAAGCATGCATAGAATTCCCTCCTAAATAAAGGCAGTGGTTATTCACTGCCTTTTTAATTTAACTTTAGTTTGCTGTCACTGTTAGCATTAATGTATCTGCATACGTACCAGCATATACAGGTGCTTGAGTAACTTCTAAATCAATCATCCCTGCTACGCCTGTAGTTGCTAAAGTATTACTTCCGCCACTGCTTTGAAATGCACTTTGATCATTCGTTCCATTCTCGGCTGACAAAGTAAAGTCATATGGGCCTGCTGTTAAATGAGCAGTGTATCCTACACCTCTGTCTTCATGATCAGCGTTTTGAAGGTGCCCTTCAGAAGTAGTTAACGTAAGTGTTGCACCATCTACATCATTACATTTCAAATCAAAGTTAACTGTTTTTGTATTGCCTAGAGCAAGTGCTGGAAAGTAATGAGTTGTTGCGATATTGCTTACTTCACATATAGACTCAACTGCACCACCTACGTTTAAGTTTTCTGCTAATGCTGAACCTGAAGATAGTGCCGCGATTGCTGATATTACGATTAGTTTATTCATTGTTATATTCCTTATCCATGTGACATATAGTTTGTTATGTTTAATAAATGTGCGCTTAAAGCACCCCACCTGATACTACTGATGGTGTCATTTCTATGCGGATCACATCCTGGTAACTTCCTGCATAGATTAAGGGGTCATCTAGAGTTAACTGAATCTGAGCAACACTATCAAAAATAATTTCATTAATATCAAAACTGTAGGTCGATTTGATTGCCTGTGCCGATACAGACACAACATTTTTGGCACCTTCCAGTGACCAGTTAATATTATATGAACTTATTTTATTGCTTTGCTCATGACTTAATCCGCCATTGAGAGATTGCATTGATATTCGCATTGGCGAATTACAGTTAATTACTAATGTTGTATTAGCAATGCCATTAGAAGAAAACGCTAGGTTATTACTTTGTGGAGTAAATTCACACACTGGAGCGATATAGCCCAGCAATGTAATACTTACCTCATCGTTACTATATGCATTGGATGCAAAGCAACATAATACTAACCATGTTAGCCTCTTCATCATTGCCACTTCCTTTGAACTACCTTGCTGATACAGGGGTAATGTTAAGCTAAAATTCAGGTTTAGGAAGTTGTTATTTGATTACAAAACAAGAAGGTGAACTAAATAAATAATGTGAATATATAGCGCCTATTATAAACATTTGAGTGGCTATGAACCTTTAGAGGTAATCATATTGTGACTATCTTTCTCTTTAAGTCCGCTGTAGCGCTATGTTTAGTGTTTATAAACTATTAAAATATAAAACAAATCAAGCATAAACAGCAAAATAAACAGTAATTACTATTTCCTAAATCATTAGCTAAACAAACTCAATAAATTTAAAAGTTTTTTAACTTTAATAAAATCAATAACTTCGTTCTAGTAAAAACCCATGAGTTAACAATTGTAAACTCGAAATAAACTAAATTCTCAGTTCTTTTTTAACTAACTAGCTAAAATTATTAGATAAATACTAAATTCACTTCTATAATCCCCCTGAAATCAACATCTAAATAACAAATAGGAAATACATATGAAAAAGCTATCTGTAGCAGTAGCAATATGTGCCGCACTTGCAACAAGCGCTGCAAGCGCTGAAGTTCGTATAAATGGTTTTGCATCTATAGTAGGTGGTAAAACCCTAGACAGTGATCAGACTTTATACGGATATGATGATGACATCTCTTTTAAAAACGAGAGCAAGTTCGCCTTACAACTCTCTGCTGATCTTCAAGAAAAACTGACCGCGACAGCGCAAATTATTGCGCGTGGAGAAGATGACTTTGACGCAACATTTGAATGGGCATATGTTACCTATGAATACAGCGATGAACTGCAATTAAGCGCGGGTAAAATGCGTGTTCCTTTTTACAAATACTCAGACTTTTTAGACGTTGGCTATGCTTATCGTTGGGTTCGTCCACCGCGTTCTGTATACGGTATTCCATTTTCTACGTATGAAGGACTTAGCGTAGTATATAACAGCCAATTAGGTGACTGGGATTCTACATTACAAGGGTTTTATGGCGCTTTTGATGGCGATATAGATGTATTTGGAAATGAGCTACCTGCAGAATTGAATAACTTAGGTGGTATTAACTGGAGCGTTTCTTACGACTGGTTTAGCGCAAGAGCTGCATACATTGTGGCCGACACTAGCATTTCTATAGATAACAGTGATTCAAGTAACTTAAGTGCCCTAAATGGTATTATTGATGTACTTAATGCAAGCGGTTTAAGCAGCACAGCGAACGACCTTATCACTGACGAAGATGAAACAACTTTTTTCGGGATTGGTTTCTCTGTTGACTATGATAACTTTTTATTTGATGCCGAATATACTCAGTTTGAAGTCGAGGGAAGTATTTTGGCTGAGCAATCACAATACTATGCCTCAGCTGGCTACCGTATAGATAATGTTATTGTTCATGTAACTTATGAAAAAAATGATGATGAACATGATTCATCACGCTTTAATACACTCGAATCAATTCCATTATTAAATACAAACGTAAACCTCGCCCTTGATAGCATGCGAGCAGAGAGTAACGTATACACCATTGGCGCGCGCTATGACTTCCACCCTTCAGCTGCATTTAAAATTGATTTTAGTCGATTTGACGATGACGTAACGAACCTTGAAACTGATGTAGTAGCTGTTGGCGTTGACTTAGTATTCTAATTGGAGCGAAATATGAAAAAATTAATCCTAGCAAGTGTACTGTCGCTATGTACGTTTAGCGCCTCAGCTAAAGTAGCGGTGATAGTAAACCCAGGCAATGCAAGTGCACTTGATGCCGATACAATTAAAAAGATTTACCTAGGAAAAGCAAAATCATTTGCTAACGGTAATAAAGTTAGCCCTGTTACTCAAAATGGTACCGCTGTGGCTGATGAATTCAATTCTAAAGTAGTTGGTAAATCAAGCAGCCAATTAAATGCCTATTGGTCAAAACTTGTTTTTACAGGTAAAGGTACACCACCAGAAAAATTTGATTCTGACCAGGCTGTTATTGATTTTGTTGCTAGTAATGGCGACTCAATTGGTTACATAGATAGCAGCAAGGCAACAGATAAAGTTAAGGTAGTTGCTACGTTTTAAGTGCGGTAGCTAGATATAAAAAACCACCGATTAGGTGGTTTTTTTATATCTAAATATTATGGCTATATACTAATATGCTTAAACAAATGAGCAGTTATGTGGCGGACAAGTGTGTAGATAGCGAGGCAAAAAAACGTTATTTAGTTGCTCTAAATAACGTTTTTTGAATGCAACTAGCGCTTGGCTTAGCCTCTAAAATGATTAAGTATTATTACAGATTAATATTACTCAATTTTAAACTTCGCAGTCGCATCTAATAGGTTATCTGAAAGGTAGTGCAGGTTTTTCGCTACATCCCTTACCGCCGCGAGTGAGTCCATTGTATCTTCAAACGATTCATGCATATTCGTCACATTTTCTACAACCATCGCAGCAACGGATGTTTGCTCCTCTGTAGCAGCGGCAATTTGTGAATTCATACCATTTATTTCTAGCATTTGCTCTGCAATTTTTTCTATCGACACACCAGTTTTCTCTGCGGCTGTTGCATTATCTGTGGCCATATCTCGCGCAGATGTCATCGCCGTTACCGACTCATTTGCAGCCTCAGTCAATGTGCTCAGTAACTCACGAATTTCATTTGTAGAGTGGGCAGTACGTGATGCAAGCTCTCTTACTTCATCTGCAACCACAGCAAAACCGCGACCATGCTCACCCGCACGGGCCGCTTCTATAGCAGCATTTAGAGCTAATAAATTAGTTTGCTCAGCAATAGATGTAATTACATTAAGGATTTGAGACACATTTTTTGTATCATCCGCTAGCTTATTAATTGTCGAAGCTGCTTGATTTATTTCATCACTCAACGTTCGTGAGGCGCTGACTGACATTTGAACTTGAGTTCTGCTTTGCTCTACCTCTTTTTCTGCGGTTTGCGCTGCATTTGATGCACTTGCCGCTGATTGAGAAATATCACCCACACTTTGCTTCATTTCTTCCATAGACTGTTTAACCACCTCAGCCTCAGTTGTTTGCTTTGTGGTTGCGCGCTCAGCCTGCTCCATACCTTGCACTAAGCGAGTTGAGTTTTCCATTAGTGGCTCACATACCGCAATTACCTCAAGGACTGTTTTTTTCAGCAGAGCGATAAATGAGTTAAAGTTAATCGATACTTGACCAATTTCATCCTCTGAATTTACGCTCAGATTAGTGCTCAGTGACCCTTTACCATTCGCCAGTAAACTCAGGTTATTAGCCGCATCACTCGCAGAAGCAGCAATACGTTTAGCAATCCAAATAGCCATAAATAGCAGTAAAATTAACGAAACAATAGATACCACTAACATAAGTGTAAGGGCGTGATCAGAACGTTCTTTTGTACTTGCAACTAGCTCAAAGAAACGAGCGTCTGCTTTAGCTTGCGCGGTTTTAAACTTTTCAAGTACATCATTATAAAGGGCTGTTTTTTTCTGCGCTTGTTGTTGGATTTTACTAAAATCGGCTGTCCCATTAACCATACCATTCGCAATGCTGGATGATATTTTTTCGTAATTGGCTAATTGTACTTTTGTATCGCTATGAATATACGACGCGTTTATTTGCTCAACCGCATTTATGTTGTTACTTAGTGCATTGTATGTATCTGCTGCTTTTTCTACTAACTCCTGCTCCCCAAAAGTAACAGCTTGCGTATAAAGCTCATCGAGCTTTTCTAAAAGGCTTACATTTGCCGATGTTAATTTAACAACCTGATACGAAGACTTTTCCATTTCATCAAGTGCGATTCTATTATCATTCATTGCAAAGTAATTAATCAAAACGATCGCTAAAAATGCTAGAACCGCAATGCTGGTAATAGCATGAATTTTTTTACTTATGCTGAGGTTTTGAAAAGAGAAGCCTGAAGCCATTGTGTATACCTTATTTTGTTGTCTATATCTATTATCGGCTTATTACCTATAAGTGTTAACTAAATTTGTAATATTTCTAGTTTTTTTTACAAATACAGCGAGTATTCAACAACTGGTAAGCTCAAAAAGGACAAGGTGGTTAATAAGCAAGCAAAGTGAAATTTTTCCATAAAAAAACCAGTAGCATTACTGCTACTGGTTTTATAATTTGGTGCGGATGGGGGGACTTGAACCCCCACGCCCGAAAGCACTACCCCCTCAAGGTAGCGTGTCTACCAATTCCACCACATCCGCATTTTCAAGCTTTCGCTTAGGTGTTAAACTTATTGACTTATTTGAGGAGTATAAGTCGCTTAACGTTAGCTTTACGCTAAATTAGTTTGGTACGTCAGAGCTCTGCTGTTGAGTAACAGGTACATCTTCTTCTGCTGGCGCTACAGTTTCAACTGCAGGTGCCGCTTCAAGGTTTTCCCACTCATCGGTCTTTTTGATTTGACCGGCAGTTAAGTTACCTAACACAATACTTAAAACAAAAAACACTGTTGCTAAGCTTGTTGTTGTTTTGGTCATAAAGTTACCTGCACCTGATGAGCCAAAAACTGTGCCCGAAGCACCGGCGCCAAATGAAGAACCCATGTCCGCGCCTTTACCTTGCTGGATTAAAACCATACCAACTAAAGCTAAAGCAACAACTAAATAAACTACTAATAAAATTTCGTACATCTTATACGGTCCCTTTTGCACTGTTACAGATTGCAGTGAACGAATCTGCTTTTAGACTAGCACCGCCAATAAGGCCGCCGTCTATATCTGGTTGTGCAAATAATAATTCGCTATTTTTTTCGTTAACGCTACCACCATATAAGATGGTAAGCCCTTGTGCTAAATGGCTGTCTAAAGAAGCAATTTTACCACGGATAAATTTATGAACAGCTTGTGCCTGTTCTGGCGATGCAGTCTTACCTGTGCCTATGGCCCAAACGGGCTCGTATGCTATCACAGAATCTTTCAGTGCTGCTACACCTAATTTCTCAATTACCGCATCAATTTGTGCAGCAACTACGTGTTCGGTTTGACCGTTTTCTTGCTCGCTCTCGCTTTCCCCAATACACAAGATTGGTGTTAGTCCTACTTGCTGTGCACGGGCAAATTTTGCGGCTACGGTTGCGTTACTCTCTTTGTAGATACTGCGTCGCTCTGAGTGGCCTACGAGTACGTACTTAGCTCCTAAATCTTTAATAAGCTGAGCATCCACTTCACCGGTAAAGGCGCCTGGGGTATTTTCGCTTAGCGTTTGAGTCCCCGTGGTTACACCGCTTTCAACCAGTGCTGGTACTAATGGGAATGGAGGAAATAAAACAATGTCTATCTCATTTGATTTAACACTGTTAATGGCATCAGACAGTTGAGTAACAAGTTCTAAAGACCCATTCATTTTCCAGTTGCCTGCGACCATTGCCTTACGTATTGCCATTTTCCACTCCAGATTAGAAAGCGGGCGAGATATTAACTTTTCTCGCCCTAAGTTACAAGAGGTTATTGTTATCAACCAGTTTATTTGCTCATAGATTCGACAACTGCTGCAATTTTTTGCGCACTGTCTATGACTATTTTTTCTTGTTCGGCTTCAACCATAACACGTACTACCGGTTCAGTGCCTGATTTACGAAGTAAAACACGGCCTTTGTCGCCTAAAGCTTGCTCTACTTGCGCAACCGTATCTTGTACTTCTGGTGCTTGTGTGGGATCTGTGCCAGGTGTGTAGCGTACATTAATCATTTTCATTGGGTACTTTGTGAAACCTGCCCCTAAATCTTGTAATGTACGATTTTGAGCCACCATTGCAGCCAATACCTGAAGGCTCGAAATGATACCATCGCCTGTGGTGATTAAATCAAGATTTAATACATGCCCTGAGCTTTCACCACCAATTTTCCAGCCTTTTTGCTGCAGCATTTCCATAACATAACGGTCGCCAACTTTACTGCGTGCAAATTCAATGCCTTTTGCTTTTAATGCATTTTCAAGCCCCATGTTCGACATAACCGTGCCAACAACACCACCACCTAGCATGTGATCTTCAGCCGCTTGGCAGGCAATAATGTAAACTAAATCATCACCGTCAAATACACGACCGTTATGATCAACCATCATTACGCGGTCGCCGTCACCATCGTAAGCAATACCTACATCGGCTTTGTGCTCTAGCACTTTGCGCTTTAACGTATCAACGTGTGTAGCACCACATTCATGGTTTATATTCACCCCATTAGGCTCGCAAGCATGAGTAATCACTTCAGCGCCTAGCTCACGCATCACCGACGGTGCAATATGGTAGGTTGCGCCATTGGCACAATCTAGTACAACTTTTATACCTTCAAGTGATAAACCTTGAGGGAATTGGCTTTTACAAAACTCAATATAGCGCCCATCAGCACTTACTAAGCGCGAGGCTTTACCAAGCTTATCGGAGGCAACACATGTCATTGGTTCATCAAGCATCGCTTCAATTTGTAGCTCAACGTCGTCGTCCAGTTTTAAGCCTTGGCCATTAAAAAACTTAATTCCGTTGTCGTAATAAGGGTTATGCGATGCACTAATTACGATACCCGCTTCGGCCCTAAACGTCTGCGCTAGATAGGCAACTGCAGGCGTCGGCATTGGCCCAAGCAATACAACATCTATTCCTGCGGCGATTAAACCAGCTTCAAGCGCGGTTTCTAACATGTAACCTGAAATACGGGTATCTTTACCTATAATTACTTTTTTTGTTCCACTAAGTGACAAAACTCGGCCAGCGGCCCAGCCTAATTTCATTGCAAACTCAGGGTTAATTGGCGCTGTGCCCACTAAACCACGTACCCCATCGGTACCAAAATATTTTCTTTCGCTCATTATAAAGCTCCTTTTTCGCATGCCTGGAGGACACCAAGCACATCTGCCGTTTCTTTTACATCGTGTACACGAATAATTTTTGCGCCATTTTGCGCGGCAATTAGCGCACCGGCTAAGCTGCCCGCTAATCGCTCATCTGTTTTTCTGTTTAGCAAATTACCTATCATCGACTTGCGTGAAAGACCCGCTAAAAGTGGTAGTTCAAACTTATTAAATGCATTAAATTTAGCCAGTATTTCAAAATTATGCTCAAGGGTTTTACCAAAGCCAAAACCCGGGTCGAGGATAAGTTGCTCTACCTTAATACCCGCTGTTTCGCATGCCTTTATACGCTGCTCAAAAAAATGGTTAATTTGCGCTAATAAGTCAGTATAAGTGGGCGAATTTTGCATTGTGCGGGGCTGCCCTTGCATGTGCATCAAGCACACTGCAACATCAGGGTATTTAGCGAGTGTACTTAGTGCACCTGGTTCTTGCAATGCACGCACATCGTTAACTATATCTGCACCTGCTAAAATGCCCTGCTCCATAACCTGCGCTTTACTGGTATCTACCGATATAACACAGTCACTTTTAGCTCTAATGGCTTTTATTGCAGGTATCACACGTTTAAGTTCATCGTCTAAACTAACATCTGGTGCGCCTGGGCGTGTAGATTCACCGCCAATATCAATAATAGTTGCACCCTCATCTAACAACTGCATTGCCTGCCTTACCGCGTGCGCTGTATCTAAAAACTTTCCGCCATCAGAAAATGAATCCGGAGTCACATTTAAAATACCCATCACACATGGTTTTTCTAAATTTAATTTACGCCCGCGGGGAAGGTTTATTGTGTTAGTCATCGCCAACCTTTGAGTTATTTGATACAAAAAAGCCCCGAAGTACGGGGCTTTTAAAACATTATTTTAACGATTATTCAGCTTTATCATCAAGGTTTGTTTCATCTTTTTTCGATGAATCATCCGGTTTTTGGCTTTCATCAACCGGCTTTTCTTGAGGTGCAACTGTTTTAGTTGGCTTATCGTCTAAACGATCATGTGCATCTCGTGGTTCACGCACAGGCTGACGCGCCATTAAATCATCAATTTGTTTAGCATCAATTGTTTCGTATTTCATTAATGCATCTTTCATCGCATGAAGAATATCAATATTTTCTTTTAATATATCTTCTGCTCTTTGATAATTGCGATCAGAGAATAAGCGTACTTCAGCATCAATGACTTTAGCTGTTTCATCAGACATGCTCATTGCGCGACCACCGCCGCCGCCCATGTACATCTCGTTTTGATCTTCAGCGTACAGTAACGGACCTAGTTTTTCACTCAAGCCCCACTGCGTTACCATTTTGCGTGCAATATCTGTTGCACGCTCAATGTCATTACTCGCACCCGTGGTTACTTTGTCTTCGCCATAAATAAGTGCTTCAGCAATTCGGCCACCGTAAAGGCTAGAAATCATTGACTCTAAAAGCTCTTTAGAATGGCTAACACGGTCCTGTTCAGGTAAGTACATGGTTACACCAAGGGCACGGCCACGTGGAATAATCGACACTTTATAAACTGGGTCGTGCTCTGGCACCATACGGCCAACAATAGCATGCCCTGCTTCATGGTAAGCCGTCATTTCTTTCTCTTGCTCACTCATCACCATGGTCTTGCGCTCTGCACCCATCATGATTTTGTCTTTAGCAGCATCGAATTCAGCCATACTTACAACACGCTTATTACCACGTGCGGCATAAAGTGCAGCTTCGTTTACAAGGTTTGCTAAATCAGCACCAGAGAAACCAGGTGTACCACGTGCAATAACTGCCGCTTCTACGTTATCGCCTAATGGCACTTTACGCATATGTACTTTAAGGATTTGCTCACGGCCACGAATATCAGGTAAGCCAACCACTACTTGACGGTCAAAACGACCAGGACGAAGTAATGCAGGGTCTAGTACGTCAGGGCGGTTAGTTGCCGCTATAACGATAATACCTTCGTTACCTTCAAAACCATCCATTTCGACTAGCATTTGGTTTAGTGTTTGTTCACGTTCGTCGTGTCCACCGCCCATGCCAGCGCCACGCTTACGCCCTACAGCATCAATCTCATCTATAAAGATAATACAAGGTGCAGCCTTTTTAGCTTGTTCAAACATGTCACGTACACGCGATGCACCAACACCAACAAACATTTCAACAAAGTCAGAACCTGAAATAGTGAAAAACGGTACTTTTGCTTCACCGGCTACGGCTTTAGCAAGTAATGTTTTACCCGTACCAGGAGGACCTACCATTAGTACCCCCTTAGGAATACTACCACCAAGTTTTTGGAACTTAGAAGGGTCACGTAAAAAGTCTACTAACTCTGTTACGTCGTCTTTTGCTTCATCGCACCCTGCTACATCAGCAAAAGTTGTTTTAACTTGGTCTTCGCTCATCAGGCGAGCTTTGCTTTTACCAAACGACATTGCGCCTTTACCGCCACCGCCTTGCATTTGACGCATGAAGAATATCCACACCCCTATAAGCAGCAACATTGGGAACCAAGAAATAAAAATACTTGCTAAAAACGATTGTTCTTCAGGCTGAACGCCTTTCACATTTACATCATTTTTAAGTAAATCATTAATTAAGTCTTCATCGTACATTGGCATGGTGGTTTGAAAACGCTCACCACTGCTTTTAGTACCGGTTATATTACCCGTTCCACGGTCAATAATAACTTCTTGTAAAGAGCCGCTACGCACGTCTTTTACAAATTGAGTGTAACTTGTTTGACGATCAACTTGATCGCCACCATTAAAGCTCTGAAATACTGACATTAGCACAACTGCAATAACCAGCCAGAGTATTAGATTTTTCGCCATATCGCTCAAGGGGTTAACCTCTTGTATCCAATTAATTTAAATTCAACTAAACGCCAAGCAACTGTACTACAGTTTGTAGCCGGTCGCTACTATATATACTTCCCGAGAACGGGCACGTGAGGCATCAGGTTTGCGTATTTTCACTGCTTTAAAACTATTACGAACGTCTTGCAAGTATTGATCAAAGCCTTCACCTTGAAACACTTTAACAACAAATGCACCGTTTTTCTTTAATACTTGATGACACATATCAAGTGCTAATTCTACCAAATACATGCTACCCGCTTGATCTACCGAGTTATTCCCACTCATATTTGGTGCCATGTCAGAGAGTACCACATCAACATTTTTACCATCAATGCGTTTTAACAATGCATCGAGTACGGCTTCTTCACGAAAATCGCCTTGTAAAAAGTCGACCCCCGCAAGTGAGTCCATGGGTAATATGTCACACGCAACAACCTGACCTTTATCAGATACTTTCTCGGCTAAGTATTGTGACCAGCTGCCAGGTGCAGCACCTAAATCAACAACGGTCATACCAGGGCGAAGCAGTTTATCTTTATTTTGGATCTCATCTAATTTGAAAACAGCTCGAGAACGCCAGCCTTTTTTTTGCGCTTGCTGAACATATTGATCATCAAAATGTTCTTTCAGCCATCGCTTTGAACTGGCTGAATGTTTTTTATTTGTCATAAATTAACACGCAACTAATTAGTAATATTCTTTAGATGGCGTTAGAATACCCTTAATTCAAGCCATATTCAGCAAAATTTGTATAAACATGACATTATCAAACAAACAAAAGCAGTTTTTAAAAGGCCAGGCGCATACCCTTAAGCCTGTAGTTTTACTAGGTTCTAACGGTTTAACCGAGGGCGTAGTCGTTGAAATTCAAAGTGCATTAGAGATTCACGAATTGATTAAAGTAAAAGTACCTACTGACGATCGTGAAACAAAAGCACTTATTTTTGATGCAATTGTTCGTGAAACCGGCGCTACTAAGCTACAAACAATAGGTCACACTGTTGTATTGTATCGTCAAAGTGCAGAAAAAAAGATTCAATTACCACGTGCATAAGTTAATTGTGCAGTGAGCTTTTTATAAAAAAACCAGCATTAAGCTGGTTTTTTTATTATAGGTGCTTAATTATACTTTTTACTTTTAAAAAATAAATTTAAAAGTACGGCTCTGTTTAAGCAATTTAAGGCCTGTTTTATTTAGTGCGTTTGTATTTTAATAAACGGTCTAAAAATTCAGTGGTTAATTCATTTATAACGCCGGTTTCCGCGTTTACAATCAAGCTAAACCCCACATTTAAATGCGGTATAACAACCAAATCACTACGATAACCTTGCACCCAACCACTATGATAGTACAGCGTTTCATCGTTATAGTTATAAATACGCCAGCCTAAACCATAATAAGCTTGTTCTAATTTCCTTTTCCATACGCGTCTATAACGTTCTTTTTTTGTAAGTGTAAAAGGGCGTGCTTGTGTAGCAAGTGCTTCTAAAGAAAGTACATCTAGGTTTTGCCCTAATTGCGCTTTTAACCATTTTGCCATATCGGTTGCGCTTGCATTTACGCCCGCAGCTGGGCCAACTTTATAATAGTTTTTTTTCAGCTTGGCTGTGTACCAACGTTTTTTTCCTCTAACGTGCGGCAACGCATAATTTTTATCCTGCACCATTGCATCGTAGCCTAAGCTGGTGTCGTTCATTTTTAATGGTGTAAAAATCCCCTCTTCCAGCCACTGGTCATATTTTTTATTGGTACTGCGATAAATTACATCATCAATTAAACTAAACATCACATTCTGATACCCATAGCATTGGCCGGGTTCGCAAATGGGCTTTACTGTTAATAGCTTTTCGACAATATCGGGGTAACTCATTCTTGATTCGATTAAATTGTCATATGCATTAGGGACCAAACCGCTGGAGTGGCTTAATAAGTGAAACACTTTTAAATTGTCTTTATAAACAGTGTCTTTAAAGGCAGGTATATACTCGCTTACCGGTTTAAATAAATCGATTACCCCTTCACTTGCAAGCTTCGCAGTTAAGGACCCAGCAAAGGTTTTTGACACCGAAGCCAACCTAAAGCGGGTGTGGCGATTAACCTGAGTACCACTTCCTGCCTTAGTGCGGCCCATGGTGTGAATATAATCAGCGTTACCAATACTCACTATAGAGAGCGCAGCGCCAGGTATACCTTTACTGTTAAGTTTTTTTTCTGCGTAGCGTCCATACTGTTTTACGAATCCATCCCAGTTTGAGTCTGCTTTAGCTATTGCCTTAAGCGGAAGAGATAGACAAATAGCGACCCAAACATACATAAAATTAGTGAGATACTTCATTCGTTACAAATTTATTCTTTTTTAACTACATCTATGAGCATA
Source organism: Pseudoalteromonas sp. P1-7a (assembly GCF_001401855.1). Taxonomy (NCBI): domain Bacteria; kingdom Pseudomonadati; phylum Pseudomonadota; class Gammaproteobacteria; order Alteromonadales; family Pseudoalteromonadaceae; genus Pseudoalteromonas; species Pseudoalteromonas sp. P1-7a. The sequence goes on along the minus strand of NZ_LKDU01000002.1, from coordinate 70,922 downwards.
ATATCATGAAGTTTTAGTGGGACTAACGTACAATGTTGCGATTATTGGCTTTTTAAGTGGATGTTAAGTAGTTATGCGTTTTATAGTTGTATCACTTTTTATATTATTATCAGCAGGTTGTGCAATTACCAAACAGCCGGCCGAGCCTTTGGCTTTACCTTTAAAGCCAACATTAAAGAGCGAAACTTACCAGCTTGAGTATAAAACAGAGCACGCATCGCCAAAAGTTAAGTCTGTACAGTTACCGGCGCACAAAGTAACACGCGGCCAAACAGTGCGTATTACAACAGATAAAGCAAGCGTAACAGACACACTATTAAAACAAATAACACAAGCCTTAAACGATAAAGGCTTAGAGGTGACTAATAATAAAAGCAGTGATTACACGCTCGCTATTCATCAGTTAGACCTAGCATTTACTGACGATACCAAATATGCGTTAACCCAGCCTGAAAACCCTTACCCTTTATTTGCAAAAGTAGCGCAGCAATACCCTACTCAGCAATGCGCCACCATACTCGCGCAAGTAAGTATGCGCATTACGCACCGTGCTTCAGGCGATGTGGTATGGTTTGCAAAATCATCAATAGACAGCGCAAGCTTCCACCGTGAGCCTTTATTGTTTAGCTTTGCCCAAGAGCAAAAAATTACTAATGAGTTAGAAGTCGCAACATTTGTACATCAGCAAAATACCGAGCAAGCCCGTATAGCGCGCGCAGGTAAAGAAGTAACTGTACCGCCTTTTAAAACCATTACTAAATTAAGCAGCTTAACTAAATTACAAGGTCCATGTACGCGTACCGAAGTGAGCGCCTTAACACCTATGATGCAATATTACTTAAGCAGTATTTTAATTGACAAAATAAAAGTGCAATAACGTAAAAAACTACATTTTTTTACAGATTCAAGGATTCACTTACTAATATACTACGTTTAATAACACATAATAATTAGGTCCCCAGGGATGAAAATCGCTTTCTTACAGCATACTTTAATTAATAGCGTATTGCTTTGCGCCAGTTTTTTGAGCTTTCAAAGCCAGGCAAGCAATCGATACTATGCTGATAACACGCTAGAGCCTACCCAAGGTTTTGCGTGGGATTGGAGCGCTGGGGCTGGTTATTATGTAGAAGACTCTTACCTAATTGGCCTTGACTCATACGACGATGGTATTGAACTCGATTTAAGCCTGGCTATTTCCTACGAAAACTTTTACCTCGACTTTGATCATAACCAGTTAAGCGGCGGTTTAGTCGTCGGTTACAGCCTTATAGATAAATTTGATTGGGGCCTAGATATATTGGGCACTAATACACAAGCCGGATTTGACGAAAAAGGCTTAGGTTTTTACAACCACGGTGTCATAGAAGAGCTTGCGGGTATAAAATCGCGTAATTACGATTTTGATGCCGGACTTAGATTAACGCGCCGCTTTGAAAACTCGCAAATTTCGTTTGAGTTTTTACATGACATTACAGGTACACATAACGGTTGGGTATTAAACACCTTTTTTAGCCACATTTTGCCATGGCGTAATTGGGAGTTTAGATCAGGGGTGGGTATAAGCGCTTACTCGGGCAGTTTTACAAACTATTATTTTGGTATAGACGCCGACGAAACCACCGCTAATCGCCCTATTTACACCCCGAATGGCAGCACCAGCATTATGTTTGAATTTCATGCTGAGTACCCTATATCTCAAGATTGGGTATTTTTGTCTGGCTGGTTAACAACGTGGTTTTCAAAAGAAATAGACGATAGCCCTATTATTTCACAAGGGTATCAGCATAAAGCCAAGGTAGGCCTGCGTTATGTATTTTAAATGGATCTGTTTATTATTGATCTTCCCTGCTATTTCATCTGCAAAAACGACAGATAAAACAGCCCCTTTAACCGCGCTTCCAGACACCTGTGTAGCACTGCGTGAGGGCCGCAATTGCTATGCTGATATTACACTTAGTTGGCAACAGCCGACTATTGGAAACTACTGCTTACGAGACGCAACATCAAAATATATTATGCAATGTTGGTTAAAACAACAACAAGGCGTATTTGAATATACATTTGACTCCCAGCAAAGCATTTCTTTTGAACTGTTTGATAGTAATACAGCCCAAATTATTGCCACCACTGAAGTTAAACTTCAGTGGGTTTATCAAAATAGACAAAAAAAACGCCGTTGGCGCCTATTCTAATCTACTAAGGAAGCTTTATGGATAATTACGGCACTATTTTATTAGTCGAAGATGACACCTCTCTAGCTCAATGGGTGGCAGAGTACTTAACCGAACAAGGCTATACGACCCATGTTTGCCACCGCGGTGATGAAGTTATAAGCCAGGTAAAAAACTTAAACCCTAACATTGTGCTACTCGACATTATGCTGCCAGGCCAAGACGGTATAAGTGTGTGCAGAGAGCTACGTAGTTTTTACACTGCCCCCATTATTATGTTGACCGCCCGCGATGATGAAATGGATGAAGTTATTGGCTTAGAAGTAGGGGCAAGTGATTACATCATGAAACCGGTGCGCCCTCGCGCATTATTAGCCCGTATTAAAGCAGCGCTGCGCCTGAGCAGTGAACCAACTAAAGTGCCCAATGACAGTGTGATAAAAGTCGGCGAACTCAGTATCGATACTCAATCTCGCAGTGTAACATTTAACAAGCAAGATATTACTATTTCCAGTGCTGAGTACCTGTTACTACACTATTTAGCAAATAATGCAGGCCAAGTGGTTTCAAGGGATGCAGTGTTTAAAGCAACGAAAGGCCGTGAGTATGATGGACTTGATAGAAGTGTGGATGTATTAATCTCCGCGCTTCGCAAAAAGTTTCATGATGACCCTCAAAACCCAGAAAAAATAAAAACAATTTGGGGGCGTGGTTATTTACTTGTTGCCACTGCGTGGGAAGAGTGACCGTGGCGCTTTAAATGAAAAAATTTTACATTTCACTACTCGGTAGTGCGCTACTATCTATTGTTGTATTGGGCTGGCTAATTGATGCATTTAGCCAACAAACACAAACACCCCATGATGAATTTAGCGTACAAAGCCAAATGATCAACGGCTTTAGTAAGCATTTAGCTAATGTAGCTACCTCTGAACGCGCAGCTTATGTAAAGCAACTGGCAAGCGACTTTAATGTAAAACTCGATTATAAAAGTAATGAATCTCTTGCATTAACCCCGCCCTTAATACTACAGATGCATGCCCAAAGCGGGCTTATTTTAGAAGACCAACAAGGTTTTTATATGCTCTACAGCAGTGAAGTGTTGTCGCCTTATCATCTTTCTATGCGTCTAGATAAAGGGGTTGAGGCAGAACAACGCAACGATATAATACTTACTTTGCTGTTTTATGCAGGGCTATGCGTTTTTATGGGCTTTATTATTGCCCCACTTGCCAAACGCTTAACAGTGTTAAACGAAGCGGCTAAAAAATTTGCCGCAGGTGATGTGCAAGCGAGAATAAAGGTCTCACACTTTACCTATATAAGAGACGTTGAACTTACATTTAACCGCATGGCGAGCCAAATAGAAAAGCTCGTGGCGGAGAATAAGTTAATGGCATCGAGCTTATCGCACGATATCAGAACCCCTATCGCTTGTTTACGCTTTGGCTTAGATGCCGCTTTAGAGACGGAAGACTTGCCTAAAATTCAGCAGTACCTTGGGCGTATGGAAAACGACCTTGACCATATGGAGTCGATGCTTAAAAGCTATTTAGCCTTTGCAACACTTGAGCAAAATGCCAATCAACTTACCTACTCGCAAACTCATTTATCGCACTATCTTGAGGACTTACTCACCCAGCTTTCGCCAAAAATTGAAACCAGCCACCTCAAAGTACAATTAAATAGCAGTGACGATATAGTTTTTGCTGATTTACATTGGCTTGCTCGGGCTATTAGTAATTTAATTGGCAATGCCTGCGACTTTGCAAAAGACACTATTTATGTCAGTGCAAAACGTGATGAGCATTATTTATATATTACGGTTGAAGATGATGGACCAGGCATTGCACCAGAGAACTTTAATAACGTTTTTAGCCCATTTTTTAGAGAAGAGAGCCACCGTAACCGTGCTGATAAAAGTTATGGTTTAGGCTTAGCAATCGTTGCTAAAGTGGCAGATTGGCATCACGGCAGTGTAAGTGTTAGTAAAAGTACGCGACTTAACGGGGCCTGTTTTACCCTTAAAATTGGTCAGCACCACGATACGTAAAAAAATATTTACACAACTGTATTTAGGGCTAGTTGGCCTTTTAGGGTTATAATTTGTTCTATCTAGGGGCTGTTTAATCGCGGCGCGAGGTTTGTAACCTAGTGGGCTACGTAAAAACCGAGTAACAAAGAGTAAATAGCCCCTAGGCAGAACCCTTAGGGCAGAGCCTGTTTGGCATTTATACGTCGTTATCGCCTATTTATGGGGAACAACCACACTACATAGGCTCTGCCTTGCCTAAACACCAAACAGACTGCTGCAAATTTAACCTCGAAAGGTAAACAGGCCCTAAAATTTATTACACAAAATCAACTCCTTATTCTAAACCTGTTGATAACATTAATTAAATGCATCGCGCGACAGACACATCAGACGATAATTATTGTCACAATTGGGTAAATAAGTGCTTTTTATTTATTTGCAATTCCAGTAGATTGTCAGCGCCGTCAAAAAATAGAGAAGTATAACAATATGAGCGCAGTTAGAGGTGAGTTTAGCTCTCGCTTTGGATTTATAATGGCCGCCGCAGGCTCTGCAGTAGGTCTAGGTAATATTTGGGGGTTTCCGACCCAAACAGCAAGCAATGGTGGTGCAGCTTTTTTAGTCGCTTATTTGATACTAGCGTTTTTTTTAGCATACCCCGCACTTATGGCTGAGCTTATAATTGGCCGACACGGACAAGCTAATGCGGTATCCTCTTTAACAAAAATAACATCACACACGTGGCAAAAGCGCTTTGCTTTTATTGTTGGTTTTGGCGGAATTTTATGTGCGGGCTTTATTTTAAGTTTTTATGCTATTGTGGCAGGCTGGATGCTCAGCGCTACAGTCGAGCCTATCACTACGTTGGCTGGCGCAAACGGTGCTTCAACGTGGTTAAGTGAGCAGTCACTCTCACGAAATATCTTATTTACAGTTACATTTATTATACTCACCGTGGCGATTATTAGCCGTGGCGTAGAAAACGGCATAGAAAAATGGTCTAAGCGCCTAATGCCCGCTCTTTTAGGTATTTTATTTGCCCTAATTGCCTACGTTATGACTCAAGAAGGTGCTATGCAAGGGCTAAAAGCCTATTTAGTACCTGATTTCTCATCGATATTTGATGCAAACTTACTCGTAAGTGCACTCGGTCAAGCGTTTTTCTCATTGTCGCTAGGCACCAGCGTGATGATTATTTATGGCTCGTACATTAGTCAAAAAGAAAACCTTGTTACACTGGGCGCTTATGTAACGTTAATAGATGTGTTTATCGCGTTTGTAGCGGGCCTTTTAATTATACCCGCCATGTATGTAGCACAAGCACAAGGCGTAGAAATTTTTTCATCTACTGGCACACTTCTTTCTGAAGACACATTAGTATTTCAGGTATTGCCAGCTTTATTTGATGGTATGGGCTCAGTAGGTTTATTTATTGGTTTTGCATTTTTTGCCCTAATGAGCATAGCCGCACTTACCTCTTCTATTTCAATGTTAGAGGCGCCGGTGTCGTATACTGTGGAGCGCTTTGCAATGAGCCGCCTGCAGGCAACATGGTTAATTGGTGCGCTAATAAGTGCAGTGAGCATTACCATAGTATGTAACTTAGGCAGCTTATTTGGTTTAGTGATCACCTTAACAACTAAAGTCGCTCAGCCTTTACTTGGCTTAATGTGTTGTATTTTTGTTGGCTGGATTTGGTACCGTGGCTCACTACTAAAAGCAATACAACAAGGTAACCCTGAGGTTCATAACACGCTCTTTTGGAAAATATGGCCTGTATACACAAAGTTTGTGTGCCCTATAGCTATTGGTGCTGTGTTTTTACATTCGGTGTTAAGTTAAAACGTTATTTTTAACTAACCCGAGTTCAGGTTAAGTTCTAAATTAAGTAAAGCCCACGCGTTAAGTGGGCTTTTTAATAGCTTAAATTTACTCGTAATAAATTAGCTTAGTGTATTTAACACCATATCTTGATGAGGGATGCCATCTTCTAGGTATTGCTCCCCAACTTCTGCAAACCCAAAAGAGCGATAAAATGCTAATAAATAGGTTTGTGCACCTATATAAATAGGACGCTGTGGCCACTGCTTTTTACAACATGCTATGGCCGCATTTACAAGCTCAGTAGCCCGCCCTTTACCTCGCTCACTTTTACTTACCAGTACACGGCCTATTGCACTGTACTGCTCGTTTTTTTCATAGCACCGGGCATAAGCTAATAAACTATTATCTGCAATTGCATATAAATGCTGAGTACTAAGGTTAATGTCTACGTCATCAAGCTCAGGGTAAGGACATGTTTGCTCTACTACAAATACATCAACGCGACCGCGCATTATCGTAAATAAAGTACGCGAATCAAGCGCATCAAAATGCGCACATTTAAACGACATATAAAATCCTAAAATAAAAAACCCAGCCTAAGCTGGGTTTAGTTAAACTACGCATCACTTAGGCAAACAAACGCTCTAATTGGTCGCACAACTGCGATAAATTAACATGGTCGTGCTCTATGGTTAAATCAACATAACCATCGCCTCTAAATGCTCTATCCAACTCGATTAGAACATGTGTTTTGTGTGCTTCTGGCACAAACGATAATTCAATTTCTTGAATACCAAATAAGCTGCGGCTATTGGGCTTATACTCTAACTCTTGATAACACCCCGATACCGACTGAAAAGTAGGCGCGCGTAAATGGCCTTTTTCAACATCAGCTTTTAATAAACTAAACCCTAATTTATCCATTGCTTGCATACAGGTTTTAACGGCTTCGTTAGGGTAAATATGCAAATGGTCTTTATCTGTTGGATCTAGTGCTAAATCAATATCAAGGCCCGTTTCAATCCATACATGTGATTGGTTGTAGCCGGCATTAATTTCGGTAATTGGCGTTTCTGGATGAAGGCGCGCTTCAAATGGAATACTTTTAACTTCGCCTGGCTCAACAGTGCCTATGTCGGTTATACGCCACTGATCAATCACGTGGTTAGTAAAGTATTCACCATCTTCGCCATCAACTTTAACGCGTGTCATTAAAAACAAATCAAGACCCGCGATTTCTTGAGCCACATCGCCTGCAGTTATAACGATATTAGCGTTAAAAAGTTGCCCCGGCTGAAGATGCTCAGTTTCTAAAATTGTATCTACTTTTGCAGCGCCAATACCAACCGACGCTAAAATCTTTTTAAACATATCTATCTCCTTAAGCTGAGCGGCTCAGTTTGTTGCTCAAGCTTAAACTCCTTCGTTAAGGCATCTTAACCATATTTAAAAGCCAATGTCAGTGAAAAAATGTTATTTACATGCTATTTACTATTAAATACACGCTTAATGTGCATTTTTTATACATGGCTAGACAAGTAATTGATTAAAGGCGCTCAATTTTAGGGCTATTTTTATTTTCAATGGTATAAAATTTTCGCTACACTGCAATCCCAAATGAAGTGATATTAAGAATTATGGAACTAATCTATTTTGCCGCCGCATTTGTGTGTGGATTTGGTGTTTATCAATTAAAACTTCCCCCTCTTATTGGCTTTTTACTTGCTGGTTTTGCATTAAATTTATCTGGCTATAAAAGCACCGAGCTACTCGATACCATTGCCGCCTTGGGCGTAACACTTCTTTTATTTAGTATTGGTTTAAAACTTAAAGTAAACAGCTTAATAAAGCCCCAAGTTTGGGCACCTGCAACCCTGCACATTATTTTTAGCAGTGCTTTATTTAGTGGTTTTATGTTACTCCTCGGTATTTTTGCTGTGCCTATGTTTGTTGATTTAAGCTGGCAAAGTGCGTTATTAGTTGGTTTTGCACTAAGTTTCTCGAGCACTGTATTTGCCGTAAAAGTACTTGAAGAGCGAGGCGAAATGGCAAGCCTGCACGGAAAAATAGCCATTGGCATCTTAGTTATGCAGGATATTTTTGCGGTTATATTTTTAGCCATTAGCACCGGCAAAGTACCTAATATGTGGGCACTTGTTATAATTATCTCACTTCCTTTAATACGCCCGCTTATGTATGCCGTGCTTAACCGCTCTAAACATGGAGAGCTATTACCCTTATTTGGCTTTTTCTTTGCATTGGTAGCCGGTTATAACGCATTTGATTTTGCAGGTTTAAAAGGTGATTTAGGCGCACTTATTATGGGGATGATGTTTGCACCACATAAAAAGGCGGGAGAGCTTTCTAAATCACTACTTAATTTAAAAGATATTTTGCTCGTCGGTTTTTTCTTAAGTATTGGTTTGAACGCAGAGCTTACAGCTAATTCATTAATTGTCGCGTTAATCCTTATACTTGTGCTGCCAGTTAAAACCTTACTTTATTATGTGTTTACGAATACCTTTAAGCTCAGAGCGCGCACCTCGTTACTCACTGCGTTTAGCCTTGCCAATTTTAGTGAGTTTGGCCTTATTGTGTGTGCTGTGGCAGCTTCTACGGGTATGATCACCTCAGAGTGGCTGGCCGTAATGGCTATTGCGGTGTCTATTACGTTTGTTATTGCATCGCCACTTAATAAACGCTCAAACGAGTTATACGTTAAAATTGAGCGCTGGCTATTAAAGTTTGAAAGCAAAACTCGCTTAGCTGAAGAGCTACCCGTTAATTTAAACGACACTAAAATCGTTATATTCGGTATGGGGCGTATAGGTACAGGTGCATACGAAACAATAAATGCGACTCACCCTAATGTAGTGGCGGGCATTGATATAAAACCAGAGGTGGTCGAAAAACATATTAAACGCAATCGAAAGGTACTCCTTGCTGATGCCACCGACCCTGACTTTTGGCAGCGCGTTAACCACTCCCATGTAGAAATGGTGATGTTAGCTATGCCAAAACATATGCAAAATATTTTTGCATTAGAACAATTACAAGCCTCAGGCTATAACGGTCAAGTAACAGCTATCGCCAATTACCCAGATCAGCAAAAAGAGCTCGAACAAATGGGCGTTAACTCCACCTATAACTTTTACCTAGAAGCAGGCAGTGGTTTTGCTGAGCATGTTAAGCAAGAGCTATTTGAAAAATAATACTTTAAAACTAAAAAATAGAGTAAGCAAAATAAAAAAGCCTTATTATTAATAAGGCTTTTTTATTAGTTTTTGTTTAAAAAACCATTTTATTTACATTCCTTTACATTACTTCTCTCTATCAACAAGAAAAACAGATAAACTACCGGTGTTGCTTAAATAAACGCCTTCGCACCTCTGTCAGTTAATTAGACTCCAGCTAGTTAATGTAAGGTAAGCATTTATTTATCAACATAAATTTATTCAATTAGAGGGCCTACTCCCTCATTCAATAGGCTGTTTCTTGCCCGTCACAGCCTATTTTATTTATTTTTTCTCGCCCATTTTAAAACCCAGTATTTAATGCGTTTTTAGCCAAAAAGCAGTAGTATTCCCTCCTACTTTTTATCAATGACTGACTCATTATGGATACAGCAGAACTCAAGCTCGCCATTAATACAATCATGCCCTTCGGGAAGTATGCTGGCAGGCCACTGCTTCTTTTGCCGGAGCCTTACCTAGTGTGGTTTAAACAACAAGGGTTTCCAGAAAGTAAACTCGGGGCGCAGCTGGCGATGATGTACGAGGTTAAATTAAATGGGCTTGAGCAAATGCTGATGCCTTTACTTAAAAAAATGAAAAATAATTGAGAACTTTTTTCGCGTAGCCGGGTCTATTATTTTGCTACTTGTTGATTTTGGTTTTTAACCACAAAAAGCGCCTTAGGCGCTTTTTTTATGTCTGGTATTTTTAGGTGAGTTGCTTTTATACCAATCCGTATAACTAAGTCATCTATCTTGTGGATAGACAAACGTGTTGATATCTAGGCAAAAAATTTGCTATTTAGTTGTTCTCGGCAATTGCTTCTACATTGCTCTACCTTCTGCATCCATGCAGTCGTAAATGAGGATTTTTTAACGTAGGTAGCGACACATCTGCCCCCACAAAATGATTAAGTATTATTGTGGGTAGGTATTAGGTAAGGTAACTATAAACTTAGCGCCACCAAGCGATGAGTCAGTGATTGAATAGTGCCCTTTATGCCACGATACAATTTTTGCCACTATTGCTAAGCCTAAACCAAAGCCCCCTGTGCTTTTATCACGGCTTTTATCTAAACGAGTAAAAGGTTTAAATACGCTTTCTCTGTCGCTTTTTAAAATTCCTTCACCGTCATCTTCCACAATAAAGTAAATTGCATCAGCCTGCGCTTTGAGTGTCACATCAACACGACTAACAGCGTACTTTAACGCATTGCCCACCAGATTTTGCATTACACGCGCAATAAAGTGTGCGTCACACTTGTACACTAGAGCCGGTGGTAACACCGCATTAAATTCTATGCCGCTTGCAAAATTTAGCTTATCAATGACCGATTTTGTTAAGGTAGCCAAGTCAACGTCGCTTGTCGCTAAACTTGGTTGCTGCGAATCAAGCCGAGCATATTCAAGCATTTCACACACAAGCGCCTCAAGTTCGCTTATATCTGCCTGCATATTAGTTAGGTAATGCTGCCCTTTTTCTGATTGCAGTGTTTCTTCTAGCATAGCTATGCCAAATTTTAATCGTGCAAGTGGCGTTCTAAACTCATGGGATACAGAGGAAGTCAGTTCTTGCTGTGCACTAAGAAGATGCTCTATGCGCTGCTGCATTACTTTTAAAGTATCAGTAACAGGTAAGAAAAACGACTTAGAAGGAGTACTTACAGTAAAGTCTTGCGAGCCATCTACCGCTTCGCACGCATGGCGTAACTTAGAAAAATCACGCCATAGTAAAAAGCTCCAAAGCCCCACAGGTAACCCTACAATAGCCAGTAACATTAAATACGGGATAACAGAGCTTTCAGGTGCTTTTAAAACGCCTACAGGGCCAATTTGAAGTAGCTTGTTATCACCAAGCTCAACATACCACACTATGCGCTGCTTTTTATCATACAGGTACAGGTAATGATTTTTATCTAATGAGGCTTGCTGCTTAAGGGGTAAAATAAGATCTTTACGGGCAATAACATGGCTTTCAAAACTGTGTTTGAGCTTATCTAATCCATCATCAGTTTGCGATAATAACCAAAGAGCTTGGCCAAACTCATCATCTAGCAGCACTTGCTGCTGCGTCTCTTCGTAAGGCCAAATTTGTTCTATAACACCACTAACAATAAATAAAGAAACAATGATATAAACATATAAACTTATAAATAGTTTGCCCATTATTCCTTATTTACCTTCATATATTATTTTTCCCAAGCATCAGATACAAACAAGTAACCTTGTCCCCACACGGTTTTTATACGGTAAGGTTTATCACTATTATCACCTAACTTTTTGCGAATGCGTGATACACGTACATCAACAGTGCGGTCAAGCCCATCGTATTGGCGACCAATCATATGCTGATGAACCTGTTCACGGCTTAGCACTTCGCCTGCATTTGAGGCAAGTAACCATAATAGCTCAAACTCATGGGATGTAAGTACTATTTCGTTTTCATTTAACTTAACAATTCGGCTAGTTTTATCAATGACTAAATCACCAAATTGAATCTCTTCGGCCGCTTTAACTTCTGGTTGCCCGCGACGCAGTAAAGCATTTACACGCGCCAGTAAAACACGCGGCTCAGCAGGCTTTACAACATAATCATCTGCACCTAGTTCTAATCCAATCACTTGGTCAAAATCTTCACCTTTTGCAGTAAGCATTAAAATTGGCAACGAAAATTTATCACGGACTTGACGACATACGCTAAAACCGTCTTTACCTGGCAACATAATATCTAAAATCATTAAATCAGCAGCGTTATTCTCAAGATAACTAAATACTTCATCACCACGGCTCAATACATCTACTTCTAAGCCATTATGTTCAAGATAATCTTTTGTTAATTGTTGTAATCCTAGGTCATCTTCAACAAGTAAAATTTTTGGCATGAGTTGCTCCTAAATTAAAAATAGCTCCATGGAGAGCGAAGTCTGCGCCTACTTTTTTTAGCATCAGCACTTTGCACTTCAACGTGTGTTTTAGCAATTAACACACCGGTATGAGGATTGATTAAGGAGTATATGGTCTCTACCTGAACACGCGCTTTATACTTAAACTCACCAATAGCCTGCTGTTGCCAGCATTTAATAAGTTTACTTTGTTGGTACAGACATACATCGCTTGGCGATGGCTGCTGCCAATCAAACGTTAAATCGAGATCGCAAAATGCTTGCTGCTTAGACACAACGCACACTTTAGGGGAAACCTTTAAAAACGCATTTTGCGCTACAACGGGAGGGCTAAACAGAAAAACTGTAAGCACAATCAACATTAAATACTTCATATCAAAAAGTATGATCGAATCCTATAAAAGCAGTCATTGAATAGTTACGTTCAAAAAGCGGACTGCTATCCATAGCTGAATAGTCATAATATGCTACATGAAAACGAAGACTGTTGGCCTCACTCAATGGCCAACTGGCGTCGATTTTAGCATAAGGTTGCCAGCTACTACCAACGTCAATTTTACCTAATGAAGTTTCGTGTGCTTTTAAACCATAAAAGTGGCTATTTAATTCAGCCGATTTGTAGTTAACACCCAGTGTTGGTTTTAACTTTAAACGCCCTATTCTACTGTGGTACTGCCATTGTACGGCGCCACGAATACCATTATAAACATTACTTACATCGTGCAATAACTGTATTGATAGTACATGGCTTTGCTGCACATAATGGTAGCTCGCACCGGCATCTAGGGCTAAATGGCGTTTATCAATATTATCGATATTTACTTTTTTAGGTTGGGCATTATTTTGCGCGAATGAAGAAACACCTGCGGTTGCGGGCAAAACAAAGAGGTTGTTTGGGTGCCAATCAATAAAAAACCGAGACTCTGCGTTGAGTTCTGAAACAATATTAAAATGATGTTGTTGATTTTCTTTAAGTGTATAGCCTAGGCGGCCATTATCAAAAAACCAACGTTCACCATAAAAAGCAATTCGCGGTATCAAAGGAAGTGGGACATTTTTGCCGCCATGCAGTGGGTTGGTAATAACACCCACGCCAGCGCTAAGATTTACATGCCATTGCTTAACAGTAATATGTTGCTGCGCATATTTTTGCTCACTATTGGCCTGTGACGCTTGGCTGGGCAAACAAACGAAGCAAACAACAAAGTACAAAATATAAACTAAAGGTTTTAGCCGCATTAAACTAATCTGAGTGAGTAAAAATAAGTAAGTGACTCATACTAGCAAGGTAAGCACAAATGTGCGCCACCTGATTACAATCATTCACAAATTTTACACACCTAAATAACATTTAAATATCAGGCGCTATTTCAATACGGTTACGACCATGGGTTTTAGCAATATACAAAGCACGGTCGGCACGCTCAATAAGCACCGAACCTTTGGTAAAGGGGCGTAAAATTGCAAGCCCAAAACTTGCAGAAATTGCACGTTTAGAATTTATATCGTCTTTTTTACGGATAGTTAATGAGGCAATATCTAAGCGAATTTTATCAGCAAACACCATAATGTCGTTGATGCTGTCAAAATACCCGGTAATACAAAATTCCTCTCCGCCATAGCGGTAAACATTTAGGCTATCACTGATATTTTGCGACACTTTTTTGGCAACCAATTTAAGTACTTCATCGCCCTTTTGATGACCAAAATCGTCGTTAAAACGCTTAAAGTGATCAATATCAAACATGATGAGTACCGCCAAAACGCTGTCATCAGCTTGCTCTGAATAGTTTTGACAGAACTTCTGAATATCATCATCAAACTTTCTTCGATTAAAAAAGCCTGTAAGAGGGTCTGTATCTGCCGCTTCTTGAGAAAGGTTTAAAGCTTCCTTTAAATCTTTAATTTCGTTATAAGCTAGAGCAAGCTTAGTTTGGAACTCACGCGCATACTCTTGCATAGCCACTGACTCATCTGTCAAGCGCTCAACACAACCAAGTATCTCATTAAATGAATTTACATTAACTAAACTTGCCAGCTCATTTTGAGAATCTACCAACGAGGTGGTAAAGCTTTTAGAATGATCGAGGGTTACGCTTATATCATGCTGTACTTGCTGCATAGTGCCATGGAAGCGATCAGCCATCTCTTGAAAAAACACTAAGTCATCTTCGCTTAAATGCTTATCAAAAATTTCTTTCGCCCTATTTTGAGTACATGTTTGTTGCTCAGCAATGACGTGATCGAGCTCAGCATTTAATGCCGGCTTACTCCCTTGCACATAGCAATACCAAATTGCGTAGTTGATAGGCGTTACCGGCATCCGGTACTTTACCATCAAAGGAATTGCTTTTTTTAAACATTGAGCAGAATGAGCGAGCGATACAGCATGATCCATAATTATTATAAACTCTCGTGCGTCATTATTTTTTATTATTAAGCTTTCATGTTAAGTAATAGTAAACTCATACGCAACTGTTAATCATACTATTTACTGAATTATATTAACCGTTAAAATATTAAATAACATTTGCGCCTAAAGTTTGCGCAATATTCCATAATGCACTGATTGCAGGGTCGTTAAGCTCTTTTTTAAGTACCGCTAAACCAATATCAAACCCTTCTGGTTGGTAATTTTTGCTCGGCAGCACGTGTACCTTATCTTGCAGTGGACTATTATCTAGCACTATTTTAGGAACCATGGCGACACCCAATCCCAAACTCACCATAGACACCATTGCTTCGTGCCCAGCCACCTGCGCATAAATTTTTCCATGTACATTGTTTTTTCGCCACCATTGCTCTAATCGCTGCCTAGAAAACCCTTGCTCTGGAACAATAAACTCCAATTCTGACCAATCAATATCAGGGGCATTTTTAGCTATGTTTTCACTAATTGGACAATGAATTTTAGGGCCTATAAGAACTAATGGAGAGTGGCCTATATTCACAAATGCAATTTGGGCAGGGAGTTTACTAGGCCGTGCAGCAATCGCCATTGACTCATGAGCATCCAGCACTCGGTTTATTGCCAGCGCTGGATCGCCTGTATTTAGCGTTATTTCAATATGCTGATGCTGCGCGCGGAGTTGCTCTAATATTTGGTGTAAAAAACTATACGAGGCGGTGACTGAGCAATAAATACTCACATTGCCGTAAATATGCTGAGTGGGATCTTTGACATTCGCTTTAAAGCGCTGCCAATTAGCCAGTGTAGAGGTGGCGTAATCAATAAATGACTCCCCTTCTTTAGTTAACTTTACACTTCTGTTATCACGTATGAATAATGCAACACCCACTTCATCTTCAAGCTGCTTAATATTTCGACTTAATGTAGGGGCGCTTATATGACAGAGCTCACTCGCGCGGGCAAAATGGAGCGTTTTAGCTAACGCTAAAAAGTAATTTAAATGCTTATGATCCATAACCGCCTCCACGTTTCGTTTTTTGAAATACTTTAGTGCAAATATATCATTTTACGCAAGCAAAGTTTTTTTTTATGGTGTGTTTAAGCAAAGCAAATAGGCTTTGCATCTAACAAACACGAATTATAGGACACTAACATGGCGAATTATTTTAACACTTTACCTTTACGCGAGCAGTTAGCGCAGCTAGCTCAATGTGAGTTTATGGACCCAAGTGAATTTACCGACGGTGTAGATGCACTCAAAGGTAAAAAGCTAGTTATTGTTGGTTGTGGCGCACAAGGTCTTAACCAAGGTTTAAACTTACGCGACTCAGGTCTAGATGTATCATACACGTTGCGCCAATCAGCAATTGATGAACGTCGTCAATCATATCTTAATGCATCTGAAAACGGCTTTACTGTTGGTACATACGAAGAGCTAATTCCTAGTGCTGACGTAGTATTAAACCTAACTCCTGATAAGCAACATACGGCCGTTGTTACTGCCATTATGCCTTTAATGAAACAAGGCTCTACACTTGCTTACTCGCACGGTTTTAATATTGTTGAAGAAGGCATGCAAATTCGTGAAGACATTACGGTAATCATGGTTGCACCAAAGTGCCCAGGCTCTGAAGTACGCGAAGAATACAAACGCGGCTTTGGTGTACCTACGCTTATTGCAGTACACCCTGAAAACGACCCACAAGGTCATGGCTTAGCGCAGGCTAAAGCCTATGCCGCGGGTACCGGTGGTCACCGTGCCGGTGTACTTAAATCATCGTTCATTGCTGAAGTTAAATCAGACTTAATGGGTGAGCAAACAATTCTTTGTGGCATGTTACAAACGGGTTCTATTTTATGTTTTGATAAGATGGTTGAAAAAGGCATTGATGCAGGTTATGCATCAAAACTAATTCAATACGGGTGGGAAGTAATTACCGAAGCCCTTAAATACGGCGGCGTTACTAACATGCTTGACCGTTTATCAAACCCTGCAAAAGTAAAAGCATTTGAACTAAGTGAAGAACTTAAAGTTATTATGCGCCCGCTTTATAACAAGCACCAAGATGACATTATCGACGGTACTTTCTCGCGCGTAATGATGGAAGATTGGGCAAACGATGATGCAAACCTACTAAAGTGGCGCGCTGAAACAGCCGAAACTAACTTTGAGAAAACCCCTGCTGGTGATGTAGAAATCTCGGAGCAAGAGTTTTTTGATAACGGTATTTTAATGGTTGCTATGGTTAAAGCGGGCGTTGAACTTGCATTTGAAACCATGACTGCAGCGGGCATTATTGACGAGTCGGCTTATTATGAGTCGTTACACGAAACACCGTTAATTGCCAACACAATAGCACGTAAAAAGTTATTCGAAATGAACCGTACTATTTCTGATACTGCAGAATACGGCTGTTACTTATACAACCATGCGTGTTTACCTTTACTTGCCGATTTTATGAAAAACATCGACACCGATGTTATCGGTAAAGGCTTAAATGAGCAAAGTAACCAAGTAGATAACCAAACATTGATTCAAATTAACACGGCACTACGTGAGCACCCTGTTGAAATTGTTGGCGCAAGACTGCGCGGCTACATGTCAGCAATGAAGAAAATTGTATAACTAGTTTCGCTTGTTAGAAACCAAGCCCACATGCATATGCTGTGGGCTTTTTCGTGCAAGTAAAAAAAGTAACGAGTATACCCTTTTAGATATATTGCAATAATTAGCGCTTAATTAATAATGTGCTAACATGGCTATCTACCTAGTTGTAAAGTTAAATAATATGACGATAAAAAACCTAACTATCACTCAAAAAATTACCATTTTAGGCAGTACCATAGCAATATGTGTAGCTGCATTAATTGGTTTAACGTCTTTATATAGCTCTGAAGATATTATAGAGCAACGTATGATTGAATCGGAGCTACCCAGCAAATTACATAGCATTAGCAATCAAATTGGTGGCGAAATAAACGAACTACTAGGCGCTGCACAGCAACTATCATCAAATGAATTTATCTTAGCGTGGGCACGCTCAAATAACCAAGACGACACACTACTGCTCAAAGAATTAAACCGCGTAGCAAAGCAGTTTGATTTAGCAACGGCGTCATGGGCCAACCGTGATACAGCACAATATTGGAACCAAGACGGTTTTTTACGCGTACTTAAAAACGATGCGGCGGATGGTTGGTTTTTTGGCTTTACCAATTCAAATAATCCGTACTCAATCAGTATTTATCAAGAATCCCCGACTGATGTAAAAATGTTTGTAAATCATCAACAAACAAATGGCCTTGGATTAGCGGGGCTTGCAAAAAGCATCACCGACATGCAAAAGCTATTACAACAATTTAAAATTGAGCAAACAGGTTTTGTATTTATCGCAGATAAAAGCGGCCTAATTCAGTTACACAAAGATGCAAATAAAGTGGCTAAAGTAAACATAGACACACTTTATGGCCGTAATGTACATAGCACTTTGTTCAACCCCTCTGGCTTTGCAATTACAGAATTGACACTAAATAACGAAGCCACATTTTTAGCTGCAATGCCAATAGCCAATACCGACTTATACGTATTAGCCCAAGTACCAAAAAGTGAAGTTTTTGCAACTGTAAGTACTTTGGAGTGGCAAATTTTTACCTTTACGATCGTTATTGCACTTGTGGCTAGTATTCTAAGCTACTTGTTAGCTCGCTCTTTAGCGTCGCCGCTTTCTGATATGGCTGAACTGTTCTCACGTTTAGGATCAGGCGATGCTAATTTAGCCTACCGTTTGCCAGAGTCTAATCAGCCCGAGCTAAATAATTTAAGCCATGGCTTTAATCAATTTATTGATAAAATTGAAACTGCCATCAAGCAAGTGGCTAACGAAAGTACCGAAATACGCCAAAGCTCTAACCATGTATTTGAACAAGCAAAAAACAACTCGCAGTCTATTGATAATCAAAAAGAGCAAACCATTTCGGTGGCTGCAGCCATCAACGAAATGGGCGCAACAGTACAAGAAATAGCACAAAGCGCAGCTAATGCAGCCAAGCTCACTCAAAGCAGTCAAGAAAACACCAGTCAAAGCCATCAGCAAGTACTGCAAAGCCAAGCCTCTATTTCAGCGCTTGCCACTGACATTGATGGTATTACGGAGCAAGTAACACTGCTTTCTAAAAAAACAATTGATATAGCGAGTATTGTTGATTCTATCCGCGGCATTTCAGAGCAAACTAATTTACTGGCCTTAAACGCAGCCATTGAATCGGCTCGTGCTGGTGAGCACGGCAGAGGTTTTGCCGTAGTGGCCGATGAAGTACGCGCACTTGCTAATCGTACCTCGCAATCAACCACCGAAATTCAGTCTATGATTGAAGAGTTAACCACTATTTCTGAAGATGTGGTTAGCGATATTAGTCAATCAAAACAAAAGGCCCAACAAAGTGTAGGCGCAATGCAGAGCTCTGTTGAGTTGCTTGATGCTATAAGCGAAACAGCAAATCAAATAAACGATATGGCTACTTTAATTGCCACCGCTACTGAGCAACAAAGTAACGTGGTTGCCGATGTAGGACGTAATATTGAGCAAATAAGTGAAATTAGCGACCGTGCTATGAATGAGCAAATAAACACAGAGCAAGCAATTCGCGATTTAGCAAATAGCGCTCAAGCGCTCGATGCACTCGTGGCCACCTTTGAAAAACACCACTAAACACGTTTTGTAACACTTTAATAAACTACCTTCGCATATTGCATCTACACTTATAGATGTAATATGTTGGAGGTGGTTTATGAGCATATCTTGTTTTAACGCATTATTACTCAGTAGTTGCTTATACTTAAGCGCATGTAACAGCACAGTGCGTGAGCCGCCACCGCTGACCCTTGCAAACCATCCAAGCTTTAACCGTATTAACGTTGAAACCGAGCAAGACATATTTAAGCTCGATAAAACAATCACCTCCCAACTTGATGCCCACCTAACCAGTAAGCGAAGCGCGCATTACTTAGCAAACAGTATTTTAAGTTTTTTATTAAAAAACGGCGATAGCTCGTTAACTTATCAAAGTGGCGCCACGCTGAGTGCATCGCAAACCTACGCTAATTTAAACGCTAATTGCCTGTCGTTATCGATATTAGCGTATAGCTTAGCCGATTATTTAGGCATAAAAGCGCGCTTTCAAAAAGTTCATATTCCTGAATATTGGGCAATGAATAAAGGGGTTAATTTACTAACAGGACATATTAACTTATCAATTGACAATGCGCTTATGCAAACAATACCAGCCACAATGGTTTATCAACGTGATAAACAGTTAACCATAGATTTTGACCCGAATATAAGAAAACAACGATTAAAAACCAGCCCATTAAGCAAAGAGTTTGTTACGGCTATGTTTTATAACAATAAAGGCGCTCTAGCTTTAGTAAATAAAAATTATAATTTAGCTTATAGCTACTTTAGTGCCGCAGTTGAAGCCGCCCCATTATACAGCGGTGGCTGGGGGAATTTAGGCATTGTATTTAGGCAGCTTAATTATTTAAAAGAAGCCGAACAGGCTTATAACTATGCTTTATTGCTTGATAAAAATAACCACACTGCCATAGGTAACCTTGCTGTATTGTACACCTTAAGTAACCGCGCTAAACAGGGCCAGCAAATGCTAAAACAGCTCAATAAAAAGCGCCAAGCTAACCCGTATTACCATATATCACTGGGTAATAGTGAGCTGGCACTTAAAAACTACTCTCAAGCGATTAAGCATTTTAAAAGCGCTTATAAAATTGACGCTAAACTACACGAAAGCCACTTTGGCCTTGCGCGAGCGTATTATTTTACCGGCAATATAAAGCAGGCAACACATTATATGCGCTTGGCGGGTATAAATGCCGAATTTAATTATGACAAAGCCCGCTATCGTAATAAATTAAATGCATTAAAAAATGCCACAGCCCTACTTAATCATTAGATGCTGGACGTAATGCTCTTTTTGAGTCCTACTTAATTTTTTAATTTGCCACTCTAACTTACTGGCTTCACTCTTTGTGCCTACCTTTTGTTGATGAATTAGAACCAAAGGGCCTTTGCCTTTTAGGTTTTTTGCACCTTTACCTGCTTGATGTGCAGCTATGCGCTTATCAACATTTGTTGTTATACCTGTATACCAGTGGCCTAAACGCGTTTGCACTATATACAAATACCACGTTGAGGGTACTTTGTGTTCCTTGCTTATATTTATACTTAAACTTTTGTGTGTGTTTGTGGTCAAAACCTTGCCCTAACCCTCGTAACTAAAAACAATTTCTTAAAAGGGTTTTACCTTCAGTGACTAATCGGTATTATGCAGATTATAAAAAATAAGGATCACAACTAACAATGCAGTCGTTAAAAACTTTTTCTCTTTGGCTTATCGTTGCTCTCACATTCAGTTCTTTAGCAGGTTGTTCTAGCTGGGTATATAGAATCAATATCCCACAGGGTAACTTTTTAGAGCAATCAGATGTAGATAAGCTTCGTGTAAATATGACGCGAGAGCAAGTTATTTATGTACTAGGTCGTCCCATTGCAGAGGATGCCTTTGATAATAGCACCTGGCGTTATGTGTATAGCTTTAACAAAGGCCGCGATAATGAGCAGCATAAAGAATTGGTGATTAAATTTGAAAATGAAAAACTGGTTGCTGTTTCGGGTGATTATGATCAACCCGAAAACTTTGATACTCCTCTAGAGCAGTAAACGCTTTAGGTATTAAAAAGGTGAGCATGGCTCACCTTTTTAATACCTATACTGGTTACTTTTATAAAGGACGACCACCGGTAATTTTATTTGCTCGACCTTCCTCTTTTGCTTTTTCTGCACGCTTTCTTCGAGCATCTTTAGGGTCTGCGATAAGTGGGCGATAGATTTCAACTCTGTCACCATCTTTTAATTCGTAATGCGCTTTTACTGTTCTATTCCATACCCCTAGTGTAAGCGCAGTTGGATCTATTTCAGGGCACTTATCAATGATCCCCGATTGAATAACAGCTTGTTCGGCTGTGGTTCCTTGCGCTACTTCCACCGTTAATGTGGTTGCTTTAGTCGGTAATGCAAAAACTATCTCAACGCTAATCATTATCTTGCTCCGTATACATCTTTTGCACGTTGCGTGAATGCACTAACCATATTTTTGGCTACATCATTAAATATTTTACCAAACGCCAATTCGATAAGCTTGCTAGAGAATTCAAATTCAAGCTTAAGCTCAACTTTACATGCCTTATTATCTAACGCTTGAAAATGCCAACGCCCCTTTAATGTTTTAAACGGGCCATCAACAAGCCTTAATTGAACAGTTTGTTCATCTATAAAGGTGTTTTCAGTGGTAAACCACTTTTTTATACCGGCCTTAGATATTTCTAAACTCGCGGTCATGTTATTATTGTGCTGCGAAACGATTTTAGAGTCTGAGCAATTAGGTAAAAACTGCGGATAAGCTTCTACATCATTAACTAGGTCAAACATCTCTTTAGTGCTGTACATAACCAGCGCACTTTTTTCTATTTGTGGCATACTCACTCCCAACTGTGTGGGCGAATTTTAGCAAGCTTTGCGCGTTTCCCCAAATTTTCATGGTCTTAAGTTCACTTGATTATTTTAAAGGCGCATGTAAAAAATCGATGTAAAACATCTCTTAATACGTATATTATAGGGCACTATGGCTAAGAAAAAATCATCAAAATCGAACAGTAATACCATCGCGCTTAACAAAAAAGCGCGTCATGAGTATTTTTTACACGATAAGTTTGAAGCAGGTGTTGAACTACAGGGCTGGGAAGTAAAAAGTATCCGAGCTGGTAAGGTAAATATCTCAGAAACTTATATTCATCTTAAAAATGGCGAAGCTTTTTTGTTAGGCAGTCAAATCCAGCCTTTAAATAGCGCTTCAACCCACGTTATCTGCGATCCTATGCGTTATCGTAAGCTACTATTAAGCCGCAAAGAGCTTGATAGATTAGTCGGTGCCACTGAGCGAGAGGGCTACTCACTTGTTGCCACCGCCATGTATTGGAAAAAATGTTGGGTGAAACTTGAGTTTCACTTAGCTAAAGGTAAAAAAATGCATGACAAACGTGAAGATGGCAAAAATAAAGATTGGTCGCGTGAGAAAGAACGCCTCATGAAACACAAAGTATAAGCACAACGCCTAATTTATTTAGGCGTTTTTTTTAAGTTCTCATCGGTTGAATTTAAAACAACCTGATCAAATTACCCTCAGCTTTATTTAATTCATCCCCGTGCGTAGTATAAATAAATTATTACATTTTATTTATATTTTTAACTTCTTTAGATACACGCCCATTTTAGTGTGCAAAATTTATAGTGCAAAGCGAGTAATTTAGCCTTGTCTATCCTTTTTCTTTGTTTCTATTATTGAATATTTTTCCCTCAATACTCTTCAAAAA
Organism: Pseudoalteromonas sp. P1-7a; assembly: GCF_001401855.1. Lineage (NCBI taxonomy): Bacteria > Pseudomonadati > Pseudomonadota > Gammaproteobacteria > Alteromonadales > Pseudoalteromonadaceae > Pseudoalteromonas > Pseudoalteromonas sp. P1-7a. The sequence continues at coordinate 47,901 of NZ_LKDU01000002.1, read as the reverse complement.
CTCATACTAAAATCGCAAAGGGTGAAGATTGATAACACTTAAGTTACATGATATTAATATCAGCGCTTGTAATACCAATTCGCTTAATTAATTGTTCTATTTTGAGGTTGGAAAAACGTGTTGATAGCTAGGCAAAAAGTTCGTTATTTAGTTGTTCTAAAAGAGAATTTTTTAACACAGATAGCGACACGTTTAGCCCCTCAAAATGATTAAGTATTATCGCGAATTGGTATTAAGCAACTAAATTTATAACATATCAACAAGGACTTAAGGATGAAGCAATCAATTGCATTTACACCTAGCATAATTGCAGGTGCTACAATCGCACTCTCAGCAGGTTTTACAACAACAGCTTATGCTGCTGAAGAAGCAAAAAAAGTAGAACGCATTGAAGTAACAGGTTCGCGCATAAAACGCACCGATATCGAAGGACCTTCGCCTGTACAATCTATTGGCAAAGCAGATATCGAAAACATGGGTTACGATAACCTTCAACAGCTCCTCGAAAGAATGCCAGTGGCAGGCAGCGGTACTTTCTCTACTCGCGGCAACAATCAAGATTCAACTGCAAATGGATCTGCGGCGGTCAGCCTACGCGGTTTAGGTGCTGATGCTACCTTAGTATTGATCAACGGCCGTCGTGTGGCTATTAGTGCCTTTGCCGAAGGTATTACAAACTCATTTGTCGATATTAATAGTATTCCGGTATCGGCGATTGAACGCATTGATATTTTAAAAGATGGCGCATCAGCAATTTATGGCTCTGATGCAGTAGCGGGCGTTGTCAACGTTATTTTGAAAAAAGACATAGATGGCGTTGAACTAAACTTAGGCTACGGCGGTACCGATGGCCCTAATTACGAAGAAACAACAGCAAGTTTAGTATGGGGTACGACTAGCGAAAAAAGTAGCGCCTCAATTATTATTGACTACTTTAAAAACACTTCGCTTTCATCAGACGAAATGGGCAGTTTAGGCACCGCTAATCAATCGCCTTATGGCGGCGAAGACTTTCGCTCTTCTCGTGGCTTTCCTGGCTACTTTTATGTTGATGGTGTAAAAACAATTGACCCTGATTGTCCCGCAGAAAACGCAACAGCAAGCGGCAGTTGTTTATTTGATTACGGCCCATTTGGTTATATTGCCCCTGAGTCTGAGCGCGTAGGTGCTATTTCTCAATTTGAATACAATTTTGATAACGGCATTACTGGCTTTTTAGAAATGGCAGTACAGCATAATACCTCTGTGGCAGCCGGCGCCCCTACGCCACTTGATGAAGACGCAGGTTTAACTGTACCCGCTAGCCACCCAAATAATCCGTTTGGTGAAGATATCCAAATTGGCCGCTACCGCACAGTGGATGCAGGCGCTCGCCAATGGGATATTGAGTCAGACACACTACGATTTGTGGCCGGTCTAAGAGGTGAAATAAACGAATGGAGCTGGGAAGCTGCTGTTCAAAAAGGCCGTAGTAAGTCAATGCAAACGGGCGATCGCTCACAAGGCTGGGTACGCACCGACTTTTTACAACAAGAGATTGATGCCGGTAACTACAACCCATTTGGTGGCACCTATAACAGCCCTGAAGTCATTGACAGAATTACCACAAGCCTAGTACGCCGCGGTGAGTCTCATATGACCTCATTCGACGCTAACATCTCTGGTGAAGCATTTAGCTTTGGTGATGATGTGGTTATGATGGCCGCAGGTATTGAATACCGTGAAGAAGATGTAACCGATACACCGGATGACCAATTTCAGCGCGGTTTAATTTTTGGTACTGAGTCTGTGTCTGCTGCAGCAGAGCGCGACCAATACGCAGCCTATGTGGAATTCTCAATCCCACTTGCTGAAAACCTAGAGCTACAACTAGCTGGTCGTTACGATGATTACAGCGACTTTGGTAATACAACAAACCCTAAAGTCGCTTTACGTTGGGCACCGACTGACGAAATAACCATTCGTGGTTCGTGGGCACAAGGGTTTAGAGCGCCATCGCTTGCACAAGTAGGTTTAGGTCCATCACAGGAGAGTCAGTTTTTTGTAGATACATACCGCTGTGAAGCAACCGGCCTTGATTGTGACGCGCTAGATTACAACATTGAATTTGCTGGTAACCCTGACCTAGAAGCTGAAGAGTCAGAATCGTGGAATGTTGGCTTTATTTGGGCCCCTTCTGCTGAGTTTGGTTTAAGCGTAGATGTGTGGAGTATTACTCAAGATAATAAAATTGATGAGCAAGAATTTGGCCCAATTTATAACTCTGAGTGTAATAACCAAAATAGCACTGTATGTGTACGCTTAGCCCCTAGTGGCGGTAATAGCTTAGGGACTATTCAAAAAATATACAGCACCTTTGAAAACGTCTCTTCGCAAGAAGTGTCTGGTGTTGATTTATCAGCAAATTACAACCACTCATTGGATGATTTAGGCTTACTTAAATTTAACTTAGAATGGGCATACCAGAACAAGTTTGAAAAAGATGGTCGTGATTACACGGGTGAATACTATTATCCAGAGCACCGTTGGATTTTCTCTACTAACTGGGAAATTGGCCAATTTAATACCAACGTAAATATTAGCTATGTAGGCGAGTTTGAAGATACCCCAGATATAGACTTTGACGGTAACTTAGACTTTGATAGTAATACATCACGAATGGTTGACTCGCAAGCACTGGTAGATTTACAAACATCTTACCGTGTAAGTGATGCAACGAAAGTGTCGCTGGGTGTAAATAACGTGTTTGACGAAGAGCCACCATTTGCCATTGGTGATGGCGATTCGGATCTCTACGGTTATGCGTCGGGAGTACACAACCCACGTGGTCGTTACTTCTACACTAAAGTAACCTTCTCGTTTTAATTTAATATAGCCCATTATTAAATGGGCATACTAAAAACAAAAAAACCGCCAATTGGCGGTTTTTTATTAAAAACGTAGGGCTAGATTATAGCTCGCCTTCGTTTTCAGATAGGAATTTAGCAACACCTTCAGGGCTTGCGTCCATACCTTTTTTACCTTCTTCCCAACCAGCTGGGCATACTTCGCCGTTTTCGCTGTGGAATGCTAGTGCGTCAACCATACGAATCATTTCGTCAATGTTACGGCCAAGTGGTAAGTCGTTCACTACTTGGTGACGTACGTTACCTTCTTCATCGATTAGGAAAGAGCCACGAAATGCAACGCCCGCTTCTGGGTGCTCAACGTCGTACGCTTTACAAATTTCGTGCTTAACGTCTGCAACTAGTGCGTATTTAACTTTACCAATACCGCCGTCTGCTACAGGCGTGTTACGCCATGCGTTGTGTGAGAACTGTGAATCGATAGAAACACCAATTACTTCTACGCCACGCTTTTGGAATTCTTCATAACGCTTATCAAATGCGATAAGTTCTGAAGGACATACAAACGTGAAATCTAGTGGGTAAAAGAAGATTACTGCTTTTTTACCTTTAATTGTTTCATGAAGGTTATAGCTATCTACAATTTCACCATTACCTAGAACAGCTGCAGCGGTAAAGTCTGGTGCCTGGCGGCCTACTAATACACCCATTTTATTCTCCAAATATTTTGAGTTTGTTGTCGATTGCATACGCAATGCTGATACTTATATGGGCGCTAAAAATTAAAAAACAATAGCGCCAACACATAATTACATGGCATTTTAAATTTAATAAGGAAAAAAGAACAATCGTATTTAGCGATGTATACAATCGAAAATACCGAACAGATATTAAAACTTTATTACGGCTATAAAAAAACCTGCATCTGCAGGTTTTAAAAAGTATTTAATCCATGATATCGGAAGGCATATCGCCCTTAATATTTTGCCAAATTTCACCCGTTTGATGGCCAAACTTACGCATCATCGAAATCGCACCATCGTGCTCACGTTTTTCAGCCAATACGGTTAGGTCTTTATAAAATTGGCGTGCTAACTGGCGAGTGCCTGCGTCTGAAAAATAATGACAACCAATTTTAAAGTAAAACCCTCTAAAACCGTTAAGTATAAGTACGTAAATGCGGTTATTACCCGCAACAGCTAATTCGTGGTGAACTTTATAATCGTAATCAGCAAAAGCTTGTGCTGTGTCTTCGAGCTCATCGCTTTTAGATAAAATTTCAATAACACGCTCAGGGTTATATTTAATAGCTGCACGAGTATAAATAGCACTAATATTGGTGCGTGCAGATAGTAACTGATCTGTTAGCTCAGGCATTTTGTCTTCATCTAAACGCGCTAGAGTCTCAAGTATATTCAGCCCTGATGTTTCCCAAAAGTTATTTACTCTTGTAGGCTTACCGTGCTGAATCGTTAACCAACCGTCACGGGCTAAGCGTTGCAGTACTTCACGTAAGGTTGTTCTGGTTACACCAATTAACTCAGAAAGCTCACGCTCTGCAGGTAGAATTGAACCTGGAGGGAAATCGCCGTTCCAGATAGATTCAACTATATACTCTTCAGCAAATCCTGCTGGGCTTTTAGCTTTAAAAATTCTCATTCAATTCCCACTCGAATTAATCACAACACATCGTTTTATACGAATAACTGACAGATTGTACCAGATGAAATATAACTAACAAGTAAACTCGTTGATATAAGTGTCAACCATCAGCTGAAAATTTCGTAATAATAAATTGTAAAATTCAACATGCTTAAATTTGGCCAAATTTGCTATATAAATTTACCCTATTCATAGTAGGTACATTAAAGCGTGTTGATCTTTTTGAATTGAATTTGTTCAATCTAGGGGGGATTAAATCGCGCCGGGAGGTTTGTAACTTAATGGGCTCTATAACTGCTGCGTTAATCTCATCACTTGCATCTATGTAATACTATTACTGTAATACTTCACCATTACGTTACTACAAAAGCTCAAGTGCGCAGCACCTTGTATGCAAGTACATTCAAGCATGCATACAGCAGAGCATGTAAACTGTAACGTTTAAATAAGCCTTTTACTTTTCTTAGATGTTTTATTTAGCAAAATAACCTTTATCTCAATAGAATTGGCAATAACTTCTTATTAATTTCATCTTAAAAAATGCCCTTTCGGTAGCTTTTTTACCCTTTTTGTTGCTCGTTACTTTATCCTAGTACATAATTCAACGTCTTAATTCAATGCGGATTTTTTATGAACTGGCTAGCACACCTCCCTACTAAACGCACTCCATGGCTACTATTTACAGGTATTGTATTTTTATTAGAAGTCACCGCACTGTTTTTTCAATATCAAATGGGCCTGGCACCATGCATTATGTGTATTTACCAGCGAACTGCGGTATTAGGGTTATTAGGAGCGGGTATTATTGGCGCAACTAAACCGCAGAGTAAACTAGTACGTACTATTGCTTATTTAGTGTGGGGTATATCTAGCGTATGGGGCTACCTTATTGCGCGGGAACACATAGAAATGCAAACAACCACCGATCCCTTTGCGTTTAGCTGTGAATTTGAGCCTAACTTCCCAGCTTTTATGCCACTGCATGAATGGATCCCTAGTTTTTTTCAAGCCACTGGGGATTGCGGAAATATTGATTGGCAATTTGCAGGATTAAGTATGCCAGCGTGGATGGAAATTCTTTTTGCGTTATTTACTATCACGCTTTTTGTACTTGTTATCACTCGCTTACTTACTAAAAAGTCTATTTAATATGTTTACATTTTTTTCCAGTCAGCTGCCTGAATTAAAGCACCTTAAAGTGAGACAGCGACAAGCCGTTGTTGCGATTGCACTAAGTATGCTCCCCGCAACCGATAGAGTGTTATTGAGAATAGTAAAGCTGCTATTGCTCAGCCCATTATTTTTATTATTTACTGTTTTTAAAGGATGGGAACTCCTCCCTTTCTTAATTTTAGGTGGACTGTGTTACCCGCTTTTAACAACACCGATTGAAATAAACTTTGCTAAAAAGTATTTAACAAAAGCACTTGAGCAATATTCACAGGGCGCTTAGCGCCCTGCCTAACCTATAGAGATACTTTTCCTTCTAATTTAGCTACCAACTTTTTGCCTATTCCTTTTACGTTAGCTAAATCACTTAGCTCAGTAAACTCACCATTTTCGGCTCTGTAATCAACAATAGCCTGCGCTTTTTTCTTACCAATACCGGGAAGCGTTGATAGCATTTCTGAATCGGCACTATTAATGTTAATAACGGGGGGTTGTTGCATTTCGGCCATAGGCTTATCAACCACAGGGTTAGCGTAGGTGAGCGCGCTAAAACCTAGAAAGCTAATAATAAGTAGCGTTAAAAGATTTTTCATTTGTTATTCCTTATTTTTGTTTATGCCAAAGCGTTATGGTTAAACGGCTAATTTGGCTTTAAGCAAGGGCTTAATTTTTATTAGAGGAAATAATCTAAAATAAGGATCGACTTGCATCACTTATATTATTTCCAGTGCATAATCACCTAAATCCGAAAACCTAAAATGCAGCTGGTACAACAAAGTGATTATCTAAATAAAGTAAAGTTACGCTTTTTTGTCAAATCTATGACAATCTAAAATGTCGTGAATACTTGCAATTTATTTCGCAAACATTTACTGTATATAAAAACAGTGACCTACAAGTCAGTAACCACATTACCACGCAATCAAGCAGGAGAGATCATGGCTGTTGTTGTTAAATATGTTGTAGAACGAAACGGAGTTGAGCGAATGACGTTTACTACTAAAAAAGAAGCGGATGCCTATGACAAAATGCTCGATATAGCAGAATCGCTTGAAGTAATGCTGGAAAAAGTAGATGTGCCTTTAAGCGAGCAACAAGTAGAATCGCTCGCGCTTGAAATTGCAAAGAGTAAAGATGACTTTATGGCAGTGCTAAAAGGTGCAAAAGAGCCCTCAACAAAAGGCGCAGCTAAAGCTAAAAAAGCCGACAACGTAGCATCAATAAAAAATAACGATGAGCAACAAGCTAGCTAATTTGCGTCAAATTATAAAAAGGGCTGCTATTAATAGCAGCCCTTTTTTATTAATTTTTGAACAGTTACAAATTTTTTCTGGCTTTTTAAACTGAAATTGATACATTAATCCGGTTAATAGCGAGTATTTATGTGTCATGTCAGTATTTATTAAGTCTTTTTACCAAAAAATTTTTCCAGCCCGTCAGTTACTTATTCGTCAAAATGGCGAAGTTAAGCATGTTGTTTTGGCGCCTTGGTTTCAGCTTTTTACAGTACTACTTATTTTAGGCACTATTATTTGGGTGGGTATATCTAGTTTTCGTGTTTATAGCCAAACAAATAAAATAACACACATTGAACAAAGCCAAATTGATAAGCAACAAGTTTGGCAAAAACAGGTTCGTGAACAAAAGGCGCTGCACGCTAAGCAGTTAGAGCAACTTGCCGTCCTTGAGCAAAAGCAAGCGCTTTTACAAGGTATGATTGAATCTCTCCCCGCATCTATAAGCAAAGATACTATAAAACTAGAAGAGCAACTTGAATCGCCTATAAATGAAGACAAAGGCGAGTTTCATGAGCCGCTTGTTGATGAAGAACAAAAAAACAAACACGCAAACCTATTAACGCCAATAACTTTTGCTGCACGATATGAGCGCTTAAATAAACACTATGAGCATAATTTTGCGCGTATCGATGCACAAATAAATAAGCGCCATGATGCAATTTTAGCGATGTTAAAAGGGGCTGGGTTAGAATCCGCTCTTGAACAACATTTAGCGCTGGCCTCCCAAAACAGCGCACAAGGTGGGCCGTTAGATGTATTTGATGAAACTAAAATACCAAAGCCGTTTTTAGTCATTGTTGATAAGCTTTTATTACTCAACAACCTTGAAAACTTTTTAACCGAGCTGCCTAACTCGCTGCCCTTACCTGCGGCTAAATACTATATTTCGAGCAACTTTGGTCTTCGAAAAGATCCAATGAACAACCGCCGAGCTTTTCACAAAGGTGTTGATTTAGCCGGCTGGCACAAAACCGAAATTTTTGCCCCTGCCGATGCTGTTGTGCTTCGCGCTGGCAGAAACGGCGGCTATGGTAACTTTATCGAGCTAGAGCATAAAAATGGCTTGATAACTCGTTTTGGCCACTTAAATAAGATTAAAGTAAAAAAAGGCCAAACAATCGCTAAAAATGAGGTAATTGGATTAATGGGTAGCACTGGCAGAAGTACCAGCACCCACTTACACTATGAAGTGTTACTCGATGGCAAACATGTCAATCCTCTAAAAATAACAAAGGCGCTTTCTCGTGTTCGGTAAAAAAAAGCAATCAAGTAGCCAGGCTACTTTAAAAAGAGTAAATCACACCCCTTCTATTATTTCTGAAGATGTGCGCTTAACTGGCACACTTACCAGCCAAGGCGAAGTACAGCTAGATGGCCGCATTGATGGCGATATAAAAGCAGAGCACCTGGTAATTGGCTCTACCGGCATTGTTGAAGGTGTGGTTGAGGCTAAAAGCGTCGTTGTAAAGGGTAAAATTATTGGCTCTCTTAATGCCAGTGAAGTGAATATTCAAAGCAGTGCTCACGTGCATGGCGATGTTTTTCACGACACCCTCAGTATTGACGCAGGAGCCATTATTGAAGGCAGCTTAAAACAACGCTTTGAAAAAGAAGAACCGGAACTTATTAGCGAAGAGTTAAAGCCCGCAAAAGAAGTAAAAACTTTGCTTGATGGGGCTGATAGCGACTTATCGTTTGTAAATAAACAAGCCGCTGATAAAGCTAAATCTAATTAAGCACTCATTGCTTTTTTTCGGTTATGTACATTGTAATATCGGCAGTGAACACCAGTTCATTGCGGGTATTAAAAAGCTTGACCGGCACCACTAAATCCTCTTTATCTAACCATTGGCGTGGCAAGTCAATTTCTGCAATAGCCGTTACATCGGTATCAACTTTAGCTAAATATTGCACCGTCATTCCTTTAGGGATCCAGCGATGCGTTTTATAAGGCACGGTCGCATCTACCATTACACCAGCGCACAGCTCTGCTAAGTTACATTGTGCAATAGCATGAATAGTCCCAATATGGTTATGTACGCTTCGTCGATTTTTTACCACAGCACTGCAGTGCCCTTCTCTTAAATCGAGCACATACGGTTTCATTGAGCCAAAATAAGGGGCTTTAATACAAACAGCTTTACTAAACAACCAATTGCCAAAAGGTAAGCGTTTAAATTTATGCCACGTTTTTAAAAGGGCAGATTTATTACTCATTGTTATTTCCCATCTTGTGTTTATAAATCCAAACTAACACATCAGACCAGTTAAAAAAAGTGCAATTCATCGTGCTGTTAATCCTTATGTCATGAAATATTTATCACAATGAAGTGTGGCTCACTCATAAGTCCTTTCTTTTTTATAAGCGGACCCCTAAAATAGCCAGCAAAAGGAGACCTAATGCAAACACAGCCCGCTAAACCTAACTTAATTTTATTACTCATCTTAGCGTTACTCGTAATCTTTTGCCCTATGGCTATTGATATATATCTGCCCGCTTTTCCAACTATTGCCAAGCAATTTAATGTAACTGAACAACAAGTTCAGCAAACGGTAGCTATTTTTATGCTTACTGTGGGTTTAGGGCAATTAATTGCGGGGCCACTTGCCGATAAGTTTGGCCGAAAACCAGTAGCGGTTGTTGGTGTTAGTTTATATGCAGGCTCAGCTTTACTCGCCTATATGGCGCCCTCTTTTGCTGTATTAATGTGTGCACGCGCTCTACAAGGCTTAGGTGCATGTGCTACGTTTGTTGTTGCCTTTGCTATCGTACGTGATAAGTATGGCAGCGAACGTAGTGGGCAAATGATCACCTATTTAAATGGAATTGTGTGCTTTATTCCTGCGCTTGCACCTATTTTAGGTGCTTGGCTTACCGTGCAATTTGGCTGGCGTATGAACTTTATGTTTTTAACTTTATTTGCCTTAACGGGGTTGGTAATTACGCTCACTCTATTTCGAGAAACTCGCCCAGCAGATAGTCACTATCAAGGGCACATTTTAGACCTACGTCGCTTTGTTCCAATAATAACCACTCCCATATTTTTATTTAATAGCTTGCTGTGTATGGTTGCGATGTCCGCAATCCTTGTGTTTGTTACCTTAGCACCGGGGTGGATTATTACACACCTAGGTGGCACTGTGGCCGACTTTACTTTTTGGTTTACGCTCAATGCAATTTTAAGCATCGTAGCCAGCTTTACTACCCCCATTTACATTAAGCGCAATAGTCAAAAAGCCCTGCGTGTAGGTGTTACTGTGTTAGTAGGCTCAGGTATATTAATGATTGCGCTTAGCCATATCGAGTCGGCCATTGCGCTTATGCTGCCTATTTTAATAGCCGCACTTGGTTTTGCTTTGAGCTTAGGCTCTGCAGCTGGTATGGCATTATCGCGCTTCCCTAAGCAAGCGGGTACTGCCTCAGCATTAATTGGAGCTATGCAAATGAGTGGCGCTAGCTTACTTGTATTTTTGACTCAATATTTAGGCCTTAGCACACCTTGGCTAATTGCATTTCACTTATTATTACTGACGCCACTTTGGCTAATTTTAATGAGTAAAAAAGCCCATACATTGCACCCGGTTAATACATGATCAACCCTGATTTTTTAGCATCATTTTTATTGGCGAGCTTTTTAATGGCGGTGGCCCCTGGGCCATCAAACGCATTTTTAATGGCGCAAACATTTGCCAATGGCAGAACAGCAGGCATGCAAAGCGCATTTGGCTTTGCTTTAGGTGGGGTAATACATACCTTTTTTGCCGTAATTGGCCTAAGCGCGGTACTAAAAGCCTCCCCTACCGCTTATAGTGCAGTGCAATATGCAGGGGCCGCCTATTTATGTTACTTAGGGCTTATGATGATAAAGGGCACATTAAAGACCCCCGACACTTCAGAGGACAGTACAAGCGAAGACAAACCGCACATTAGTACGAGTAAAAAATCAAATGTAATGTTTCAAGCCATGATGACCGAGGTGCTAAACCCTAAAGTGGCGTTGTTTTTTATTGCGTTTATACCACAATTTGTAGATCCAACTTTATCATCAGCGACTTTTCAGCTGGCTTTTTTTGGTTTGCTCTACCCTATTTTTGCTTTTCCGATTGACTGCACGTATATTTATTTTGGCGATAAAATTGCCCAGTTTTTTAGAAGTAATCCACACAGTCAGCTGTGGATTGATAGAGTCACCGGTATAGTGTTTATTGCGCTTGCCATAAATTTATTATACTAGTTACAAGTAAGTAGTATTTATTCACAAATAATAAGACGCAGCATGGAACAAAAAAAACAGTCGTTACCAGCCAATAAAAATATTGCCTTAGTTGCTCATGATGGAAAAAAAGCCGCGCTAAAACTATGGTGTGAAAAACACAAAAATACGCTTAGCAAACACACGCTTTATGGCACAGGCACTACAGGGCATCTGATTGAAAAAACAACAGGGCTTGAAGTTGTTCAATTATTAAGTGGCCCGATGGGAGGCGATCAGCAGTTAGGCGCAAAAATTGCCGAACATGAAATTCATGTATTGGTGTTTTTCTGGGACCCATTGGCCTCGCAGCCACATGATCCGGACGTGAAGGCACTTCTTCGTTTAGCCGCTGTTTGGAATATTCCCGTGGCCTGTAATGAAGTCAGTGCCGATATGCTTTTGAGCTCACCACTTATGGATACAGAGCTGGAACGTACTTTGCCGGATTACGAAAAGTATCTCGCAACCCGGCAAATCAATCTTTAAAGTTTTTTAGGTTACTTATAAAGCATGCTGGCCCATTTTGTTAGGCCAGCTGTAACACTACCAAAGTGATCTCCGTTCACCATTTTTATATCACCTAAATGCTCACTTAACGCCGCTTTAATAAGCGGTGACTGCGCACTTCCGCCCGTTAAATAAATAACGTCTGGGGTGGTGGCTGCATCGGTAATTGCTTGTTTGGCAAGCGTAACTATTTGACTAATACTGCTTTCTACTGCAACCGCTAAATCACTAACCGATAGGTTTTTATTAAGATCACTATCTAAAAAATGTAGGTTGCAATCAAATGTACTTGCAGTTGAAAGTGCTATTTTAGCCGCCTCACCTTGTTGAACTAGTTGATGACCTTGCTTATTTTGCTGTAATTGTATTAAGCGTTTGTAAAGCGCAGGCGCACTTACATCGCGTAATTGTGCGGTGAGTTCTCTGTAGTGGCTTTCACTGTAAAACTGGCTTTGTAAATTTACATCGTTAATTTTACACGCTTGCCAAAAGGGTTGGTTTGGTAAAGGTAAGCCCGATTTAAAGGTACTGCCCAAACCAAGCAAAGGCATTAAGCCATGAAAACTAAGGGCTATATCTAAGTCATTTCCGCCAACACGTTTACCGCTGTGCGCTAAAAAGTCATTATCGCGTTCACTTTTACCTTTAAAGCTTGGCCCCATTTGTACAAACGAGCAGTCGCTGGTACCACCGCCAATATCTATAACTAATACTTTTTGATCTTCAGTCAAACCACTTTCGTAATCAACTCCGGCTGCAAGCGGCTCATATAAAAAATCAACATATTTAAAGCCTGCGCGTTTTGCAGCTCGCTCTAAAATACCAAGCGCTTGCTGGTTTGACTGCTCACCGCCAACGGCCTGAAAGTTAACAGGACGCCCAATAACTGTTTGGGTAAGTGCTTTATCAAGCGAAAGCTCGGCGCGTTGCTTTATTTTTAAAATCATTGCGGTTGCAATGTCTTCAAAAAAATTAATTTGCCCTTGCTTTAATCCTGTGGCACCAAAAAATGATTTAGGAGATTTAACAAAATAGCCTTCTTCAGGAAACTGCACATATTCACTAATAGCTTCACGGCCAATAAAAAGCGTTTCATCTGTAGGTTGTAAATCCAGGTCTGACTTAATACGCGGGAGTGTATTTAATAAAGCTTGGCGCTGCGTTAAAAAGTCATGCTCGTGTGCTGTGCCTTTTACATGCTTTGCCACAAAGTCGACAACTAATGCGCTATGGTGCGTATAAAGAGTAGAAGGTAAATAATGTTTTCCTTGCTCAAGTGGCACTAACTGTACTTCCTTTTGCTCCATAACTCCCATGGCACAATTAGAACTACCGTAATCAAAACCTACAAACATACTTCACCATACATTAGAAAAAGGCCGCGCAATTTAGCATACTTTGCCAAAGTTATAAACGCTAATGACCCTCCCTTACCCTTAAAAAGCTCGCAAAACGTGGTAAACCATGTTTTGTTAAACCGTGGTACCGATATGTTACCGTGCTACCTATAGCCGGCGGTGTTTGGCGCTGTTTGTTACTAAAGCCCGTGCCTATTTTAAATATTTGCCCGTGGGGCGTTTTTACTTTTAATGCACCTAACATACCGGTGTATTTTCCTTTACCGGGTAAATGTGCAATAACAACTGCTTCAGCATCTAGGTAGGGCTTTAATTTTAATAATGTATTACTGCGTCCGCTTTTATATTTAGCATTGGCTAAATGCAGCATCACCCCTTCAGCCCCTTGCTTAGTTAAATCTTCAAAGTACTCTGTTAGTTGGGCTGTGCTGGTAAAGCGGTGTTGCTTAACTGCAGTTATATGCTGCTTATTGATTTGTTTTACCAAGGCTTGGTAGTTTTTATAACGCGTACTAAAAGGAAGGGTTGCATCTGGCATATCAAATATTTGAAAGCGTATAGCCTGCCAATCTGAATTACGGGGATGCTTAGTTCTTACAACCCCACTGACCAAAGAAAATTGAGCCCGTGCTATCCACAACTCTCCATCTAACCAAACATCGGGTAAAGGCGCCGTAAACCAACTCGGGGCATTAATCGCATTTCCTCTGCGGGTAATAAACTTATCACCCGTCCATATTGCTCTTACACCATCGAATTTTTCACTAACGAGGTATTCACTAATATCACCATGCTTAGATTCATCATATACTTTTGCCAATAACACTTGAGGCTGCGCCGCAAACGTAAGCGATGAACCTATTAAAATAACAATTAAAAGTAAGTACTTTAGCTGAGCCATTACTGCATCCCTGCAAATAAAATAAGGCTTTAACTATAGTTGAGATTCTACCCACTGCCAAAACTCACCTAGGTCAGCCATTTTATAGGTCGCCTTAGTAAAGTCATGGTCAACTGTGTGATGATTTGCAATGGCAACAACACTAACCTGTGCATTACTTGCAGCGCAAACGCCCGTATAGGTGTCTTCTACTGCAATTGCATGCTCTGGGGCTACATGTATGTGTTCAAGCGCTAAAAGGTAAGGATCGCCTGCAGGCTTTGGATTTGCTACATCATCTTTTGTCACTACCGTATCAAATAACTCATAAAAACCTAGCCCTTTTAAAATAGGTATGGCTTCGCTGCGAGCACTACCGGTAACTAATCCCATTTTTAGCCCACAGTTTTTAACAGCGTGTAAAGTTTGCTCAGTAAAAGGCATAACAGGCGGTAAATTAGTTTTTACGTATTCACCAAATAATCGATATTTTTCATCTGCTAAAAACTGTGCGCTGACGTTTAAATTATGCTCATTTTTAATATCAATTGCAGCTTCTAACGTTGGGCGCCCTGAAAAGCGCTGACAAAACTCCACTTCGTTATAACTTACATTGTAGGGTGCAAGCAGCTGGCTCCAACACGCAAAGTGCATGCTTTCAGAGTCAACTAACGTGCCGTCCATATCAAACAATACTGCGTTTAAACTCATCCTCATTCCTTAAATTTTAACGTTAAAAAAGGCGCCTAAGCGCCTTTATAATATTATGCTGTTAAGCCAGCAGGTGGCTCCGCAAATGCTTCTTCACCTGTTTCAACGTCAACCAATTCGTAGCCTCGGGCTTTGCGAACAACCTTAAGTACAGGTTTTTCTAGCGCCGTTTTTAAACGTTCGGCATCAGCGGCTAATTCATCAAGTGTGGTACCAAAAGGCGCTGCGCCTGTTTCTGACCAATTAGTTACTTTGCCATTTAAGTTATATTCTACTTCGTGTATTTGGTATTGCGCTGCTTCGTCTTTCGTTGCTTCACAAAAAATTACACGGTAGTTCCAAAATCCAGCCATTTGTTTATCTCATTCAATTTAATTAACGCTACTTTACCAGCTTTATAAAAACATAAAAGCCTGCACAAGGCAGGCTTTTAAAATTAATCTAATTTAAGTTAGCTTTAGAAAAAGTTAACTTTAAATTCAGCGCCAATGTAGCGCTCTTCATTAACAATACCTGTATTGTTATTGAAGTCTACCGCACCAATTGCTTGTTGCTCATCAAATAAGTTACGAACAAATGCAGATACTTGGTACTCGTAGTCACCTTCAGCCCACTCATAACCTGCACGTAAACCTACTTCTGTTAATGCTTTACCTTCAAACTCTACTGAATCATAAAGAAACATGTTAATTTCGCTACGGTAAGAAATATCACCTAATGCGAAGAAGTTGCCATCTTCAAGCTCTTTGTTATAACGAAGGGTAAAGTTAGAGATCCACTCCGGCGCATGCGGTAAGCTGTTGCCATCAAGTACCGCTAAGCCTGCATCGTTAATAGGGTCATTTACGATACATTGAGCACACACCGCTACAGCTAACTCATCGTCTTTAATTTCAGTTTTGTTGTAGCTTAAGTTAAATGTTGCATTAAACTCATCGCTTAATACCCATTCTGTATCTAGCTCAAAACCGTAGCCTGTTGTTTTATCAGCGTTAACTAGGCGGTTAAAGTTAGCACCACCACCTACAGCAGTAAGCTGTTGGTCGTCCATTGTGTAGTAAAATACCGTTGCATTTACACGGCCTTGACCGTCAAGAACGTCTGATTTAATACCAGTTTCGAATGAAGTGACGGTTTCTGATTCAGCCGTTGTTACGTCATCACCAAATAAAATACGGCCTTGTAAGCTAGGCGCGCGGAACGTGTTTGCTACACGGCTGTACCAGTTCACATCGTCATTAACTTTGTAATTTGCTGATAAATCCCAGCTTACGTGGCTGTCGCTAACACTACGCTCTACGTATAAAGCACCACCGCCAATTGGGCTAATTGTACGGTCTGCAACAAAATCTTTTTCGTCATCAGAGTAACGAAGACCCGCAGTTACTTTTAACTTATCTGAGAAGATGTAATCTACTGAGCCAAAAATAGCCCATGCTGTTGTGTCTTGTTGTTGCTGAACATAACCGTTTAAAGCGCCAGCAGGTGAAGAGAACGTATCGTAACTAAAGTTTTCGATTGTAAGCTCTTCATCAAAGTAAAAAAGACCAACTTGGTAGTTGAAATCTCCGCTAAAGTTACTAGCAAGGCGAAGCTCTTGCGTTAACTGGTCTTGCTCAGGAATACCATCCGCACTTTCTGAAGAAAATGGAATAAAACCTGGACCCATGTAATCTGGGATATAAGAAGCACCGTAACCACCATCAATGTCGGCACGTGAGTATATTTCTGCACTTTCCCAACCTGAAATAGAGGTTAGCGTGTATTCATCGCTAATATCCCACTCAAGCTTTAAGCTTGCGCCTTCAGATTCAACTTGCTGTGTGTTGCGTACAGCAGCATCTTGATAAACAACATCATGCTCGTAGTTGTCTACTAAATCATTTGAGCCAGCTTCAATAACATTTGCACGAAACGCAATTGGTGAGCCGTCTAAGTCACGCGTGTGGTAGTTTAGTAAAGCAGTAAAGTCATCGCCTTCGTATAAAAACTGAATACGCGCTGCTTTTTCTGTGTAGCCGCCCTGCTCGTCTTTCGCTTCAAAGCCAGGCGCTTGGTTATCGATGTAATCATCTTTATCTTGCCATAGCAAAGAAACACGTGCAGATAAACGGTCAGTTAGTGCACCACCTACAGCGCCCTCAGTATCTACAGCGCCACGGCTACCGTAAGAAACAGCACCGTAACCTTCAAATTCTTGACTTGGTTTAACAGTGTCAAATTTAACTAGGCCAGCCGGCGTATTACGGCCAAACAAAGTACCTTGTGGGCCACGTAGTACTTCTACACGCTCCACATCAAATACAGGAAAGCCTTTTAAAATAGCATTTTCTTGAACTACTTCATCAACAACTAATGAAACAGGTTGTGAAGCATTAAGATCGAAATCGGTATTACCCAGACCACGAACATAAAAACGAGGGAAAGAACGTCCAAACGATGATTCGATTGAAAGGCTTGGAATTTTCGCACTCATAAAGCGAATATCCATACCAGCAGAACTATAAGCATCAAGGTTATCACCTTGTAATGCAGATACAGCAACAGGCACTTCTTGTGCATTTTCTACACGTTTACGAGCAGTAACTTGAATAACTTCTAATTGGTTATTTTTTTTTGCTGTTTCTTCTTCAGCAGCAAGAGTAGAAACAGAGGTACCAGCTGCAGATAATAAAGCAGCATTAATAATGGTCGCTATTGCAGTTTTTTTGATTGCTTTCATGTCGGGTATTAACCTTTTGTATGCACTCTTGTTCAACGGTTTTTTGTGTTGCGCAATGTATTCATTGCGGGTTCGGCCAATTTTTCGCGACTAAAAAGTTGCGCGGACCTCATCACCGAGAGTACAAAAACGGAGTAATGAGGCTGAACGAACGATGCAGATTATACCATTGTATTACAAATTTACTGCATAAATATGTACAAAAAAGTAAACTTTTTTGCAACATTTAACCACATTTTCTTGCTTTTTTACCCTTATTTAGATGCAAAAGGCTAATAATGCGGACATATGTCCTTATCATCAAAACCCACTTTAAAGTAGCAAAATATATAACCTGACAAATAAACCCAATACAGAAACACGCAATTAAAACCCACCAATGCCACTAAATTTTAAAAGCTACATTTATTGAGTACGCTTTAGCGCTATTTCTCCATCAATGTGAATATCGCGCTGTGGGAATGCAATCACCACATCGTGTTTTTCAAAAACGGCATAAATACTAAAGCGGATATCGCTACGTACTTTTCTGAGCATGGTTTCTGACTCTGCACAAACCCAAAAAACCGCATTGAATACAAGAGAGCTATCAGCAAAGTCATCAAATAAAACAGAAGCTGTTGGATTTGCTAATATAGCATCATGCTCATCAAGCACTTGTTGAATTAACTTTTTAACAAGCACAACATCTGAACCATAGGCTACGCCCACGCTTACCGACGAACGTGCATTACCATCTATTAGCGTCCAGTTCGTCACGGTGTTTTCTAAAAGCTGGGAATTAGGTATCAGCATATGTACACCATCGTTTCGGCGGATACGGGTAGAGCGTGTATTAATAGTTTCAACAACGCCTTTTGCGTTACCCACTTCTAAAAAATCACCAATGCGGATTGGGCGCTCCCACATTAATATCCAACCGCTGATAAAGTTATTAATAATATTTTGCGCGCCAAAACCTACCCCTATGGCTATGGCTCCTGATACAAAAGCAAAGGCAGTAAGTGGAATATTTAAGACCTCTAACGAGGTGAAAATAAGTATCGCAATACTCAAAATAAAGTAAATGCGCGTAAACAGATGGACCGCATCTTGGCTTATTTTTTTAGCCAGCAGTGTTTTTTTAATAAGTTTGCCAATCCGCGTTACTACAAACCACATAGCAAATAAAATTAAAGGGACCTGTATAACCTTAGCTACGGTGATGTGCACGTCGTTGTAGGTAAAAATGACAAAGCTAAGATAATGTTGAATATGTTCGAGCGTCATATGTTTTCCAAAGTCTTATTCATTGTTTGTTGTTTGTTGTTTGTTCAGTAAAAATTTAGTGTGGTTCAGTCTTCGCTAAGCTTAGCACGGCATAATAGGGTTAAGTCGCTAAGTTAATAGGTTTAACGTTTTTGTTTAAACAATTTATTAACTCTTTATTGCACCGAGTGCTATATAAATAGTGTACACGCACTGGAGATTACATATGTCACAACTTACTTTAAATCAAAGACTCGCCACTTTGCAGCCGCAGGTAGACTTAAATTTGTTTGAAAGCAGCCTAGATTATCGCAATAAAATTTTGTGTCTTCTTGCTGAACAAGAACAAACACTGGCGACAATTAATAAAGAATTTGGCCAGCAATCAAATAGCTTTGGTTCTGAAAAACGCTTTGTGCTTGGCTATAACTAACCTTTTAAAACACACACAATACAATATTTAAGTAGCCTTACGCTTATTTTTAAGGCTACTTTTACCTCCAAAACGCATTTTTAGTAGCTAATTTGCGTTTAAATCCCGCTTAATACCGATAAACTTTATTGTATAAACGCCAAAATTTGATAAGTTAACTGGGTTTTCGACTCGAAAAGCCTATTTCGGCTCATCTTTTTATGGAGTTATTATGCGTAAAACACTGATCGCCACTACTATTGCTAGTGCCCTAATCCTATCTGCTTGTTCATCTAACGAAACTCAGAACACAGCTAAAGAGAGCGCAGCACAAGTGCAAGATATGAACGCAAACAATGTATTATTCAAACCAAGCCCATTACAATACATGGCGCCAGAGTTTGATAAATTTGGTACAAAAGACTACGAAGCAGGCTTTGATGCAGGTATTGCTCAGCACACTGCACAAGTTCAAGCAATTGCAAACAACCCAGAACCAGCAACATTTGAAAATACACTTGTTGAGATGGAAAAGTCTGGCGAATTGTTAAACCGCGTATCTGCTGCTTTTTATAATCTATCGGGTTTAATTTCAGATGACGAATACCAACGTATAAGTAAAAAAATGGCGCCGGTATTATCTGCTCACTCTGATGACATTTACCTAAATGGTGCGTTATTTAAGCGTGTACAAACTATTTACGATAATAAAGATGCACTTAACGCTGAAGATCAACGCTTAGTTGATTACTACTACAAGCAGTTTGTAAAAGCTGGTGCTAAGTTAAGCGATGCTGAAAAAGCAAAAATGCGTGAAATAAACGCTCAGCTTGCAAAACTATCTACCGCGTTCTCTCAAAACATTTTAAAATCGTTTAAAGAAGACGTAATTGTAGTGACTGACAAATCTAAACTTGCCGGCCTATCTGAAGGTGAAATTGCAGGCCTTGCAGCCGCTGCTAAAAAAGCAGGTAAAGAGGGCTACATGATAACTTTGGTTAATACTACTCAGCAGCCAATTTTATCAAGCCTTGAAAACCGTGAGCTACGCGAGCAAATTTTTAAAGCCTCTACAAACCGTGCTGCTAAAACTAACGGTCCTATCATTATTGAAGAAACAAACCTGCGTGCACAAAAAGCAGAGCTATTAGGCTTTAAAGATTGGGCATCGTATGTAATGACATCGCGCATGGCACAAACAACCGATAACGTGTACGGCATTTTAGATGACCTAGCACCAAAAGCAGTTGAAAAAGCCAAAGCAGAAGCGGCCGCTATCCAAAAAGTAATTAACGATTCAGGCGAGAGCTTTGAGCTTAAGCCCTGGGACTGGGCGTTTTACGCAGAAAAAGTACGTGCTGAAAAGTACGACCTAGACCCAGCGCTAGTTAAGCCATACTTTGAAATGAACTCTGTGATCCATGATGGTTTATTCTTCGCAATGAACAAGCTGTACGGAATCACTTTTAAAGAGCGTAAAGACCTACCTGTTTACCATGAAGATGTAACTGCATACGAAGTATTTAACGCTGATGGCAGCGCTATTGGTTTATTTTACATGGACCCATACGCACGTGAAGGTAAGCGTGGCGGTGCATGGATGAGTGCATATGTAAGCCAAAGCGGCTTAAAAGGCACTAAACCGGTTATTTATAACGCACAAAACATTCCAAAACCAGCTGAGGGCGAGCCTACGCTAATGACCTTCGACGAAGTATCGACTATGTTCCATGAATTTGGTCATGCTGCGCACGGTTTATTCTCAAATGTTAAATACCCAAGCCTAGCAGGTACGGCTACAGCACGTGACTTTGTTGAGTTTCCATCACAAGCCCACGAAGACTGGATGATTGAACCTACAGTACTTGCTAACTACGCTAAGCATTACAAAACGGGTGAGCCAATTCCACAAGCATTACTTGATAAAGTACTAGCATCGCAAAAATTCAACCAAGGCTTTGGTACTACTGAATACTTAGCAGCTGCTTTACTTGATATGGAATGGCACTCATTTGGTTCTGATAAAAAAATCAGTGATGTTCAAAAGTTTGAAAGCGATGCGCTAAAAGCACACGGTATTGATTACTACCCAGTGCCACCGCGTTATAAATCAAACTACTTTAGCCATACGTTTGCCGGTGGTTACTCAGCAGGTTACTACGCCTACCTATGGACAGAAGTATTTGCAGCAGATGCCTTTGCACATATGGAAAATAACGGTGGCCTAACCCGCGAAAACGGTGACAAGTTCCGTGAAGAAATCCTATCTAAAGGTAACAGCCGCGACTTAATGCAAAGCTACATTGAGTTTAGAGGCCAAAAACCAACAACAGATGCACTTCTTAAGCGTCGTGGTTTAGTTGATTAATAACCTCGTTTATTAATTTTTGCTTTATAAAAGCCCGCTTGCGGGCTTTTATTGTTTATAACAGATAAACTAGCCACATTATAAATTATAAAAAACGACAATTATGGGCTATTTATTTGCTGTTACCTTACTGTGGGCTTTTTCATTTAGTTTAATTGGTGTGTACCTAGCAGGCCAAGTAGACGCATGGTTTAGCGTATTAATACGCGTTGCATTAGCCACATTGGTTTTTTTACCCTTTTTAAAACCTAAACTTACCTCAAAACCACTCGCACTAAAGCTTATGCTGATAGGCGCTGTGCAGCTGGGTGTTATGTACAGCTTTTACTATCATTCCTTTTTATTTTTAAGCGTGCCCGAAGTGTTGCTTTTTACTGTTATGACGCCGCTTTATATAACGCTTTTAAACGATGCGCTTAACAAACATTTTAACCCGCGCTTTTTTGTAGTGGCGCTTATCGCTGTGTTGGGCGCGGTGGCTATCCGCTGGGAAAACCTCAATAATCACTATATGTTAGGTTTATTACTGGTTCAGGGTGCCAATATTAGTTTTGCAACAGGACAAGTAACTTATAAACGTTTAATGGCCTCTAATCAGCTAGATGACAAAACCGTATTTGGCTGGTTTTTTATTGGCGCCTTGGTGGTGGCAAGTGCTTGCTACGTATTATTTGGCGATACAAGCAAGTTACCGAGTACACCTACCCAGTGGGGTATTTTAATATATTTAGGTATTGTTGCCTCGGGCCTTGGTTACTTTTTATGGAATAAAGGCGCAACCAAAGTAAATGTAGGCGTGTTAGCCGTTATGAACAACGTACTTATTCCTGCCGGCATTATTGTTAACGTGCTTATATGGAATAAAGATGCAGATATTATGCGCTTAAGTATCGGTGGGGTAATTATGTTAGCAGCACTGGCAGTCAATAAAGTAGGCACAAATAAACAGAACGTCACACCCTTGTAGTTAATTTGTCATTAAATACGATTAGGGTTAAGGAAAATAATATGAAGGATTAAACATGAAACACCTTACCCTAATAACAAGCTCTGTAATGCTGGCACTACTTAGCGGGTGCGATGACGATGTCGAAGTGGTAGAAAAAGAGGTGGTGGTTACCAATACCACTGTTGAAGTTGTTGAAGTACCTACGCCAGTGATTGTTGAAGTGGCAAAAGGCGATGCGCCAGATATTCAGTTAGGTACTCGTGCTGATTACCTAATTAACGATATGACTCAGAGCGATTTAAAAACAAAATTAGAATCGTGTAAAGATGGGCCATTTTATCGTACAGATTTTTCTATTGGGCATCGTGGTGCGCCTATGCAATACCCTGAGCATACGAAAGAGTCTTATATAGCTGCGGCGCGAATGGGAGCAGGTATTGTAGAGTGCGATGTCACTTTTACAAGCGACAAAGAGTTAGTGTGTCGCCACTCTCAGTGCGATTTGCACACCACCACCAATATATTAGCCATTGATGAACTTGCCGCTAAATGCAGTGTGCCTTTTACGCCAGCTAACACGGCAAGTGGCACGCCTGCCACCGCTAAATGCTGCACAAGCGATATAACCTTAAGCGAATTTTTAACACTTGAAGGTAAAATGGATGGCGCCAATACCCAAGCCAGCACCGTCGATGAATACATCAAAGGTACGCCTAGCTGGCGTACAGACCTATACGCTACTAGTGGCACGTTATTAACGCATAAACAAAGTATTGAGTTATTTAAAAGCCTTGGGGTAAAAATGACCCCAGAGCTAAAGTCGCCGCAAGTTAGCATGCCTTTTGAGGGGATGACACAACAGCAATACGCACAAAAAATGCTTGATGAGTACACGCTATTAGACGTACCAAGCAGTGATGTGTACCCGCAATCGTTTAATCTTGATGATGTAAAGTATTGGATAAATAACAATCCTGACTTTGCAAATCAAAGCGTATATTTAGATGGCCGCGACAGCGAAGCGGGCTTTGACCCAAGTAACCCTGATACATGGCAACCAAGTATGGAAGCGCTGGTAGCCGATGGTGTTAAAATCTTAGCGCCTCCTATTTGGATGATGCTTACTATCGATAACGAAAGTAATATAGTCCCCTCACAATACGCTATTGATGCAAAAGCAGCGGGGCTTGAACTAATTGCATGGAGCCTAGAGCGTTCGGGGCCTCTTAACGAGGGCGGTGGCTATTACTATCAATCTATCGCTGATGTTATTGATAACGATGGCGACATGATGAAGGTCGTTGATGTACTCGCGCAGGATGTAGGCGTTATAGGAATATTTTCGGATTGGCCTGCGACCGTAAGCTACTACGCAAGTTGCAATAAAATGCCTGCAAGTATTTAAAAAACGTATTATAGCGGTCGTTTATTTTTTTGCGCTCAGTTACCATAACCTTATTAATTATTTAACTGAGCGCTTTTATGATAATCCAACACCATAATACCGACCTACCCACCCCAACAGGCTTGATGCGAACTACCGTTTACCGTCCTCATGCTCCTGGCCAATACCCAAGTATTATTTTTTACTCTGAGATTTTTCAGCAAACAGCCCCGATTGCGCGCAGCGCCGCAATTTTAGCAAGCCATGGTTTTGTTGTGTTAGTGCCTGAGGTATTTCATGAGCTAAACCCGATTGGTACTGTACTTGCCTACGATGAGGCGGGTAAAGATAAAGGCAATGCCGATAAATGGCAAAAGCCACTTGAGCAACACGACAGCGATACCCAAGCACTCATCGACTTTATACAAAACCAAGATTACTGCACTGGTACCGTAGGAGCTATGGGTGTGTGCATCGGTGGGCATTTAGCTTACAGAGCCGCATTAAATCCACATATACAAGCGGCATTTTGTTTATACGCCACCGATATTCATAGTGATACCTTACCCGCTAATGCAGGTAACAATTCGTTTGAACGCATGGCTGATATTAAAGGCGAAGTACACTTTATTTGGGGTAAACAAGACCCACATGTACCGCAACAAGGGCGTAGTAAAATTTATCAGCAATGTGTCGCTACAGGTATTAACTACCACTGGCAAGAAGTAAACGCACAGCATGCGTTTATGCGTGATGAGGGCGACCGCTACGATGCAGCGCTTGCGATCACTATGTATCAGCAAGCTGGCATTATTTAGCCGCACGCTTCAACACAAGGCTTTTTAAACGTTTTTCAGCATGCCCAACGCGGTGTGCTGTTTTACAAAATACGCTTTTAAGTAATCAATAAATAACCTAAGCTTTTTAGAGCCAGCGGCCCCAGGCGGAAACACACCATAAAGCTCTATATCTTTTGTTTTATAGTCATCAAGTATTATTTCTAGCAGCCCAGCTTGTACTTTAGGCCACGCGTCATACAAAGGAATACGACCAAGCCCATGCCCAGCTTCCACAAACGCTGTACGCGCGGCGGCATTGTTGGTGCTTATGCCACCTTGTAGTATTACATCGTATTTTTTGCCCTCTTTGCTAAGGGTTAATGTTTTACTGCTAAGTTGGTACACCACCCATTTATGTGAGGCTAATTCAGCTGGCGTGTACGGTTTGCTAAAGTGCTCAAAGTACGTTGCAGAACCACAAATACAGGTACTCATGGTTGTTAATTTAGTAGCCTGTAAATTAGAGTCTCTTAAAGCGACGCCACGGATAGCTATATCAAAGCCATTTTTTATTATATCAACCACATCATCGGTGAGCTGTAAGTCTATTTCAATTTTAGGGTATTGGCGTTTAAACGTATTAATTGCGGGCACAATTAATTGCATGCCAACATTAACAGGGCAACTTATTTTTAATATTCCTTGTGGCTCACTTTTAATGTTTTCTATTTGCTGATTAGCCGCGTTTGCTTGCTCGGTGATCACTCTACAGCGTTCGTAATAAGCAATACCGGCTTCGGTTAGCGCCATTGTGCGGGTAGAGCGGTTAAGCAATGTTACTTCTAATTGCGTTTCTAGTTTCTTAAGGTGATAACTTACCACCGCTCGCGTTAACCCTAATTGCTTCGAAGCCGCGGTTAGACTGCCCTGCTCTACTATTTGCGCAAATACCACCATGCTTTTAAGTTGCTCAAACGACACTTTCATCACACACCCACCTTTGGTTATTAACTCAATCATTGTATCAATAATTAAACCAATAAAGTTAACTTTATCATCGTTGTTTAAATCCTTGTGAGTGCATATAGTTATTACAACACCTTGGTTAACACCAAGCTTTAATTTACTCACTAATCGAAGGAATATTGTTATGGCTAAAAAAATACTTATGGTACTTACCTCGCATTCAGAGCTTGGTAACACAGGCGAAAAAACAGGTTTTTGGGTAGAAGAATTCGCAGCCCCCTACTACGCGTTTGTAGATGCCGGTGCAGAGGTAACACTTGCTTCCCCTGCGGGTGGCCAGCCACCGATTGACCCAACGAGTACACTTTCTGATTTTGAAACTGCTGCAACAAAGCGCTATGACAATGACAGCGCAGCACAAACACTTATGGCAAACACAAAAAAATTAAGCGAAGTAAACGCCAGCGACTTTGACGCTGTATTTTACCCAGGCGGCCACGGCCCACTATGGGATTTAGTAGATAACAGCGATTCAATCTCACTTATCGAAAAGTTTGTAAAAGAACAAAAACCTGTGGCGGCTGTTTGTCACGCTAGTGCTGCTTTTTTAAATGTTAAAGACGAGCAAGGTAATACGCTTGTAGCGAGTAAAAAAGTGACAGGCTTTAGTAACTCAGAAGAAGCCGCCGTGCAATTAACAGATGTAGTGCCATTTTTAGTTGAAGATGAACTTATTAAAAAAGGCGGTGATTATCAAAAAACCGACGACTGGGGCGTATTAGCTGTAGAAGATGGTTTAGTGATTACAGGCCAAAACCCAGCAAGTTCAGAGCTTGCGGCGAAAAAGCTATTAACCAAACTTGGTTAAACAACCATTAAGCGCGGTGTATATCGCCGCGCTTTTTAAATTGCTTTTAATAGCGAAAACATACTCCTATACTGGTACAAAATAATCCTACAAAGGCGTTTATATGCCAACTAACTCATCATCTTCTTCAGTTATAACCAGTACTCGATTTGCAATATTTAGCGTTGTTTTTTTGTGCTTAGTACTGCAAATTATCAATAGCTTACCAGGCATTACCCTTAATGGTTTAGGAATTTATCCGCGAAGTGTACACGGGTTAATTGGCATTTTATGCGCTCCATTTTTGCACGGAAGCTGGTGGCACTTTGCTAGCAACATGTTGCCTTTTACTGTACTTAGCTGGCTTATTTGCCAATACAGTGTAAAACGCTTTTATACTGTGTTCATTTTTACTGCATTAATGGGTGGGCTATTAGTGTGGGCCTTTGGTCGTAGTAGTTTTCATGTAGGCTTAAGCGGTGTTATTTATGGTTTGTGGGGGTTTATACTGTGCTATGGAGTGGTTAGGCGCTCACTCAAATCGATTGTTATTGCCGTAGTAGTTGCGGTGCTTTACAGCGGCTTTATTTGGGGCGTTTTGCCACAGCGCTTTCATGTCTCATTTGAAAGTCATCTATTTGGTGCGTTAAGTGGGTTCTTTTTAGGATATAAACTTGCCAAATCAGATAAATTAAAAGCACGATAATTTTTTGCATTGTCTTTAAATAATTATTTACACCCCCAGCTTTTTATTTGTCAGTATAGAAATTAATACATTTTAAATTGAGGTTATTTATGAGTAATGAAAACGAACACACTGTGCCTAGAGTGTGGACGTGGGACAGTGAAAGTGGTGGTAAATTTGCCAACATCAACCGCCCTATTGCAGGCCCCACACATGATAAAAACTTGACCATTGGCGAACATCCATTTCAACTTTATTCATTAGCTACGCCTAATGGCCAAAAAGCGACCATTATGTTTGAAGAGCTATTAGAGCTTGGTCTAACCGATGCCGACTACGATGCCTACTTAATTGACATTGGCGAAGGCGACCAATTTGGCTCGGACTTTGTTGATATTAATCCAAACTCTAAAATCCCCGCGCTTATGGATCACTCAACCACACCACCAACACGCATTTTTGAGTCGGGTTCAATTTTACAATACTTGGCAGAAAAATTTGATGTACTAATACCAAAAGATTTTAAAGCCAAGACAGAATGCCGTAATTGGCTGTTTTGGCAAATGGGATCTGCACCTTATTTAGGGGGTGGATTTGGCCATTTTTATAGCTACGCACCAACAAAAATGAAATACCCAATAGACCGCTTTACTATGGAAACTAAGCGACAGCTCGATGTATTAAATCGTCACTTGAGTGAAAACGAATACATGGCGGGTAGTGAATACTCTATTGCCGACATTGCTATTTGGCCTTGGTATGGCTCATTGGTGCTTGGAAAACTATACGACGCTGCCGAGTTTTTAGATGTAGCCTCTTACACTCATGTAATGCGCTGGGCAGAACAAATAGCGAAGCGCCCCGCTGTTAAACGTGGTCAGCGGGTTAATCGTACTTGGGGCCCAGAAGAAGAACAACTCAGCGAGCGTCATAGCGCTAACGATTTTTAACTTAAAGCCCATAACAAGACATTGTGTTATGGGCATTTTTTTATTTAAAGTCTGCATTTTCCTATCATTAAACTATATTTATTATTGTATTTTTATAAATGTAACCCGCATTACTTTAATAAGGCTTTGATGAGTGCAATATAAAAACCTAAATAGTAATGAACGCATAGAAGCCGTAAAACTTTTATATTCTAATGCTTTATCTGGCATTGGCGTTTCTGCATTGGTAAGCTTTGTGCTTGTATTTGCTTTTGACTTAACGAATAAGACAACCAAACAAGAAAAAATAATTTGGCTTTTTTTCATGCTGGTCATTTTAGCAATTAGGCTAATTGATGTTATTTACTTCAACTACACTAAAGTCGTTAACCACCGATTTAATGCAAATAACTTTTTAAAACGCTTTTCAGTGGGCTGCATTGCAACTGCTATTTCATGGTCATGTTACGCACTGTGGTTTCATAAAAGCTCATCCATCGTTGAAATTACCACCACTATAGCTATTTTGTCTGCCTTTGCTGGAGGCTCTGCCAATTTACTCTCTGGCAGTCGTTTTACCTCAGTGTGCTACAGCATTATTTTATTAATGCCTTACTCTTTAGTGCTTAGCTTATCTGATAACTATTACCAGTATATACTTGGGTTCTTAGGCATTACTTTTTCAGCCATTATGGTTGCCTCTTCCTATAAATCTGCCACATTTACCCAAACAGCAATAAAATTACGAAATCAAAACCGCAAACTACTTAACGAGATGGAAAGCAAAGTAGAAAAGCGCACTGAAGAAATTTACCGCTTATCTAATACTGACCCACTAACAAATTTATTAAACCGCACCGCTTTTTTAAAGGTAGCTAATAAACAACTTGCAGATCACCCTAACGAAAAACTCGCTTTACTTTTTGTAGATCTAGATGGATTTAAGCAAATTAATGACACTATGGGACATAAAATAGGTGATCAAGTGCTTAAGGAAATAGCCGAGCGCCTCAGTACGGTGTGCACTCGACATCTATACAAATGTCGCTGGGGCGGAGATGAATTTTTAATTTTAACAACCTACGAAGATCAACAAGATTTATTTAATTTTGCCAAAAAGGTGATTAAAAGTATTAGTGCCGAGCATGAACGATATAAATATCAAAGTTGGGTATCAGCCACTATTGGCATCGCTTTATTTCCTGAACATGAGGCTGATTTGGGCGCATTAATCCGCTCAGCAGATTTAGCCATGTACCATCAAAAGCGAACTGCAAAAGGCTGCGTTAATATTTACAACAACGACTTAAAGCGTCAGCAAGAGCGCGAACAGTTACTCAGCCAACAATTAGCAATGGCAATAAAAAATAACGGCTTGCGATTAGTGTTTCAGCCTATAGTTGATAGTAAAACAACAAAGGTAACCTCGTTTGAATCGCTTTTAAGGTGGCAGTTAAATGGCGAAGCGATATTTCCCGATGAGTTTATTGCCATTGCCGAGCAATACAACCTCATAACCGAACTTGGCTTATGGGTGATTGAACAAGCGTGTGCGCAAGCTTGCACGTTTAAAAACGTACAACCCACTATTGCTGTGAGCGTTAATGTATCGGTAATACAACTTCAAGACCCTGATTTTGTCACTAAAGTTGTAAATATAGTGAATCAATACCATGTAAAGCCCGAAAACCTGCACCTTGAAATCACTGAATCTGTGTTTGCAGAGGATAAGCTCACCTTTTTAGCCGCAGTAAAAGAGCTGCAAAAACAAGGATTTTGTATTTCTATAGATGACTTTGGTACGGGGTATTCATCCTTATCGAGCATGTTAGATATTGGTGTAGACATAGTAAAAATAGATAAAAGCTTTATTCAGAATATGGATAAGCGAGGCTTAAGTATTATTCATGCAATTGTGCAAATGGCCTCTACACTTGATTTTATAGTAGTTGCCGAAGGCGTCGAAACCCTAGAGCAAGCCAATGTGCTAAAAGAAATTGGCGTGTCTCACCTGCAAGGTTATTATTTTTCTAAACCTATGGAACAACACTTTGTAGAATCATACCTCAACGAGCAAAACAAATTGTGTAGCTAGCAATATGAAAAAACTCACTAAAGAGCAAGTCTATAAACGCCTTAATAACGATGAAGACGCACGTGCCTGTAAAGACATAAACGATGAAGACTGCAAAGAAGTTGCTGGTAACTTTATTCTTTTATTAGCAAGCCAGCTTTTTAGTAAATTTGCCGATGCCCTCCTCAATCCTAAAGTAACCCTACCTTGGTTAATGCAAAGCTTAAACGTACCAAGCGCGTTTATAGCCTGGCTTGTGCCTATTAGAGA
The DNA here is from genome assembly GCF_001401855.1 of Pseudoalteromonas sp. P1-7a. Lineage (NCBI taxonomy): Bacteria > Pseudomonadati > Pseudomonadota > Gammaproteobacteria > Alteromonadales > Pseudoalteromonadaceae > Pseudoalteromonas > Pseudoalteromonas sp. P1-7a. Next base: position 17,580 of record NZ_LKDU01000002.1, on the reverse strand, counting down.
ATCAGGCTCTTTATTACCCCAATTAGCGATAGCCAATATTATCCGCCAACGCCCTGTGAGAAAGTGGGTATGGGTTTGCGGTGCATTTGCCCAAGCTTTATGTATTGGCGCTATGGTGGGTGTTTCATTTGTGCTAGAAGGCGCTCAAGCTGGCTATGCAATTTTAGCTCTGTTGGTGCTCTTTAGCCTCGCCCGCGGGTTTAACTCTATTGCTGCTAAAGATGTATTAGGTAAAGTGATCCCTAAAAAAAAGCGAGGTAATATTAGTGGCCTGGCAGCAAGTATTGCCGGACTTGCAACACTTACTTTTGGTTTAATGATGTGTTTTTTTTCGGGGCAAAAAGAGCAAAATACGGTATTAATTGCGCTAAGTTTAGGCGCCGTTTTGTGGGTTGCTGCTGCACTTTTTTATAGCCGCATAAACGAATACAAAGGCGCGACCCAAGGCGGTAAAAATGGCTTTTTAAATGCGCTAAGTAAATTACAGCTGCTTTATCAAGATAAACAATTTGCACACTTTGTCATTACCCGCGCCTTTTTACTTTGCTCAGCCCTAAGCGCGCCTTTTTATATTATTTTAGCAAGCTCTCAACAGTTTGAATTTTCATTATTGGCAATATTTTTAGCCGTGTCTGGCTTAGCAAGTTTAATTTCTGGGCCAATATGGGGAAGACTTAGCGATTTTTCTAGCCAAAAGGTACTTGTGATCAGTGCGTTACTTGTCACCATAAATGGCGTAAGCGTGTTTGTAATAGCCTCATGGTATAGCCAACTGTTTGAATATGCTTGGGTAATACCTAGTTTTTATTTTTTGCTTTGTATTGCTCATCAAGGGGTGCGGCTCGGGCGTAAAACCTATTTAGTGGATATGGCACAAGGCAATAAACGCACCGATTACGTGTCGGTTAGCAATACTATAATTGGTATTTTGCTTCTAATGTTAGGCAGTATAGGGCTTTTAGATGCATTTTTATCAACTGCACAGCTTATTTTGTTGTATAGCCTGCTCGGTTTATTAGGTGCTATTAGCGCGATTTTTTTGCCTCAAGCAGAGTAAACCCAATCCGCACTAATACGTAATCAATTAAGCGAATGGGTATAATAAAAAAGCCCAACAAAATAATTGCCGGACTTTGGACTTAAGACCTAAGGATAAACGCTCAGCTTTACCTCAAGTTATAACACCTAAGCTGTTACATTTAGCAGTGAATCGCCTTCACTTAAGCCAAATTTTTCTTGTACCGATGAAAGAATTGATTCTTTATCTTCATCTGATAGCTGGCTTGAATACTCAGTTAATAACTCATCTAAGTAGCTAACCACTTCGTCAGTATCAACAGATTCTAGCGCGTTTTGTGGCGGCGGTGGCGGACGCTGCCCTTCAGGACGTCCTGCATCGCCTATACTTTTAGCGTCAAAATCAAGTTCGCTCATTAAATCCGCTAACTCTTTTGTAGGCGAGATCCCCTGCTCTTCAAATGCGGCTTGAATACTTTGCGCATCTTCTGTGCTTAGGTTTTGTGCATCAAATTCTGCCAGTGTTTCTTTAACAAACTCAGTTTGCTCTGTGGTTAAAGCACTTACTTGACTCGATTGTTGAGCCATAAAACTCGCTGAGCTACCAATACTGTTGATCATTTTTTTCTTCCTTAACGTGCGCGGCGTGGTGGCTTGTGTTCACTTAATTCTTGTTCGCTAATTTCGCCATTCCCATCGGCATCTATAGCATCAAAAATAGTTTGCGCATCGCCTTGCGGTGGCGCACTTTCACTAAATTCTGCAAGGCTAATCACACCGTCACCATCTGCATCTATGCTCGAAAAGTCAGGTTTAGGTGGTGGGTTATCACCGCCTCGGGCTGCAACATTGGCTGAAAAAGCCATAGATAATAATGCAGCAACGGCAAAAGTAGAGAAATGCTTCATCGTGGTCACCTTGGGTTAGCTATTAATAAAGGGTATGAATATAAAGTACGCCTAAAAAGCGCAAACATTGTGCAAAAAATAAGGAAATAAAAATAAAGCTGATTTTTATCATGTTATTTTTACCTTATTCGGTATTTCGGTTATTGTGATAACTAATTACCTAAAACCACTTTCAACACGTTTTTGAGAGCTAACATACTAAGGGCTTATAAACATACATGTTTAATCTTCCAATTTTACTAGTTGTATCGCAGTGAAAATACCTAAACGCCTCCAGCCACTCGTTGATGATGGCCTAATTGATGAAGTGATAAGCCGCTTAATGAGCGGCAAAGAAGCGGATGTATTTGTGGTACGCAGCGGTGGCGAAATTCGCTGTGCTAAAGTCTACAAAGAAGCCGTTAAACGCAGCTTTAAAAAAGCCGCACAGTATCAAGAAGGTCGAAAAGTGAGAGGCGGACGCCAAGCCCGTGCCATGGGTAAACGCTCTAGTTATGGGCGGCAACTAGAAGAGGAAATTTGGCAAAATGCAGAGGTAGACGCGCTTAGCCGTTTATCACGTGCTGGCGTCAGAGTTCCCGACACTTATTACTGTATTGATGGCGTGTTGTTAATGGAGCTTGTGTGCGATGAAGACGGTGATGTTGCTCCACAGTTAGGGCATGTGAGCCTTACGCAGCAACACGCTATTGAGCAGTACAGTATGATGATTCATTATATTAAATTAATGCTGTGCGCGGGTATTATCCACGGTGACTTATCGGAATTTAACGTACTTGTTGATAATAAAGGGCCTGTCATTATTGACCTTCCGCAAGCTATAAACGCCGCGGCTAATAACAGTGCGCAAGCAATGTTTACGCGCGATGTAAACAACATACGCCGTTATTATGCGCAGTTTGCACCTAGCCTTTTAAAAACCCAATACGCAAAAGAAATGTGGGCACTGTTTGAAGAGGCCAGCTTAACGCCAAACACGGTGCTCAGCGGGGAATTTGAAGACAGTAGCGAAGTTGCAGATGTAGATGCTGTGCTAGATGAAATACAAGCGGCCGAATACGAAGAGTTCGACCGTTTAGAACGTATTAAAAATGCAGATGATGAGTAAAGCTGCGCTCACTTTTAGCTATTGAGGATGAACAAACCGATAGCCCACCCCGTAAACCGACTGAATAACGCTTTCGGTTTGCGTTACTTCATCCAGCTTTTTACGTAATTTTTTTATGTGGCTGTCTATAGTGCGGTGGCTAACTATACGTTGGTCTGCGTACATGGTGTCCATTAAGCTATCGCGTGAGTAAATTCGGTTAGGATTTGAATACAAAGGCTTAAATAGCTGAAATTCAAAATTAGTTAGTTCTATACTGCTATTTTTATAGTTAACACTGTAAGTACTTTCATCCAGTGTCATGGCATTATTTACAGGCTCTTTTGTGCTATTCACACGCCTTAAAATTGCTTTTACACGCGCCACCAGCTCAGCATAGCTAAACGGTTTACAAATATAATCATCGGCGCCCAATTCTAGCCCAAGCAATCGGTCAATCTCCTCTACCTTTGCCGAAACCATAATAATGGGCACATTAGAGAACTTTCTTATCGCTTTGCACAGCTCTATACCGCTTTGCCCTGGCAGCATAATATCCAATAAAATAACACTTGGCTTGTTACTTTCAAGCCAGCTAAGTACCTCATCACCATGATGAATAAGGTGCGTTTGATAATGATGACTTGTTAAAAAGTCGCTCATTAAATTGGCAAGTTTTATTTCATCTTCAACAATAAGTATTTGATCTTCCATACTGTCCTCTAAACCTTTACTAAAGGCAGGCGAATAATAATCGCTAAACCACCTAAACTTGCTTTTTCAGCCGCTATTTCGCCATTATGGCCTTTAACGATATGTTGGCAAATTGATAAACCTAAACCAGAGCCTCCCTCTTGGCGGTTGCGAGAGCTGTCTACACGGTATAAATATTCAAACAAATGCGATAAATGCGTTTGCTCAACACCTATCCCATTATCTTCTATTATAAGCTCTAAATAGGCTTGGCCTTTTATATTTACGTTATTGGCACTTAAAGAAATAGTTGTACACTGCGCGTAATGCACCGCATTCATTAATATATTATCTAATAATTGCAGTATACGTGTTTTATCTGCGTTTACTGTGGTGTTGTTAGCGCTATTAAGAAGGTAAAAATTAATAGCGTGCTGCTTAAAAATAACATGGTATTTTTGCTCTATGGAGTTAAGTAAGTAGCCTACATCGGTTGGTTCCATGGTGTAATGCATGCCACCTAACTCGGCACTGTTTAGCATGTGTAGGTCGTCAATCAAGCGCTTTAAATGCAGCGCTTCATCGTTAGCAGAACTAATATTTTTATTATTTGGTTCACGTATCCCAAGCAACATAGCTTCAAGCTCACCGAGTAAAATGCTCATGGGCGTTCTTAGTTCATGAGAAATATTTGCAAGCCAACGTTTACGTACTTGCTCATCCTTAGCAAGCGTAAAGGCCAAGGTGTTAAAATCTTCACTAAGCTGGCCCAGCTCGTCTTTTCTATCTAATAAAAGCTTTGTGCTGTACTGCCCTTTAGTAAGCTTGTGCATACCGCTGGCTATTTGCTTTACAGGCCCAACTAAGTGCCTTGCTAATAAAAAAGACAACATTAAGGTAAGTAGCCCTGCGGTTAACGCAATAAGCCATAAATAGTTAGTTTGCTGCTTTAAAAAATCAAGCTCGTACCCATCTGCTAGGCTTTTTCTTTTTGAAACAGCCAGATAAGCAATTGTTTTACCTTCAAGCTCTATGGGCGTTTTAATGTACTTTAAATCCTCAAATAATTTACCAAAAATACGCTGCTGGTTTTCATCAAGTAGTGCATAGTGCGCGGCATGCTCAGGCGGTGGGCGACGATCGCGCTGCGCCAAATGCTGTGGGGGCCTGGGTCTGCGTTCGCCGCGAATTTCTGGGCGCTGTGGCATATCGCGTAAACTAGGTAAAAACTGACTTGATTGCAATTGCGATTCAACCAACCTTAAAAAGCGCTGATCGTTACCTATAATTTTATCCCACGAGGGAGTGTGCGCATACTTATTAGCGAGTTGTACTGCCAATGGCTCTAATGCTTTTACTTCTTTAGCGTTAACAAAATCAATAACACCTTGGCCAATACTGTACTGAATAAGCACAACTAACCCCGCAATAATGCTAAAAGTAAAACTAAATAATATTAAAAAAAGTTTATTATGAATTTTCATTTATTTTTTATAAACCTGACTCTAAAGCATTTGAGCTATTATTTATTACGTATTTTTTTACCGCTAAAACGTATTCTTAAAAGCTCTAAGCACTTTTAAGAATAGCCTGTAATACCAATTGTATTAACTGTGTGTTCTATTATAGCGACTTATAAATAGCGCCTTTAATAACAACGTACAATGTTAACAAGTAAAAGTGCAAACAATGTGCATTATTTAGAAATTTAAGATCAATAAAGGCGACCTAAGTCGCCTTTGTTATCAATCGTTTTTTAAATGCTTATCAAAAAAATCGAGAAACGCTTGTAATGTTTTAATTCTATGCGGCTGATAGGACAAGTAATGATCACCCTCTTCTAGCTCAATGTAAGTAACATCTTTATCTTCGTCATCTAATTCACCTTCCATTTCTCGGCTGTGATAAATAGGTACTACGCTGTCGTCGCTGCCATGAATAAGTAAAATTGGTTTGTTAATCGATTTTGCAAAGTTAACAGGAGAATTAGCCTCTAACTTATCGCTATTTGTTCCAAACTGTTTTCTTACTATGTCTTTGTTTGTAAAGTATCGAGCTTTACTCACAATATGCTCAAGGTCAGTTACCCCTGCAAAACTTGCCGCACATTTAAATGTTTCAGGGTGTTTAATAACAGCCATTAGGGCGGCATACCCACCGTAGCTTGCGCCACCAATACAAATTTTATCTGGCTGAGCAATCCCCTGGTCTATTAACCAGTTAGCTCCATCTTGTAAGTCATCTTGCATGGCTAAACCAAAACCTTGGATCGACTGCATTAAAAAGTCATAACCATAACCACTTGAGCCACGAAAGTTAGGCTGTAACACGGCGTAACCATTGTATGCCAGTAGCGCCGTCCAATAGTCAAAGCCTGCATAATCTCGCGCCATAGGCCCACCATGTGGAAATATAATAGTGGGTAACTTATCGCCCTTCTCATAGCCAACAGGCAGCGTTAAGTAGCCTTCTATAACAAGCCCATCACGTGCTTTATAGCTAATGAGCTCTTTACCGGCGAATACGCTTTCATTAATGTGTGGGTAAACGTCTGCAAAAAATGTTAAGTCTCCTCGCTTTCTGTCACCTAACATGTAGGCGCCTGAAGTTTTATCTGAGCTGACATAAAGTACATATTTTTGTTGATCGTCGCTGGTGCTAACAATATCCATTTCAAATGAATCTTTAGGTAATGAAGCTCGTAAAGAACGATGTAACTTATCTAAGTCTTCATCCCAATACGCAATACCATCTTCTAACTGAGAATGCGTAAAGCCTGCAACTTCACCAGTTTTACGGGAGTAAAAAATATCGCCATCTACATCGTACTTATCATCGCTAAAAATGAGCTCACGTTTGTTAGTTGTTAAATTAAGCTTAAATAATGCTTCACGTCCCTCATGTAGCGCAGTGATGTATAAAAAATTAGGGTCTTTATCAAAGCCAAGTATCGAAATACTTTGCTCACTAAATACTTCGTAGCTAAATAGTGTTTGCCACGACTCTTTTTGCTCGTTGTACAGCTCGTAAGTAAATTGTGTTTCATCCATTTTTTTAGCAATACGAACTTTGCCTTGCCTATCAGCAAACCAACTGGTTACATCTGCACGAGCACGTTGTATTTGTTTTTTACGTAAAGTAGTTAGGTCAAGCTCATACACAGCAGGGGTATTGGCAATTTTAAAATCCCCCTGCACAAGTATTTTATTTTCTTGCTCCGGTAAAAAACTAATAATTTGGTCAGAAAACTGGGGCTGCTTTTCATCACGTGTTTTGTTTGCCCTAAAAGCCAGTTTTATTCCTTTATCATCACTTAAATTATACGAATACATTAAAGTAGATGTATACTTAACCCCACCAAATTGATATTTAATGTATCGTGCACCCAATAACAACACATTATTGTTTGCCCAGCTAAACCAGTCAAAAAATACAGTATGATTATCCGATTTAATAATCGGCTTGCCCTTGCCCGTTGTAAGGCTCTGCACCATTAAAACTAAATCGCCATCAAGGTTTTTTACATACGCAATGTTATTTCCATCAGGTGAGAGCTTAACTTGGCTTATGCTTTTTAAGCCAGCAAACGCTTCTATGGGTAACTTTTTATCAGGCGCTGAGAGACAACTAAAACTAAGTAGGGCAAGTACTAAAGTGAGGTAAAATTTAGACATTCAATATCCATTTGTTTTTATAAGTAACGCTTAATGAGTTAACAGTAAGTGTATAAAGTTAATCTGTTATTTTACAATTGTGGCCGCTTTAGTACAAATTTATCTTTGGTAGAGCTAAAGTAGTCTCCACCCATTTTGCCTACGCTGTTTAAACGCGTGGGGTCTATATAGCCATTCACTAACACCTTATCATCAATATAAATTCCTACCACGTTGAGCAGCATAACTTTGCCGCCACCGGGTTCGTCGCTTATTTGAATAATTTCTCTTAAAGTACATTCGTATCTTACTTTAGCCGTTGCAACGCCTAGGGCTGCAACCTGTGTACTAGCAACTGATTCAATATTCGCCGCTTCAAATTCACTCACATTATGTGGATAATTAGCGCAGCTTTGATTCATTTTCTCGACTAGCTCCTCACTGACAATATTAACCACGCAGCTGTTAGTGGCTTGAAGGTTTAAAAGCGTATCTTTATTGGCTTTGTCGCGTGGGTTTACTTGAGTCACGCTCAACACTGGGGGGTTACAGCTGGCCACTGTAAAGAAAGAATACGGGGCAATATTAGCAATTCCCTCCTTACTAAGTGTGCTTACCCAAGCAATCGGCCGTGGGCTAATACCCCCAACTAAATAAGAGTAAACATTGTGCTGCGTGTTTTGTGTTAAATCTAAAAACATAATTCTCCTTTATACGTCGTACTGCAAATCGTAAAAACGCTTTATTGCGTACAGTATTTCATAACTGCAGCCACTTTTTTAAATATGCGCGAAAAGATAAACATAGTGTGGTTTAAACGCGATTTACGCCTTAGCGATCATCAACCACTTAAACATGCTTTTAATAACGGTTTACCCACGTTACTGCTTTACAACTTTGAGCCACTAATGCTTGAGGATGCACATTATAATGTGCGCCATTGGCGATTTGTTTATCAATCAATATATGAAATAAATCAGCAGCTAAATCGCTATAAAGCAACGCTTTATATTTTTAGCCAAGACATGCTGACACTGTTAAACACGCTTAATCAAACATACCAAATAGCAAACATATTTAGCCATCAAGAAATTGGCTTAAACAATACCTTTGAGCGAGATAAAGCCGTTGCCATGTGGTGTAAAGAGCAACAAGTACACTGGCATGAATCACAAACGGGCGCCGTTATTCGTGGCAAAAAAAACCGTAAAGATTGGAACGCACGCTGGCAACAAACAATGCAGGCTCCTATTGCTATTCCTAATTGGCAAAATATAAAAACCATTTCCCTTGATAACCACAAAACACCTAAATTACCCAAAAGCTACACGCAAAATGATGATAACTTTCAAGTAGGTGGGCCTTTAACTGCGCGCACAATACTGCAAAGCTTTTTTGCTGAGCGCGGTAAGGGATATCAAAAAGGCATATCTAGCCCCAGTTTAAGCCGTATTCATTGCTCTAGGCTTTCACCTTATTTAGCGTGGGGTAATATTAGCCTTAAGCAAGTGTACCAAATGGCAATTGATGAATACCATTCTAAACACCCCAGCAAAAAAGGCTGGAAGCGTCCGCTCGCTGCTTTTGTATCGCGCCTGCACTGGCATTGCCACTTTATGCAAAAGTTTGAAAGTGAATGCACTATGGAATTTAAAGCATTAAACCCAGGTTATCATGTATTTCCGTATCGTACCGATGAGCATGTAGAACGCGATATTGAGCGTTGGGCGCAAGGCCAAACGGGTATCCCTATTATTGATGCCTGCATGCGCTGTTTAAAAGCTACAGGCTATATTAATTTTAGAATGCGCGCTATGTTGGTTAGCTTTGTAACGCACCATTTAAATATAAGCTGGCAGCAGGCAAGCTTACCTCTGGCAAATTACTTTTTAGACTTTGAACCGGGTATTCATTACCCGCAAATACAAATGCAGGCCTCAGTTACGGGTATTAACACCATTAGGCATTACAACCCAATTAAACAATCTGAAGATCAAGACCCAACCGGCGTCTTTATTAAAAAGTGGTGCCCCGAACTTGAAAAGCTACCAATAGAATATTTACACGAACCGTGGCAACAAACACCCATGGAAGCGCTGTTTAACGACTTTAAATTAGGAGAAGATTACCCCGAGCCCATGCTTGATTTAACCGATGCCTCTAAACAAGCGCGCGAACGTTTATGGCAATATCGAGAGCGCGCCGATGTCAAACGTGCAATTCCTAACATATTAAAAAAGCATGTAGGACTTACTCGCACACAAAAACACACCGCAAAAAGCAATTAATATGGCACACAAAAAAAGTCACTTACCACAAAAAACATGCCCTGTTTGCAATAGGCCTTTTACATGGCGCAAAAAGTGGCTGCGTGATTGGGATAACGTTATTTACTGCTCAGAGCGCTGTAAACGTAATAAAAATAAAAAGTATTAATCCTTCATGCTACGTGTGAGCTATCTGGCGTCTATTTTGCAAAGGTATGGATAATTCGGCTTTTAAGGCTGTATTTAGCTGCTTTATGTAAATAGCACTTATTTAGTCTGAAAAGCTTACATGCAACGCAAGGAGAAGATAATGACGATTAAAAAAACGGCAAGCTCAACCTGGTCTGGCGATATTAAAACAGGTAAAGGCAGTATTTCTACGCAAAGCGGCGCACTTGATAAACAACCTTTTGGCTTTAATACTCGCTTTGAAGACGAGCCTGGTTCAAACCCAGAAGAATTGGTAGGTGCGGCGCACAGTGCCTGTTTTAGTATGGCGTTGTCACTTACATTAGGTGATGCAGGCTTTACAGCCGATAAAATTGATACCAAAGCAACGGTAAGTCTCGATGAAGTTGATGATGGCTTTGCAGTCACCCATATAGCACTTGACGTAAACGCACGGATTAAAGATATTGCTAACGAGCAATTTCAGGCATTGTGTGAGCAAACTAAAAAAGGGTGCCCTATTTCAAAGCTGCTCAATACCGAAATATCTCTTAATGCAACACTCAAGAGCGCCTCATAAACGGCTATCTCTTTTACATTAAGTAATTTAAGCCAAGTAAATTCACTTGGCTTCACTTTCATTACCCTACCCTTTTTGAACGATTTAAATCTAATAAGTCGTTAAGAAGCGCAATACCCATCCCTAGCGCAGGCCACACAACCCACAAATAATTGGGTGATGTAATTAGGTTAACTACAGTAAAAAAAGTTAAAACCACTAAGTAACGTTTTAAGTTATCAAAAAATGTTGATGTATTCATGTTTGCTCTCCTCTTAAAATGTAGGGTTATTATTGCCTTAATTTTTAAGCCTGAAAGGTGCTATTTGTCATCAGTTAATATGACATTAGTCATAAATTTATAGCAGCCCCTTCAAGCGCATTCCTACAAATACTTATACAAACACACAGTTACTTACAATTTTTTAAATGTATTTTAACGAGTGTTAAATACAATACCTTTTTCAGATACACCTATTTAATTATAAGAAAGGATACTTATGCGCTACTTAATACCACTCTCTTTGCTTGCACTTAGCTGTGCAGCGTCAGTAAACGCTGAACAATCAGCATCAAAGCAATGGTTTAATACAATTAACTACGCAAAAATTGATTCACGCTATTACAGCGATAATGTGTACGGATTATCTACGCATTATTACTTTGAAGAGCAACAAAGCTCGGGAGTGTGGGATGATTATGGCTACCTAGATACAGATAGTAATATAGGCTTAAATTACTTTAATTCAGATGGTTATAGCAAAAAAGGGATTTTTGGAGAAGGCTTTTACGGTAATGCTTTTGCAACTTTTGAATTACCCAACATTGGCGATACAGATACCTATTCGCTTGGTATAGGTTACTTATTTGCAGATTCGTTAAAAGTATCTGCACGCATGGTAGATTACGAATTTGGTGATACGGTTTATTTATTTAAAGCGCAATATAACCATCAAATTAATGACACCGACTACCTAGGTTTTACTGTCGAGACTGATGATGAAATAGACTCGTGGGACTTATCATCACGTTACTTTGCTCACCTTTACGATGAAAGCTACGTTTCTATAAATGTTGACTATCTCGATGCTGGTGATGACCCTTTTTTTGATGTACTGGCAAATTACTACTTCAATAAGCACGTTGCAGTGGGTATCGGCGTAAGCGACTCAGATTTAGTTGTTGAGGGTAAATACTTTATTAACGATAGCTACTATTTCAGCGCCAACTACACTGATAAAAATAACTATGATATATACAATCTCAGTTTTGTAGCCCAGTTTTAATAAATACAAAAAAGCCGCCTTGCTGAAGTCACTTTAGTTAAACAAGGCGGCTTTTAAATTAAAACAGCTATAGCTTACATATTTCCTAGCTCTATCATCATTGCCGTATACATACGTAAATTTAGCGCCAATTGCTCAAGCGTTATAAATTCATGCTCAGAGTGGCCTGTGTAACGTTTACCCGGCATTGAAGGGCCAAATGACACGGCATTATCAAATAGTTTTGCGTTAGTGCCGCCACCTATTGATACGAAGTCAGCTTTTTTGTCGCCGGTAAAATGCTTAAATATATCGAGTAGCTTTTGTGCGTGCGGTGCGTTATCTAACAGCATGGGTGTACCAATAACCGTATCTACTTTACTAAGCATTACGTTATTTGCTGTTTCCCATTCCTTTATCGCACTGTTAATTTGCGCTTTAAGTAGTTTTTCCTCTTTGCCTACTGGGCGGCGCGCGTTAATGGCTAACGTTAGTGCATTACCATCGCGCTCGATAAGGGTAGGCGCCACTGTCATTGGGCCCATAAAATTATGCTTATAAGCAATATTACCAAATTGCTTACCATGAATATCTAAGCCAATTAATTGGTTTACAAATTTAATAAGCTGGCCATCGCTATTATTTTCAAGCGCTACATCTTTAAATAACTCACCCAGGTGTGCGATGGCATTAACGCCCGACTCAGGCTCAGATGAGTGCGCAGATACCCCTTTTACAGTTATTTTTAAGCCTTTACCTTGCTCTTCAAAATTAAACTCAACGTCACTAAGCGTTTTAGCTTTTGTTTTTAATGAGTTAATAATTGCAGCGCTTGCGTTATGCAGCACTAAGCTTGCATCTTCCGGTATTTGGCTTCTAAACGCGCCACCAGCAACATCACTTACATAAACCCCAGTTTGCTTTGAGGTAGCATTAAACGTAGGGGCAATTAAGCTCCAGCCTTTTTCGGCAACAACTACAGGGTATGATGCATCAATGGTTACTGCATATTTTGGTTGCTCATAGGTTTTCATAAATTCAGTAAGTGGGTCCCAGTCTGACTCTTCGGCAAGGTAAATCATCAACTCTATACGGTTATCAAGCTTTATGCCTTTATCTTTAATCGCTTTCATAGCGTAAAGCGCAGTAGCTATAGCGCCTTTGTCATCTTCTGTGCCGCGCCCTACTAATTTTCCAGGCTCAGAGGTATCAATGATAAATGGGCTTTGTTTCCACTTACTTGCATTGGCAGGTTGTACATCTCCGTGAGTAACAACGGTAACCTTTTCGTTTTGATCGCCCATACCTATAAGCACGGTATAGCCTAAGTCTTGGTAATCAAACCCAAGCTCTGAGGCTTTCATTTTTAATACCGACTTAAAATTAATAAAGTCAGGATTTTGTGGCGCGGGTATTGAATCTTTATTTACTGTAGGAAAAGCCACTAAATTAGTTAGTGTGTGAATTTGTGATTGTTGATAAGTATTTACAGCGTAATCAGCTACACTATCAATATTTTCATGTAATTGCGCATGAGTATTAAAAGCAAATAAAGCACTGCAGAGCAAAACTAACTTTTTCAAAACGTATCCCGTTGTATGACTAAATAAAGGCCAAATTATAGCGCTGCAGCATAATATTAAATAGCGCTTTGCGACAGGATTACAATGATCGTGTTTTAAATTTATATGGCGGCTTTAATCGCATTGGTTGTATAATGCGCGAACTAAATTTATCAGAGTATTAGTACTAATGAATCGCCGTAAAAAAATCGTCACTAAATTTCAGAAAAAAGATAAACGTGCTAATGCTAAATTACACAAAAGTAATAAACCAGCGTATGTATCTAAAGCCGAGCGCGAAAAACAAGCTTTAGAAGCAGAGCAATCTCTTTGTGCCGACGATGAGCAAAGTGCGACTACTGATTAATAATTAGCGTTAAGCCACAACACAATGGTGACTTAACTATTAATAACCTCTAAAAAGCATAACTTGCGCTTATATTAAATGAGCGCCCCTGCCCCGACAATTGGGTAAAGCCCGCGCTATTATTTTGTTTTAGTGCAGCAATACTTACTCCCCCTAATGGCAACTCGTAAAACACATCAAATAAGTTAGTTACCTCAGCACTTAGCGTTAATGCATTAAAGGTGGTTTTAGAGGACAAGTTCACTAAATTATAGCTGCTTGTTTGGTTTTCAAGGCGGTTAACATCAACGCGTGATTTTGAATCAACCCACTCCCACGACAGCGTATTTTCAAATACCCCTATTTGCTGGCTTAATGTTAACTCTGTATGTAATGGCTTAATTTGATATAGCGGTTGGTTTGTGTCGTCGCGCTTGCCACGGGTACTTGTAACGTTTGCTTTTAACAGCCATTTGCCAAACTGCTTTGATTGATAAAGCGACTTACTTATATCAAGCTTTGCACCATACAATGTGGCGTCAACATTAGTGAACTGTAAAATATTACGCGTTGTGTTTGCTAAGCCATAACTATTAAAATTACGAACAATATTTGCATCAATGTAGTCGTTTATATCGGTATACCACACATTAGCACTTACACGCCACGCATCATCTTTAGCTGTTTTTGAATACGTTGCACTAATGGTATGGGCGGTTTCGGCGTTAAGGTTTGGGTTGCCTATATAACCATTAGCATCGCCGTACCAGCCAATCATAGTACTTGCCATATTACTTACACCCCAGCTGTAGCGCTCATATAAATTGGGTGCGCGATTTTTGCGAGCAAGGCCTAATTGGAGCTCGTCATAAAGTGTAATTTGGTAATTAGCGAGTACATTTACATCAACTAAAGTGTCGGTTTTGTCTCTATCGGCATTATTAAAGTCATTTGCAGCTAGCGCATTATTAGCAGTGGTCATCGTGCTCATACTGCCCATATCCATCATACTCATGCCATCGTTATAGGCCTGCACTTCATCAACTTGCGTATTAACACGCTCAACCCTCACTCCCGTATTTAACCAAAGCTTATTATTAATTTGGCTTTCATACTCTGCAAATAAGGCAATACGCTCACGCTTCCCATTATTAATATTTATATAATCATTTGGCCCCATCATGGTTGAGCCTTCAATCGCCGGCCACCAATCATCAATGCGGTAGTTATAATATTCCTGCCCGAGCAGTAATGAGCTATTTTTATCAAGTGTAAGACGCCATTTAAGCTGCGTGCTTATATCTTTTGCATCTGTTTTCATGGGCATCATGCCGGTTTTTTCTTTACTAAAAAAGCCCATTTCGTGCTTTACACTATGCCAATTGACCTGCCCTTGCAGCTCACTGCTTTCAAAGCTGCGCTTATATTGGGCAATAGCGCCATAGCTGGTATTGTCAGTCATATCCATGTACTGGTTAGCAAAACCTTGGAACGGTATTTTTTGATGCGTAAGCTTTACGACCAGTTGTTGTTTTTCATCGCGTATCGCGCCCGTTAAACTGTGATTTTGAGCGCGGTATAGTGTATCAAGTACTTTGTTACCCTTGCCATCTTCGTAGCTGTTGGCATCACTAAACGCGCCCTGGTAATCAAAGCTTAATGTATCACTGGCTATACGAGCGCCAACACCTAACTTTCGGCCATTATCGACACTACTGTATTTAGCCGACACATAACCGGAGTGCCATGCTAACTCGCTCGTTTCGCTGTATTGTGGTGAAATAGAATTAACACTTATTACACCTGCAATGTTATCGCCACCTGCACTTACTGGCGAGACACCAGCAACAACCTTATAAGCCGCAACTTGATTGGCAGAAATATAAGAAAGCGGCGGATTCATTTGATTAGCACAGGCAGCTGTTAAATCCGCTCCATCTACAAATACTTTTACTCTATCGCCCATTAAACCATTTAAAATAGGTAAGTTAGACACTCCGCCCGCAGCCGAAAAATCAACACCTAAATGACCAAGCATTGCCTCTGATGAGCCAAGTGATAAATGCTTATTTTGTGTATGTCCGTGAACTTCAATAACTTCTAAGTCATTATCATCAGCGAGCACCACAGGCGATAAAAAGCCGCTAATTAATAGTGCTAAAGGAGAGAGTAAATAAGTGTGTTGTATACGTTTGATATAAGCCATTTATAATTTATGCCACTGTTATATATGGCATAAATTATATAATGTACTTATAGGATTATAGCGCGACAAAATGTCGCAGTTTAACAAATTACTGCAACTTAACTCACGTTAAGTCTAGACACTGTGGCAGAGACAGCATCAGCGCCTCGTTCTATTTCTTGTATTACTTCAGAGACTTTTGCTACAAGCTCACGACCCTGCTCTGAGGAGTCAGACACCGAGGTAATTTGTTTTGAAATATCGTTAGTCAATTCTTGGTTATTTTTAACCACAGTAGCAATTTCGTTGGTAGAACTACTGGTGCTTGCAGCAAGCTGCCTAACCTCGTCGGCCACAACGGCAAAGCCGCGGCCGTACTCACCCGCTCGTGCGGCCTCAATAGCGGCATTGAGCGCCAATAGATTAGTTTGATCGGCAATACTGCTTATGGTCGAAACAATAGACCCGATAACCGCCGATTGTTCATTCAGATTTTTAATTAAATCAACCGATTTAAGCACTTGGCTTACAATTGCATCGGAGTTTGCAATTGCATCGTGTAATATCTCTGACCCTCTTTTGGCCGTTTGCGCACTCGACACGGCTGACTCGTGTGCAATTTTTGCAGCGTCACTTACAGCTTCGTTTTCTTTTATCCGTTCAGTTATATTAGAGGCAAACTTCACGACTTTTATTACGTTGCCTTTGTTATCTAAAATAGGATTGTAGGTTGCCTCTAACCAAATTTCATCCCCGTTAGAGGTTATGCGTTTAAACTTACCCGATTTAAACTGTCCCTCGCTTAGCTCCTCCCAAAACCGAGGATTATTTTGATAAAAAGAGTCAGTACAAAACATTTTGTGATGCTTACCCACTATTTCTGCAAGTGAATAACCCACTGTAGATAAAAAGTTTTGATTTGCTTTAATAATGGTGCCATCGGGGTTAAATTCAATTGTGGCCAGTGCCTTATCAAGTGCTTCGGTGAGCGCTTCTTGAGATTTTCGCTGTACATAATCTTTTGTAATATCAGAGGCTATTTTAATCACCTTACTCACCACACCATTAACTTCCACAGGAAAGTAAGTAGCCTCTAGCCATAGTTTTTCACCATTAGCGTTAAAGCGCATAAAAGTACCGCTCGCTGAGTTTGCACCTTGCAACGATTGCCAAAATTGGCTGTACTCATTTGAATTAGCATAATCAGAGTCGCAAAACATACGGTGATGCTTGCCAATTATTTCTTCTCTTTTGTAACCTATGGTGTCTAAAAAAAGTTCGTTAGCATCTAAAATTTTTCCTTCAGGTGTAAATTCAATATACGCTACATGCTTATAAATAGCTGATAGTACTGATTTACTTTCATTGAGTTGACGTTCCAATTCATCAACTTTAGCGTTATCTTTTCGTAGACCAAACATATGTTAAAACCTTTAGAGACTAATATTAGAGCGACAATAACAAGCAAATATAAAAATAATATGTTAGCTAGCAATAAATGTAACAACTTTGTAAATATAAGTGTTTTTTAGCTATTCTGCGAGCAAATAATAGCTTACTAATTTACTGCTCTTCATTATCTTTTTATAAATTAACACTATAGCTATCATTTTTTAGTAGTTAACAAAAGTAAAACAAGCCAAAAATACTATTTTTATACATGACGCAGTACACTTTTTAACTTAAAATAGCCATCTCACTGACACACTCCACACCTAATATATGTTTACTCCCCACACAGTTAACGTGTGGCTATTCGTTATTTTAAAATCAAAGTTAAAGGATCTTCTATGAGTGCAGATGTTGCGTCGGCATCTAATCAGTTAAACAAAGCGGCTATTTTATTAGTGTTAGCGCTAGGTACATTTAT